>JBCCIR010000023.1:0-46243 GCA_039028175.1 Verrucomicrobiota bacterium
CTCCAGCCCAATCTTGCCACCAACCTAGGGGTCGTCATGACTAAAGCGCACGAGCCAGCAAGGCTAAAAGACTACGGTCACGATGGCTGGATAGGCATTGGCACGCCGCAAGCCATGAACCCCTCAAACTGCGTGCTCTCCATATTGATATCTAACGTGATACTCCCGTCCGGATTCACCGTCGGCGTGGTCTCCATGGTGTCCCCGACATTCCGCGTCACAAAGCCCGTCGGATGCGCCGGCAATACCGGAAAAAAACCCGGCGGCCCCACCACGCTGCTCGGCACCCGCGGCGGAAGGTATCGCGTCGGATACGGAATCCCTGTCGTGTCATTCACCGGCCCCATCACCCGCGCCTGTCCCCCCGTCCGGACCCCCAAATTCAACGCCACATTCGGTGCCGGCACGTCCAAGGCCTCCATCGCCGCCGCCGCCGCCATCACTTTGTCCGGAGTATCGATCACCAGGATCGCTCCCTTGTCCCCCAGGATAACAAAGCGCCCGTCCGGCGACAACACTTCCCCCATCGTTTCCTTGATCAGGTCCCCCGGCGCAAACCGGCTCGGAATCTCCTGCCGAATCACCGCCTGCCCCCACACCACCTCCCCCAAACAAACCCAAATCAAAATAACAACCACCCCACGCATCACCCCATATCATGCCCCCCTTCCCAACCCAACGCAACGCCAACTTCCCCCCCCAAAGAGACCTCTTCCTCTCCCCCTTTGGAGGGTCGTGCTCCCGCGCGACCATTCCCAACGCGAACGCCTTATCAATGCGAAGCAACGTAGGGCGACTGATCCCTAAGGAGCCGCCACCCTCCCACGACGAACCCTTCCCACCTGGCGAAGCCGGTAGCGCGCCCTCGCCGAGGGCGCACTCCCACGATGCATCCCTTCCATCCCCCTGCGAAACTGCGTAACTGCGAGACTGCCTACCTAACCCTCCAATTCCCTTGCCCCACTCCCCCCAAACCCTTCAAATACCCCCCGACCCCCTATGAACAATCTGCAAAAACTCTCCATCATGATGTTCCTCCAGTTCTTCGTCTGGGGAGCATGGTTCGCCACCCTCGGCCTCTGCATGGGCAGCAACGGCTTCGGCGACTACCTCGGCGGCGCATACGGATCCGCCCCCCTCGGCGCCATGATCGCGCCCCTCTTCTTGGGCCTCATCGCCGACCGCCTTTTCCCCTCCCAGAAAGTCATGGGCATCCTCTTTCTCATCGGTGCCGTTTTCCTTCTCCTCATCCCCGGCATCGCCGCGCGTGGACCCGAAACCGGCCGACTCATCACGCTCCTCATGCTCGGCAATATGCTCACCTACATGCCCACCCTCGGCCTCGGCAATTCCATCGCCTTCACAAATCTCGATCGCCTCACGTTCCCCAAGGTCCGCGTCTGGGGCACGATCGGATGGATCGTCGCCGGCCTCGCCGTCGGCATCCTCGGCTGGTCTTCCAGCTTCTCAATGTTCTACCTCGCCGGCGCCGCGTCCCTCGCACTCGGCCTCTTCTCCTTCGCTCTCCCGCACACCCCCGCACCCGCCAAAGGCGATCCCGTCAACGTCCGCGCCCTCCTCATGGTCGACGCCTTCAGCCTCTTCAAACGCCCCGCCTTCGCAGTGTTCATGATCTGTTCCATGCTCATCTGCATCCCCCTCGCCTATTACTACGGCACGATGAGCAATTACCTGGGCAACACCGGGTTCCTCCAGCCCGCGTCGACGATGACCATCGGCCAGATGTCGGAAATCTTTTTCATGCTCCTGATCCCCTTCTTCTTCCGCAAGCTCGGCGTGAAATGGATGATCCTCGTCGGCATGCTGGCCTGGGTGACCCGCTATTTGCTCTTCGCCTTCGGCGCCCCCGATCAAGTCGCCTGGATGATCTTCCTCGGCGTCGCCCTCCACGGCATCTGTTACGATTTCTTCTTCGTCACCGGCTTCATGTATACCGACAAGGTCGCGCCCAAGACGGTCCGATCCCAGGCCCAGAGCATGCTCGTGTTCTTCACCCAGGGCGTCGGCCTCTACATCGGATACGCCATCGCCTTTAGCATCATGTTCCAACAACCGGGCTCGCTCTTCGGCATGACGGTCGACTTCAGCAGCTGGGGCAACGGCGTCACCAACTTCGCCCCCCTAGACGCCGCCATCGCCGAAGCCCGCGGCACCCAGGACTTCGGCTTCTTCCAACAACTCGCCCAAATGTTCTCCATCCACATGCCCGAGTCCATCGACCCCACCCTCCTAGCCGACACCATGGCCCAATGGAAATCCTTCTGGCTCTTCCCCGCCATCATGGCCGCCGTCATCGCCGTGGTCTTCTTCCTCGCGTTCTGGGATAGAGTGCAGGTGGCGGAGGAGGATGAGGAGTAGTCCGTGGCGAAGAAAAAATTCATGCGCATTCCAAATGGAATCATGAATCGCGGGTCAGTCGCACTTATGTTGACTTGCACACTTCTAGCCAGCTGCGATCGCCAAAACGCAATCACTCTAGAGGACCAAAACGAAATTATCGAAGCAGCAATCCGGCTCGCGTTTGAAAACATTGGCGATGCTCGCTCCGCTCATCCCAAAGAATCGAAAGTCGCCGTGCTCCTCGCGGGCTTCCCATATGATACGATCCCGAATGAAGCTGCAGGCCGCGTTCTTTACACGAGAGATAGAGAATTTGTCGATCAACAAAAGGCAAAACAAAAACCCTTTGGAGGTCTCTTTATCAGTTTCAGAGACCCGAGACCCAAAGCTCCAATCTCAGTTGGAATCTCAAACTTTGAAACATTCTGGGACTCCGACCAAAAGAAGCTAAAAAACGCACATGCAACATCTTTGTTAGTCAACTTCACATTCGATGGAGTTCGTTGGAACTCGGACATCAGGACAAGGGCCGTCGAATAGCACCCAATCGGCACTCTAGGGCTAGTTGCTCCACGGTCAGGTAGCCCTCATGCGACCATCACTCCCCCACCGGAGGCCGCGCATCCGGCCGCACCAACCCATGCGGCATAATAAACGGCATCGCCCCCTCCATCGTCCCAATAGGGCGCACCCCAGGCCCTTCATTCCCATCCCCCATATCCTCCCGCGCCAACTGGGCCAAGGCCTGCAACCGCTTCACCACCTCCGGATGCTCCGCCGTCACATCGGTCGTCTCCGCCGGATCGACCTCGAGATTGTTTAACACGTTCCGCTTCTTGTCCGGCGTCAAAATATGGAACTTCCATTTCCCCGAACGAACCGCCACCAAATCCGACCGCCGATAATAATAAAACACGTCATACGGCGACTCCGTGCTCTCCCCCTTTATGATCGGCCAGATGTTATACCCATCCAACTTCACATCCGGCAATTTTCCGCCCGTCAAATGCGCGATCGTCGGCAGCAAATCCATCATCGTCGTCAAGGCGTTGCACTCCACGCCCGCCGGAATCGTCCCCGGCCACCAGAACAGCGCATTCACCCGCACCCCGCCTTCCCACGTCGTGTGCTTCGTGCCCCGCAACGGAAACGCCGTCCCCGCCCCGCTCGGCGCCGGACCGTTGTCCGAGGTGTAAAACACCAGCGTATCCTTATCGATCCCCAAATCCCGCAACCGCTGCAAAATCTCCCCCGTGCTCCAGTCCAACTGCTGCACCGCATCGCCATACTTCCCATTGTCGGAGGTCCCCTTCCAGTCATCCCCCGGACTCACCGGCTCATGCACCGACATGTGCGACAAAAACAGGAAAAACTTCTGATCCGCTTTCGCCTGCTCGGTGATGTAATCCAAGGCCATCTCCGTATACCGTTTCGTCAGCGGATTGATATAACCGATCTGCTCCGCCAACCACGTGTTCTCCACAATCGGCAATACCTGGTTGTCTCCCTTCCCCAAATTCACCCGGTTCGGCGGCTTCGGCGCGCGCACAACGGTCGGCATGTCCGGCGAATACGGATGCCCGTAATAATAATCGTATCCCTGCATCGTCGGCAGAAATACTTTCTGGTCCCCCAGGTGCCACTTCCCGAGGTAATGCGTGGAATACCCCATCGGCTTTACCACTTCCGCAATGGTCGTCTCCTTCGGGTTCAACCCGATGTTGCTGTCCGGCAGGATCACTTTGTCAAAGTTCACCCGCTTGTAATACGACCCTGTCTGAATCGAGGCGCGCGACGGCGAACACACCGGCGCCGTCGTGCAAAACGTCGTCAGCTTCATCCCCTCCGCCGCCATCCGATCCAAATGCGGCGTCTTCTGCTTCGTCGCCCCATAGGGCCCGATGTCCCCATACCCCAGGTCATCGATCAAAATAATGATGATGTTCGGTTTCAACGCCCCAAACCCGGGCGTCGCCCCAGCGAAAAACAGCAACCCCATCACCACAGCGGCGGCAAAACGCCCCCATTGATTTCTGATTCGTTTTCCCTTCATAGCACTCACTTCACTTATGGCTTCACGCGGTTCAAATACCCCGAGGTCGTAAACTGAATAAACATCGCCGGATCCCCTTCCACGCCCGCCACCCGATCCGCCAAGGCCTGCATCGCCCCATGGGCGTCCGCCGCATCATCCCCCAACAACTCAATCGTCCGCGCCGCATACAACACCACCGTTGGATTCTCATCCTCCAATAACTCCACTAACACCGGCAGCCCTAGCTCCACATGGCCATGCCGCGCCAACGCATTCGCCACCTCAATTCGCACCGCCGGCGATTCGTCATCCAGCTTGCTCTCCAAAAACGAGACGATCTCCGATGGCATCTGCGGCGCCGCCGTGAACCCCATCGCCCCCCAATACCGCACCGACGGATCATCACTCTCCAGGTTCACCCGAAACACATCCGTCGCATCCCCGCCTACCTGGCTCGCCGCCTCAATACTCGGCGCCTGCCACTCTGCGACCTCATTCGCCCGCGCCCACTCATAAGGCGTCCCCTCCCCCGCAGCGATCGCCTCCAACTCCAATTCCGGGAAAAAACCCAAGTCCCGCGACGACACCAACCGCTCCGCCAAGACCCCGCGCATCCGCTCCAACAAATCCGCATGATCTGCCGACTCCGCCAAATTGACGAGGTTCATCGGGTCCGCCTCACAATCATACAACTCCTCCACCGCCCGCTCCGATCCCGCCAAATGCCGCTGCGCCACCGACATCGCCTCCGGCTCCTCGGCCAAGGCATACAATTCATGCTGAATCTTCCCTTGATCGATCCAGAACCCTTGCTGATTCCAACCCAGGTGCGGCATGTAATTCCGGATATACAAATAACGCCCATCCCGCACCGATCGCGCCAAGTCCATCTTCTCATCCACCCGGTCCCGATGCCCAAACACATACTCCCGCTCCGCTCCGTTCAAAGGACCCAAAAACGCGACGCCTTCCATATACGCCGGCAATTCATCAATTCCCGCCAAGCTCATGACGGTCGGCCCAAAATCCTCAAAACACACCAGGCGATCCGTCTTCGACCCCGGAGGTCCCGGCGCCCAGTCCTGATACTTCTCCGGAAACCGCACGATCAATGGCACGTGCATCCCCGAATCCGTCAACTGCCTCTTGTGACGCGGCAAGCCCGTCCCATGATCCGAATAAAAGAAGACAATCGTGTTGTCAGCTAACCCATCCTCCTCCAGCTGCGCCAAAATCGCCCCCACTTCCGCGTCCATCGCGGTGACACAATCATAGTTCCGCGCCCAGGTCTCGCGAATGACTTCCGTGTCCGGGTAATACGGCGGGATCGGCGCCTTCGCCGGATCATGCACCGCCTCCGGCGACACCTTGCTCTTCACTTCTTCCTCAAATTGCTCATACGGCCAAACCATCGACCGCGATTGATGCGACGTCATCAAGTTGAAGATCGCAAAGAACGGCTCCTCCTCATTCTCTCGCCCACGCCAATGCGCGGTCTCACTGCTCTCATCCCACGACGCGTCGATAATCGCTGCCGCATTCGCCGAGTTGTAATCCGTTTTCTCATTGTTCGTCGTGTAATACCCCTTCTCCCGCAACCATGACGGAAATCCCTTCATCTCGTCCGGAATCGGAATCGCCGACCGCATCTGCATGGTCCCCTGCACGGCCGCACTCAAACCGTTGATCAAACACGCGCGCGACGGCGAACAGACCGGCGCCGTCGCATAGGCGTTCGTGTAAAGCACGCTCTCCGCCGCCAAGGCGTCAATGTTCGGCGTGACCGCATAGTCATCCCCGTAACAGCCCAGGGTCGCGCTCATGTCCTCCGCGACGATCCACAGCAGGTTTGGCTGATCTGCCCCCACAAGCCCCGTGCCGCCAAGCATTCCCGCCGCCAATAAAGTAAAAAATCGCTTCATGTATCTCATCCTACACGATGCATCAACCACCCCACGACGCCAATCCCAGCCCTTCATCTAAAACGACACACTCAAGCTCGCCCCGCCAAACACCCGGTCCTGAAACCCGAGCTCTTCCCGCCCCTTGTCCACAAAGTTATACGCGATATACGCCGACAACGCCGCCGCATCCGTCAACTCCACGTTCAACCGCGCCGTGACCACTCCATGCAAGTTCTGCGTCCCCTCGTTCCCCAAAACGAAACCCCCGTTGAAAACCATCCACTCATTCAAATCCACGTTTTTGCCGAAAAAGTATTCGAAGTAGTTGGTCTCCAAATTGAAGTCGTGAAAATAACTGAACCCGAAATCGATAAAGTAAATCGCCGACCGCCAGCCGATCCCCACTTCATTCGTCGCCCCTCGCCCCGCTTCCGGATACAGATAGGCCGTATACCCCACCCACACATCCACAAAGCTGATCGTGGTCGTTGCACTGAAATACAAATCCAACTCGTCGTTCGCATCATCCAAGATCGCACCCGCCGGCGACACCGGATTCACATACCAAGCCCCCGCGTTCAGCGTGAACTCCCCCGCCACCGTTAATAAATCCACCTGCCCCCACGGCGCGTTCTCCCCCCGGTTCGCCCCGCGAAACATATAAGTCGAGTCATACCCCACCGCCACCTGCCCCGAAATCGGATTCGCCCAACTCGGGTCCGGCGTCACCACCGCCCCCGTCGCCGCCGCCGCCGAATCCGAAGAAACAGCCTCCCCCGCCAAACCCGACCCCGCCGCCATCAGACAAATAACCCCGACAAATATCCCAAAACGCTTCATAGCGCCCCCCGTTATACCCAAGCCTCAAACATATAGCCACTAAAAACTTAAGAAATCTTAACTATCCCCAGACTTTCCCACCCCTTCACACCCAACCACCTGCCGTTCCGCCACCAATCCCGGTGTTTATGGTATTGCCATTGTAAAGCCATCATGTTTCTTTGTTTACACTCCCATTCGCAAACCTCCCCCCCGCCTACCGCGCCCATGAATGCCGCGACTGACGGACGAAATACCTCTCGCCCCTTCCCCCTCCGGCTCCACCACAGCCAACACGGCGTCGCTCTCGTCGCCGTCCTCGCTGTCCTCGCGATCACCACCATCCTCGTGGTCGCCTTCTTCTCGATCGCGCGCATCGAACTCTCTTCCTCCAAAACCTACGCCGACGGCATCCGCGCCCGCCAACTCTCCGAAACCGCGGTCAATATCGCCATCAGCCAATTCAAAAAAGCCACGATCGCCCCCGACGACGATTCCAGCCCCTACTACGCCTGGGCTTCGCAACCCGGAGCCATCCGCAAATACGACCACAAGGGAAATTTCTTCAAAGGCTACAAACTCTACTCCAGTGGCGACATGGTCATCGACGCCGATGAAGGTGAACAGGTCCTTGTCGAAGATGCGCCTCCTGCAGACTGGAAGAACAAACCCGGTCACTACACCGACCTGAACGAACCATCGATCCGCCGCAACACGGACGGCGATATCCAACACATCTACTTTCCCATCATCGACCCCCGCGCCTCACTCGATATGGACGGCCAAGCTCCCGTCAAAGGCTTCTCCTTCAGTCAAACCTACCAGGACGGCACGGTCGATCCCAACGTCATCACCGATGGCGCGGCCGATGAACTGCGCATCCCCATGCCCGTCGAATGGCTCTACGTCCTCCAGGATGGCTCCGTCGGCCCCCTCGATCAGTCAGGAAAATTTGTCCCCGCAAAAGGCGGCCAACCCGCCTCGGTCGAAAACCCCATCGTCGGTCGTATCGCGTTCTGGGCCGACGATGAAACGAGCAAAGTGAACATCAACACTGCCTCCGAACCCACCTTCTGGCACTACCCCATCGCCCGTAGCAATGTCGACATTCGCCATGCCCTCTACCAACCCAGCCGCGGCGAATTCCAAAGATACCCCGGTCACCCCGCCACCGTCGCCCTCAGCCCCGTCCTCTTCCCGGATCTCTACAAAGGCATCGACGACATGGCCCGACCCGACGACGCTCCCGATCTCCTTGTCGATCGAAAAAAACTCATCTACGACCTCGTCCCTAGAATCAACAACGGCGGCTCCGAAGCCGGCACGGTTCGCGTGACCGACTACACACCCATCGGCAAACCCTTCGCTCCATACGAAGCGCTCGCGGTCGAGCCCGATGGCGACCGGCTCTACGCTTCGCTCGACGAACTGATCTTCGAAGACCCGGAGGAAGGAACTCCCCCGCCCCGAAATGGCAACCCCCTCGTGAGCCCCGAACTCATCGAACGGGCCCGCTTCTTCCTCACCACCCACAGCCGCGCGCCCGAAACCAATATCTTCAACTTCCCCCGCATCGCCGTCTGGCCCATCTCCGCCCAAACCAACCCCCGCTACTTCAGCACCTTCGACAAACTCATCGCCTTCTGCGCCACCGTCGGCGGCACCCCATTCTACTTCAAACGCGCCGACGCCGATCACCCGACCAATGACTACGAAGACATCGTCGACAACCAACTCCTCTTCGACTCCCGCCAGGCAGGATACCTCTGGAACCTCGGACAACTCGGTATCCCCGGCTACGGCGGCAGCCTCGCCGACAAATACGGCGATGACGAACTCCACCAAATCATGACCGAGGTCTTCGACTACATTCGTTGCATCAACCTCCACGACGATCTCCTCGCCCCGGAACACGGCTATCCCAATCGACCAAGCGAGTTCTACACCTTCACCGACGGGCGCAGCAATAGACGCAACGAGTTCCGAGGCGACGATGCCGAACTGGTTCACTACTACCCCGGTCACGGCCAGGTCACTCCCATCAATATCGAGAATCGGTCGGGCGGTACCAGCCGTGGCATGGGCAGAATGCACACGTTCTCCGAGGTCGCCCTTCAGTTTATCTGTAGCGCGGAAGGCGCCGATTGGGTCTCCGGCGCAGACGATCCCTTCGTCGAAATCGACTACGACGGAAAAAAATACTACGCGAATATACCTCCTAACCCACAAAGTGACCCCGCCTACTCCAGGCTCTCGGCGGAACAAAAGAAAATCGCCGACAACCCGGCGAATTGGAATCACATGCTCCCAGAAGGCAAACACCTTCGCTCCGGCCGCAAACTCGTCCAGGCCTGCATCCACATAGAAACCTTTTGCCCCTCCATGGGGTGGACCCAAATCGCCGGGGACGTCCATTGCGGCCTGCGCGATCTCGATCAACTCGTTCTGGAAGGCCAACAACTCTTCCGTCCCGCACCAGCTTCCCACGATGGATACCAAATTGCCGCCGGTGGCGACTTCAGCGATGGCCCCAACTGGGGCGGCCCAAACGGCATCCGCGGATTCCTCCGAGGCAGCAAACACACTTGGAGCGCCGCCAGCCCCGATGGGGATGTGCGCGTTCAGGAAGACCCCGAGTGGCGCCGCAATCGCCCCCGCCGGAATCGCCTCTTCCCCCTCACTTCCTACGTCATTGAAACCGACGCCAATACCATGGACTTCCAAGGAAGCGGAAAACCCATCCGCATCGAATTCTACCTCGGACGCAACCCCGGCTCATCCACATACGAATACACCGGCGCATTCCAAAGCATCGAAGTCGAGTTCCCCGATGCCACCTTTAAAACTCCCGACCTGATAAAACGAGGCACCCCACAAACTATAAACCGAAACACCAACAGAATCAGTGCCCGTCCCACCGCCCCACCCTATTGGTGGTGCTTCAATCGCGAAGGTTGCTACGGATCGAACGTGACCTCCCGAAGAACGAGAGATACCGACGAACTCGCCTCCAAGGGCGGCCGCCTCCTCCACGCCACCAACAACATCCGCCCGTTTCTCAATCGCGATAACGAAGAGGTCCGCTCACCCTACGCCGGCAACTTCCTTCGCTCCGAAGATACCATCCAATCCATTGTCCCTTGGCACGGCGACTACCGCCACGTTCTCGGGGCCGGGATCATCAAAGAAAATGACGCCCTCTTCCGGCCACACAAACTCTACGGGAAAAATCGTCATGCCCACAATCTCATGATCGGCCAAGACACCCGCCGATCACCCGGATTCGCCTACTCCGATAAACCCATTCTTCAAAACGCCCGCTATGAAATCGGTGGTTACCCCGATTGGCCCGTCTCCCAGGAAGAAGACCGCGCCAGCGATCTTATTAGTAATTCCTTCGACTTCGACAATGGCCCCGCTTCCGCCACCGACGGCCCCTACATCAACAAGCCCGATGAAGGCGATACCCGCATCCGCTTCGAAGCGTCCATCCCCTACATGACCAACTACAACGAGAACGAATCACCGGGCCCCACCTACTTCTCACCCAATCGCATCATGCCCGGCCCCGGCATGTTCGGCTCCCTCCCCACCGGCATCAAAGGCACCCCCGGTGTCGACGGCGGCCGCAGCACCCCCTGGCGCACCCTCCTCCTACGCCCCCAAAACGATCACTTCGGCGCCGCTCACGAACCAAGTCGCAATCTCCCACCCGATCACATCCTCCTCGACTTCTTCTGGATGCCCAAAGTCGAACCCTATGCCATCAGCGAACCCTTCTCCACCGCCGGAAAAATTAATCTCAATTACCAAATCCTCCCCTTCACCAATATCAATCGCGCCACCGGTATCCACGCCGTCCTCCAAAGCGAACGCCTCACCACCCTCCCCCTCGCCGATACCATCATCACCAAGAGATGGCCCAATCGGCGCGAAGGCGGCATCGGCAACGGCAACCCTCGCGAGGGCGTCTTCCCCATCGGCTGGGACAACGCAAAAAAAGAATGGTGGCGGACCATCGATGTCGAACAAACACGCAGACAATTCGAAGACCAAACCTACGGGAAGTTCGGCAAAGGCGAAGTCTTCAAATCCCCGTCGGAATTGTGCGAAATCCACCTCGTCCCCGATGGCGCCGAACTCTCACCATCAAGCTCCGGTTGGGAACTGAAAAAAGGAAGCAACGATTTTTGGACCGGCTCCTCTCTTCATTCCGGAGACAATAGCCGCGAACGGCCCTACACCAATCGCATCGAAAATCTCACCACCAAATCCAATACCTTCAACGTCCACCTCAAAGCTCAGGCCATCACCAAGTCGCCGACCACCCCGCCCGATACCTTCGTCGAAGATCGGGATACCATCACCAGCGAATACCGGGGCTCCACCATGATCGAACGCTACATCGATCCCAATGACCAAGCCTTCCAAGAACGCGACTACCGCTACTTCCGCCAAAATGATCTCGAACCCCTCGACGACTTCTACCGATACCGCATCCTCAGCCACCGCCGCTTCGCCCCCTGACCCAAAGTCCCCGCCCGTACACTCAGCCCTACGATGCCACTATCCCCATCATCAAACCATTTCCCCCCACGCTTCCCTCACTCAAGATGCCCCCGGCACGGCTTCACCGTCATCGAAACCGCCTTTGCCGTCGCCCTCACCGCCGTCGGACTGGTCGCCATCCTCGGCCTCCTCCCCCACGGACTCAATGCCATGAAAACCGCCGGCGATACCTCCGTCCAGGCACGAATCGCCCAGGAACTCACCGGCGAAGTCATGCTCACCGATTGGACGCTCATCGATAATTACAACTACGAAAATACCGACGACCTCCGATACTTCGACAACGAAGGTACCGAAATATTCGCCGAAGCCAACGACTCCCGAATCAAGACCCCCGATTTCGACTTCCGCTTGGCATTCGTTGCCCAAATTCTCATCCCTGAGGCCGACAATAAAGATGCCTTTAAACTCCCCTCCGGACCAGCCGATGCTGAACCCGATCCCGACATCAAACGCGTCATCGTCCGGGTCGCCAACGTCCCCATCGCAAATCTCGATTTCGAAGACGAAGAATATCGGCGAAAAATTACGACCTACACCGCCACCGTCGTAAAAATGCTCCGGGACCACGACCAAATCGTTGCCCCATAGCTCCAGCGCCCGATCACCATTCGCGCCCCTCATGCCCCTCATGCCCCTCACCCCAAACAGAGCAGTCAATTCAACCCAAGGCTTCAGCCTCGTCGAATTGCTCGTGTCACTCGCCGTCCTCTCACTCCTCCTCGTGCTCACCACCGAGATGCTCTCCACCACCCAGGATACCTGGCGCAATTCCAAACAACGCGTCTCACAATTCCGCGACGCGCGCATCGCCTTCGAATCGATCACAAGAAACCTCAGTCAGGCCACCCTGAATACCTACCTCGACTATTACGACAAGGACGGAAACCCCATGGTCATCAAATACGAGGGCTCCTACGGAAGAGACGATCCCCTCCAGCCCAGCTACTACGACCGATACTCAGAACTCCATTTTCTCGTGGACTACGCCCCCTCGCTCTTTCGCGGTGAAGATGTCAAAACCCCCACCCATGCCATCTTCTTCCAAGCCCCGCTCGGCGACGTTCGCCAAAGAGACCTCTACGGCCGCCTTAACAATCTCCTCAACGGGCGCGGATACTTCGTGCTCCTCGGAGATGATTCCAATTCCGTCCCCGACTTCATCAGCAAATCCCGCGATCCCATTCACCGCTTTCGCCTCATGGAATATCGCCCGCCCTCCGAGGACAATCGCATCTTCTCTGAATCCATCGATGCCGAGGCACTCGACTGGTTCGCCACCGATGCCGCCGAATTGATCCGCGATTCCCGTATGATCGCCGACAATGTGATCGCCCTCGTCATCGCGCCCGTCAGCACTACTCAGGATGATCCCGCCCGACATCTCATCGCGCCCGATTACGTCTACAATTCCCGCTCCAAAAGACATCAGCGCGTTCAGTTTCACCAATTGCCGCCCCTCGTCCAGGTCACCATGGTCGCCATCTCCGAAGAATCCGCCCTCCAATACGGCATCGACGCCGATACCGAAGCTGCCGAATTCGTCGAACGCTCGGGACGCCTCTTCCGAAAAGCCGCCGATTTCGACAAAGACCTCAAACAATTGGAAGAAGACCTCACGGAACTCAATATCGACTACCGCGTCTTCTCTGCCACCGTGCCCATTCGAGGCGCCAAATGGAGCCAGGACGTGAAAGACCTCGCCTCCCTTCCCGGTGAATAGATGAATTTTCCCCCTCAAAATCCCACTCTCGCTCGCCGACGCGCATTCACCATCCTCGAACTCCTCGCCGTTCTTACCGTCATCGCCATCTTCTTCGCAATGACCGCCCCGCACATGACCGGAATGATGGGCTCCGGCCGACTCAATAGCTCCGGCGACTTCCTCTACAACAAAATCGCCCAAGCCCAACAACTGGCCATCAACGAAAATCGCGAAGTCCTCGTCCGCTTCTTCGAATACGAGTCCGCCGATGCCCGTAGCGATCGCAAAGAGTTTCGCGCCATCCAAATCGCCGGACGCACACCCGATGGCTCCATCGAACCCCTGTCCGATGTCCTCCCCCTCCGGCCAGGCACGATCATTAGTCGAGATCCCAATCTCTCCCCCCTGGTCGCCGACTCGGCGGTCGCCAGTGGAACCAACACCATTCCACAGTCCGACTCAGAGGCAGCCTTCAGCGGCTTCACCATCTACGCCGACGGCTCAACCAGCCTGCCCGCAATCCGCAGCGGACCCGATAACTCATGGTTCCTCACCGTCATCGAAGAAAAACCGCTCCCCGACGCCGATACTCCGAAAAACTTCTACTGCCTCCAAATCGATCCCCTCACCGGTCGCTTGAGCGCATTCCGGCCCTGAAGGCGTCAAAAAACACCGACACCCAATACAAACCGAAAGGCCGCTCCTACTTCTTCTTTTTCTTCTTGTCGTCGGAAGGCGGAACGTATTTCGGAATCGATTCCACCTCCGCCAAATGCCGCTCAAACGAACGCAACGACGCGTCCCAGGCCACCGATTTCCCATTGTGCAGCACATTCGCCGCCCAACCACGCATCTCTGGTAAGGGCTCGGCTTTCCCCTTCTTACTCTTCTTCTCCTCCCGCTTCGCCACCTGCCGGTCATTTGGATTCTTCCCGATCGACCGCGTCCACACGTCGTGCTCCCACACCTCCGAACGCCGCAATTTTACCTCCTGAACATCCTTGCAAAACACCAACAAATCATCCGAACCATCGCCCACCGTGCAAAAAACGTAGGTCTCCACCGTCACTTCCGTCGGATGCCGGGAAAAATTGTGCGCCTCCAAACTCACCCGCCACCGATAATCATTGAGACTGCTCGGCGAGGAAGAGAGCCCGCCCGAAAGCTTCACGCTCGGCACGTCGCTGAACGCTTCGCCCGCCGCTTCCACCTCCGCCTCCCACAACCTCAGATTATCCGCAGCCGTCCGCCCCATCTCGTCCGGCCGACCATACAAAACTTCCTTCTCCAACGCCGCCAACTCCGCCCCGACCGTCATATCCCGCTCGCTATGCTCCTCGCCCTTCTTCCGCGCATCACTCGGCGCCACCAATCGCACATTCATCAACTCTTTGGAAAATCCCGGATACTTCTCAGTCGGAACAATGTATTCAAAGACACATCGCTTCCCTTGGTCCGGTCCCCGCGTGATTTCATGCGAGAATCGGCGACTCTCGTTGAACAAGCCCAGTGCCCGGGCCGCCTCCCAGGACCGCACAATCGTGCCCGCCGTCACCAACATCCGCTTGCGACTCATCTCATCCCTCAGCTCCACCTGGCACGCGTTCACAATCAAATCACGCCCGCTCGGACCACTCGTCGCCTGGCTCTCCTCCAACATCTCCATGATCTTGATCAAACGTCCCTCGACCGCTTTCAAATCACCCTCCCCGACCTTCTCGCTCGCCTTCTGCGGCGCCAACAACACCGCCAACTTCTTTGCCGACTCATTCACTTCGGCGAAGGCATGGAGAGAAAATCCAACAAACAGGGCTGCGGCGGCGATACCGCCAATCATCGGGGGCTTCATGGCGCCCCTAATCAACCAAATCTCCCCCGCCTTGTAAACCCCCTAACGCTCATTCTGCCGCCGCGGCGATTACCTCCGCCAGTGGTACCGGCTCGCCGCCGCGCCGCTTGCTTTCATCCGCCGCTTCCATAAACGCAAGAATCTCAATTGTTTCCCTCGATTCCACCGGAACATCCCCCGTTTGAAAAAACGCCACCACCTCCTCCAACAACTCGGGATACGCTCCCCCCGCCGGAAAATCCCGCATCGCTTCCCTCCCCCAAACCCGCACCCCATAACCACGCTTGCCCGCCCGTATCCCTACCACTGTCCCCACCCTCCCATCTTCCCAAATCCCCGTCACAACATCCGTCCCCTCGGTATGCGCCCGCATCACGGCTTCACACCCCGGCCCCATCACCGTATACAACGCTTCCACCGGATGAATCCCATACCAAAACAAATCCGGATGATGCTCCTCCGTCGGCGCCGGCCCGTGAGAAATCACGGAAACCAACTCCCCCACCTCCGCTGAGGCCGCCGCCCGCACCCCCTCATGAAACCGCAAATTCGACGCACTCCAACAAGGCACCCCCGCCTCCTCCGCCAAGCGAAAAATCTCCATCGCATCCCGCAACGATCCCGCCATCGGCTTGTCAATGAATACCGGCTTCCCCGCCTCAATCGCCGCCCGCGCCTGCTCCAAATGCGGCCGCCCGTCGACACTCTCCACCATCACCGCATCCACCGCCTCACACATCGCTTCCATCGAGTCATACAACCTTACCCCCCACTCGTCCGTCAGTTCCTCCACATACCCGTCCACTTTCGAAACACTACTCTCAATATCCTCGCTGAACGCCACATACCCCGCCACAACCCGCGCCCCGGGAACATGATCCTCCCGCTCTTCATCATTCAATATCCGCGTAAACGCCGTCGCATGCGACGTATCCAATCCAATCATCCCAATCCGAATTTCCTTCTCCTCCCCCGACACCACTCCCGCCATCACCGCACCCGCAAATACCCCTCCAACAACAAATGCCAATACCCGGTTCATGCCCCCAGACTGGCAAACACTCCCGCCCACGTAAAGGCGCCAACGCCTCCCACCCGCTCCGACTCGCGCTCACTCCCCTCCGCGTCGAAACGCCCGCGTCTCTTCCAACAACGCCTCACAATCCTCCGCCACCACCTCGGCCCGATTCGCCTTCACCGCCTCAAAATCCTCCCGCAACGCCGCCACCTCCCGCTCCAGCCGCTCCACCCGCGCCTTCTCCACAATCAACCACTGCTCAAAACTCGCGTCCACCAGTCTTCGCAATTCCTCCTTCATCCGCTCCCGCTCCGCATTGTCCCCACTCATCACAATCTCATCGGCAACCGCAACCGCATCAAAATCAATCCGATACATTCTCAAATACGCCGCCGCCGCCGCCCTCTCCCCCAATTCCACCAGCCGCCCATGCTCCCGCGCCGCTTCCGCCGCCTCTTCCACCGACACCCGATACCCCTCCGGGTCCTCGTTCTCCAACAACAAAATCTCACTCAACACCCCCGGCGCATTCTTCTTTAAAAACGCAAACGCCGCATCCTTGTCGTCGTCCGCCAAAACGACTCCGCACATCAGAAACCAAACAACTATCGCTCTCATTGATTCAACTTATAACACCGTGCGACGCGCATATCGCCCGCGCCGAAAATCTTCCCGGGCCCGCACCACTTCCTCCTCCAACCCCAAACCTCTTTCCGAAAATTGCATCGTAATCCGCTCCCCGGGCACCGCCGCTTCCACCACCTCGGATCCGCCATCGCCCCCCGGCCGCAAAAAAAACAAGGCCAAGCCACCCACTACCACCGCCGCCGCACCCATCCACCAACTCGCCCCCACCGGAAACATCGCCACCTTCTCCGCGCCGTCACCCGCCGCCCCCGCAATCGCTTCCCCTGCGAAATCACGCGGCGCATTCGACGCCCCACCCAGCTCCCCCTCGACAAACTCCGCGAATGCCGCCAACTCCTCATCATCCGCAATCGCCTCCTCCAACAATTCCAGACGCTCCCTAGCCAGTTCTCCCGATGACCTCAGCAAGATCTCACCCTCCCAATGCGCTCGTTCGTCTTCCGTCATATCACCCGCTCCAGTTTCTCTCGCAATCGCCTGGTCGCATTCCGCATCCGCCCCAGAACCGTATTCAACGAGACCCCCGTCCGCTCCGCAATCTCCCGAAACTTCAAATCATCATCCACTCGCATCAATACCACCTCCCGCTCCGCCTCCGGCAAGGCCTCGATCGCTCGCCGCAACGCCTCGGCCCGCTCCAATCGCTCCACTCCATCGTCCTCTTGCTCCTCCCCCAACGCCTCCAAACCCGCCGACTCCATGCCCACTTCCCGGTCCCCCACCCGCCCACGCCGCGTCGCCGTCAACGCCGCCTGGTTGCGCGCAATGCGAAACACCCACGCACGAAATTGCCCCCGATGCTCATACCGCCCCAATCCCTTCACGATCCGCACAAACGTCTCCTGCGCCGCATCCTCCGCATCCGCCCGATTCCCCAAGCGCCGCATCAAAAACCCGAACACCGGGTCGTTCCACTCTGTCAGTATTGCTGTCATCGCCTCTCGATCGCCGGCCTGTGCCGCCAAAACAAGCTCATCGTCGGGTTCCTCAATCACATCGATAGAGGCCCCACTCGACGCCCCCCAAAAAGTATCCAAAAAGATTCACAGTTTCACCACCCGAAAGAATCGTCTCGCACTCGCCCCCTTCGGAATCGTAAACGACCGGGCCTCCGTCTCGAGTTCGAACGTCTCCACCTCCTTCCACTCCCCCCCATCCCCCGGAGTCGGTGATGCCTCCAATCGATACGACACCCCCGTCTCCCCCCGAAACTCCACCATCACTTCCGACACATCCACCCGCAGCAGACCCAATTCCATCAGATCCGCCCCATTATCCGGTACCTCCGGTTGCTGCTGCGTCACACAGTGCACCATCCCTCCGTTCGCATACAGGTTCCGGCAATCAATCGGCACCACCGTCCGGTTCGGATAAACCCCCTCCAAAATCGCCTTCGCCGCCGCATCGTTTGGATCACTGTAACTCGGCATCAACACCACGTCGTTCCCCACATAATAATTCACATACGAACCCTTGAATCCCAGGTTCTGCCCGTAAGTCGTCACGACGTTCCCGCTCGTCAACGGAAGATACACAAATTGATAAGGCTGATTATCAATGTCCGTCGCCGCATAAAGAACATTGATGTCTGCGTTTGATAACCCCCAGTAAAGCAAGTCCGATTGACTCATCGTCACGATCCTCCCCCCCTGCGCAAACATCGCGAAGCCGTCAATGTGCATGTCTGTGATGTCTTCCGTCCCCCCATCTGCCCCGTCCAACCAAATAAACTTCTCCGCCCCCAAGTGCGTCCGCAAATACGCCTCCGCCTCCGCCTGCGTCATCCCCGGATTCCGGTTCGGCTCCAAAATCGAACTTCGCGTCGCCATCAAAACCCCGTTCCCATCCAACTCCACCGCACCGCCCTCCAAGACCATTGCATTCAAATCCACCAACGGAATCCCCGTGGCCGTCGCCACCGCCGCCGGCACAACATCGTCGTTCGCAAACGGCGTGTCATCCCCCCACCCGTCGAAACCCCAGTCCGTCATCTTCAAGGTGCCGACCCCATCAAAAACAAAAATCGGGCCGTTGTCCCGCACCCAGAAATCGTCCGTCCGCTGAATCACAAAATCCACCCGCTCCAAAGATACCCCCGCCGCATTCAACAAACCAATAATCCGGTTCCGCTCAGTCGCATTATACGCCACAATATGAACGTTCTCCCCTCCCACCAACGCCCGCGTCATCTCCACCCACTGCGGATCCACATCGTCCCGAAATAACCGCCCATAGGTGTGATGATGGGGCCACTGCAACCAAGTCCCCTCATGCCGCTCCTCCATCGCCGGCATCCACGTCTCAATCTCCTGCCCCGGTGCCCCCCCAACCACGGCCAGCGTCGCCAACCCAAAGGTCGCCGCCGCCATCCGCCCTTTCTTTATTGTCCTGAGTGATTTCATCGCTTCGTCACCCATGCCAATCACCACACCACCCGTTTTATTGTCGAATTCTCAAAAAAATCGCCCCTCCACCGATTCCCTCTCTCCGCAACCATTCCCGTCCCCCGGCTTCTTCCTGCAAAATGACCGCCCAAAGGCCGTTTATAAAAACAACCAGCTATGACAATTCGCATTTCCAGCCTCATCACCTTTCTTGGGCTCCTCCTCCCAGGCCTCCCCCTTGATGCCGCCGATACCAACGACTGGCCCGAATACCGCGGTCCCGGCGGCACCGGCATCTGGAACCAGGAAAACGTCGTCGAAAAATTCCCCGAACCCGAGCTCACCCCTAAATGGCGCGCCCCCATCGGCGCCGGTTACAGCGGACCCACCGTGGCAGGCACCCGCGTCTTCGTCATGGATCGCCCCGAAGACAAAGAGGAAGAACGCGTCCTCTGCTTCGACCGCGAAACCGGCAAAGAACTCTGGGCCCATACCTACCCTTGCACCTACGAAGAAGTCGGCTACGCCCTCGGACCACGCGCCAGTGTGACCATCGACAACGACCGCGCCTACGCCATCGGAGCCATGGGTCACCTCCATTGCTTCGACACAGCAACCGGCGAAGTGCTCTGGGATATCGACTGCGAAGACGCCTACGCCATCGACCTCCCCCTCTGGGGAATCGCCGGCTCACCCCTCATCGAAGAAAACCTCGTCATCGTCCACATCGGCGGCGCGGACGGCGCGTGCATCGTCGCCTTCGACAAAAACTCTGGTAAGGAGGTCTGGCGCGCGCTCGACGACAAAGCCTCCTACGTCTCCCCCATCATGATCGAGCAGGCCGGCGAACGAGTCCTCGTCGTCTGGACCGGTGCCCGCATCGCCGGTATGGACCCCGCCACCGGAGAAATCCACTGGGAACAGGAAACCCCGCCAAAACGCTGGCCCATCAACGTATCTGGCCCCGCCCTCGACGAAACGGGCCAACGAATCTTTCTAACCACCATTCAGGAGGGCTCACGCCTGCTCGAGCTGAACCAGGATGAACTCACCATGAACGAACTCTGGGCCCGGCGGGGCGTCAGCGAACAAAGCACCGACGCCCTCCATTCCATGATCAGCCCACCTCTCTTCCTCGGCGATCACGTCTACGGACTCGACAGCAAAGGCGAGCTCCGCTGCCTCAAAGCCGCGACCGGCGACCGCGTTTGGGAAAGCACCGGAGAAGCCGTCCGCGACGGAATCTGGTCAACTATCTTCATGGTCCAAAACGGCGACCGCACCTGGATATTCACGGAAGAAGGCAACCTCATCATCGCCGAACTCTCCCCCGAGGGCTACACCGAGATCAGCCGCACCAAGATCATTGACCCCACCACCTTCCTGAAGCGCCGGAGTGTCGACGTCGTCTGGACACACCCCGCCTTCGCCGGCACACAGGTCTTCGTCCGCAACGACAAGGAACTGATCTGTGTCGACGTCGGCGCCCCTCAACTCTGATCCCTCGAATTAAAGAAATCCTCCCAAAAGGGAAGATTGTAACCAATCGAAACCATACCTAGTCTCGCCCCATGAAAACCTCCCTCTTCATCGCCCTCTCGATCATCGTTGCCGCCCTCGTTCCCGCTTCCGCCAAACCGCAGAACGTCTATTTCGGAACGGGAGGCAAAGGAGCTGAAGGAATCTACCGCGCAACCTTCGATGCCGAAACCGGGAAGCTCACCCCCTCCACCCTCGCCGCAGAAATCGGCTCCCCGGGATTCCTCGCCGCCCACCCCTCCGAAAATGTCCTCTACGCCGTCGCTCGCTGGGACAAAGCCTCCGGAGTGGTCGGCTACCAAATCGACAAAGACGGATCGCTCACAGAATTCACCCGCATGGAAAATTCCGATGGCGGCGGCGCCCATATCGCCGTCCATCCCTCCGGCAAGTTCCTCCTCACCGCCCAATACGGGGGCGGTTCCACCGCCCTCTTCCCCCTCGACGCCGATGGCAACCTCGGCGAACCCACCATTCACGAACACGAAGGCGGCTCCCGCGTCGTCGAGAAACGTCAGGAATCCCCGCACCCTCACTGGTGCGGGTTCTCGCCCGACGGCAACTACGCCTTCGTCCCCGACCTCGGCCTCGACCAGATCGTCATCTACAAAATCGACCTCGACGAACCCTCAATCACACCGCACGGCTTCGCCGATTCCGTTCCCGGCGGCGGACCACGCCACATGCGTTTCTCGACGGATGGAATTTTCATCTACCTCCTCAACGAGCTCTCCCTCTCGGTAACCACCTTCGCCTGGGACCCCGAAACCGGTACCGCAACACGCCTCACCACCACCCCCGCCCTCAGCGAAGAAACCAAGGCAGCCGAATCATTCAACTCCGCGGCCGAAATCCTCGTCCATCCCGGCGGCAAGTTCGTCTACTCCTCGAACCGCGGACACGACACCGTCACCGTCTACGAAGCCGATCCCGCAACCGGAGAACTGGAAGTCATACAAGTCCAGCCCATCCGAGGTGCCTTTCCTCGCAATATCAATCTCGATCCCACAGGAACCTGGCTCCTCGCTGCCGGCGCCGATTCCGGCACCATCGCCGCTCACAGCATCGATCCCGACACCGGCAAGCTGACCTACCAACGCGGCGCCATCATCCAAGTCCCCGCCCCCATCTGCATCCTCTTCGCGAAGTAAACAATCCCTCAAGTTCGCTCCTCCCGAATCACCGTCGACTCCACCCTTATCCCTCTAAGGGAGTTCCGCCCAAAATGACGTAACAATACCTTCGCCCCAATGCGCCCCCTTCTCGCTTTCCTTCCCCGGTTCATCCTCACCGTCATCGCGACAATGCCCGTCCTGAACGGGGCCAACGCCAACGAACTCCCATCCGCTCCTCCTTTCCCAATCTCCACCCAGGAGATGAACATCCTCCTCATCAACGTCGAGGACCTCAACTGCACCGCCGTCCACTCATACGGCAACCCTATGGCCAAGACCCCCCACCTCGACGCCTTCGCGAAAACGGCGATCCAGTTCAACAACGCCTTCGTCCAGAGCCCGGTCTGCAACGCCTCCCGATCCTCCTTCATTACCGGCCTGCGCACTTCCACCAACAATGTCTGGGGGAACTCCGATCGCTTCGAAAAGCTCGCCCCCGACTGGGCCACCACCATCCCCGAGCATCTCACCACTCACCCCATCGAAACCATCTGCGTTGGAAAATTCTTCCACCACAATTACCACGCCAACAAGCAAAGCTCGGCCTTCGACCGCATGGCCCGCACAACTCCCCCAAACGACTACCCCGGAGAAGATATCAGCTACTCCGTCCCCGCGAACACGCCACCGAACCCCGAGCGCAACTACCAATGGCACCCCAACCCCGAAGTCGAAACCGCCATCGCGGCCGCATGGCGAAAATCGAAAGAAATCATGGCCGCCAACCCCGAAGGCTCGGATGAATGGCTCCGCGGCAAAAAAATCTTCCAGGTTTCCCAACAAGACCGCACCGGCGACTCCGGTGAGATCGATGAACGCAGTGCCGACGGGATCAAGGCCCGCATCGCTGAAGTCCTCTTCAAAGAATACGCCTCAAGCGGAAAACAGTTCTTCCTCTCCCTCGGCTTCGGAAAGCCTCACACCCCCATGCTTTGCCCCCAAAAATACATCGACCTCTACGACCGCGGCGCGATCGAACTCTCTCCAGCCACCGTCGACGCCGATATCAACGTCCCCGCACTCGCCCGCCGCAAAGATCAGGATCACGTCACTTTCCGCTTCCTTGAATCCGAGAAAATGACCTACATCGCGTATCTCGCCTGCACCTCCTTCATGGACGCCCAGCTCGGTTACGTCCTCGACGCCCTTGAAGAATCCGGCCTCGCCAACAATACCGTCGTCATCTTCGTCAGTGACCACGGCTTCCAACTCGGCGAACACGGACTCTGGTGCAAAAACGTCCTCTTCGACCAAACCGTTCGCGTCCCCTTCCTCATCCGCATCCCCGGTCTCGAAACAAATGGAACGCAAACCGACGCCCTCGTCGAGCTCGTCGACCTCTACCCAACAATCTGCGATCTCCTCGACATTCCGCCACCCCACAACAAGCTCGAAGGCACAAGTCTCCTCCCCCTCCTCGCCGATCCGAAACGCAAATGGAAAAAAGCCGCCTTCACCGAACTCCGCCTCGGCCAAAACACCGCCCGCACGGCACGTACAGCAACCCACCGCTACTCCACTTGGCACAACCCCGAGGGCAAACTCCTCGCCACCGAACTCTACGACCTGCGCACCGATCCCCTCGAACAACACAACCTCGCCGGCGATCCCGACCATCGGAAATCCGAGAACAAAATGGCCGCGATCCTCAAGAACAATTGGAAAGCGGCAACCCCTCGCATCCAGTAATTAATCACTCGCTTCCCCCAATCACCTCATGCCCCTCCCAACGCACGTTCCCTTCCTCGTTGTCCTTCTCTCCCTCGCATCAACAATATCCGGTGCTCTTTCTCAGCAAAACACCCGCCCGCTTCACAGCGATCTCACGACCAACTGGCCACCCAAGAACACCTACGGCAGCCTGGAACATTCCATCCAACAAATCCGCGACCACCGCCCCCTCGATTTGAATGCGGAAAGATGGAAGGCTTCCCACCCTGACAAAAGTATCGAGGACTGGCAGGCGCTCGCCCTCGCATGTCTCCGTGACGGCCTTCACTACGATCCGGAAGCAGTGCCCCTCGACGCGACGGTCTTGCAAAGAGAAGAAAACGAAGACCTCATCCGGGAACTCGTCGAATTCAATACCACCCCGTGGTTTCGCGTCCGAGGCTACTTCCTCATGCCGCGAGACGCAAAAAAACCTCTCCCCGGCCTCCTCGTCCTCCACGCCTGGGGCGGCCCCATGCTCTTTGGTAAGGAACGCATCGTGAACACCGGCCGCGACCACCCCGTTCTCCAACAGCACCGCGATAAATACTACGACGGCACATACCTCGCCGAAGAAATGGCCAAGGCCGGATACGCCGTCCTCACTATCGACAATTATCACTTCGGCGAACGCTGCCCCCGCGGCGTCGGGGGTGTTCCCAAAGAACTCGATCCCTTCGACCTCTCCGAAGCGGAGTACCAAGAAATCGAACACAAGGCCCGCGAACTCGTTTACCTCGGCGTGCGACAACTGAACTGGGCAGGCACAACCTGGGCGGGCGTCAATTACGGCGACGACCGCGCAAGCATCAGCTACCTTCAGAGCCGCTCCGAAGTGGATCCCGATCGCGTCGGCTGCACCGGGCTCTCGGGCGGCGCCTGGCGCACCAACATGCTCGTCGCCCTCGACGAACGAATCAAAGCGGCCGTCAGTGTGGGCTGGATGACCACCGGCGACTACCAGCAGGTCTACAACGTCCGCGGGGCCGTCAGAACCTTCAATCTGCTCCCCGGAATCTGGAACCGCATGGACATCCCAGATCTGATCGCCTTGGCGGCACCCACACCGGTGATGGTCGTCGTCGGGACGAAAGATACCATGGTCCCCACAGAAGGGGTCATCGAAGCCAACCGGCAAATGCAATCAGCCTACACATGGGCCGGCCATCCCAACCACTTCCGCGCCTACAACCCCCCGAAAATCCACTGCTACGACCGCGAAATTCGCGAAGAGGCCATCCGGTGGCTGGACAAGCACCTGAACTAGCTGTGCTCGTTCCGCATTCCCCAAAGGCCGGCAACGACAGATACAGAAAAATCAGCTCACATCGAATCCACCACGCTCCCCTCTTTCGCTTGAAACAAGCGGACCCGTGGCGGTTAATCTTATTGATCCAAATGAAAACCCTCAATTCGTTCCCCATCTACCTCCTCGGCTTGGTCCTCTTCGCCGCGACTCCGCCTGAGACCCCCGCCCAATCCCCACAACAACTCGCCAAGTGGCTCCAACGCTTCCCCGACGCCGACACCAATAAGGACGGTACCCTCACCGTTGAGGAAGCCGTCGCCTACCGGGACAAAACCCGCGGCAATGACAATTCCTCGGGCGGCGGAGCCCCCCGCAGCTTCAAGGTCGACCCCGGCTGGGACGAAGATAAATTCCCCGACCACGCCGTCTCCTACAAATCACCCGAAGAAATCGCCGCCATCTACGAAAAGGGAGAACCCGGTCGCGGCGAAGTCGCCCCCTTCGATCAACCCGCCGGCGATGTCCTCCGCATCGTCGGAACCGGCCACAGCTTCATGGCTCCCGGATACAAAACCCTCCCAAGAATCACCGAAGCCGCCGGATTCACCCAGCCCCTTCACACCCACACCGGCGGCGGCATGACCGGCAGCGCCCGATACAAATGGGAACAGGAAAACGGCATCTTCGAGTTCGATAAAACTCCCACACCCAAAATCCTCAACGCCCTCGCCAACGGCGAGTGGGACCTCATGATGTGGGGCCCCTACTTCAACGATCGCCCCAAATACTACGCCTGCTGGATCGACTTCGCTCTCAAGCACAACCCCGAAATGAAGTTCTACCTCTCCGACGCCTGGCCTCAGCTCCATCAGCTCGACGAAATGCCCACGAGCGAAGACGTTTTTACGGTGGAACTCTTCGATGAATTGGGCGCCGAAAAAAATGAGAGCTACAACGGTCTCATCAATACCCTTCGCGAAGAATACGGCGACATCATCTTCATCCTCCCCACCTCCGATGCCATGACCCTCGCCGCTCAAGCCTACCTCCGCGGCGAACTACCCGGCGTCGAAGGCCTCCATAAAGCCGTCGGCAACAAGGATCGCTCACTCTGGCGCGATAAATTAGGCCACCTCGGCCCCGGCTTCGAACGCCTCGAAGGTTACGTCTTCTACGCCACTCTCTACGGCAAATCCCCCGAACTCATCGAGGGCGATATCGATTTCTCAGGCCTCGAACGCGAGGCCGGCGAAGGATACCCCTCCCCCGAACTCGACCGCGCCTTCCGGAAGATCGCCTGGCAAGCCGTCACCAATCACCCCCTCTCCGGCATCACCGACACCAATAACGACGGTCTCGCCGACGAGTGAATTCTCCGACTTATCTCCGAAAGCCCCGGGTCGACGACCTCTGAGTTGTAAAATCTTCAGATATCGACGATGATATCGCCCCCATTATGAAACACGTCCTCATCGTCACCCTCACCGATCAGGAACCCCAACAGTTCGAACTCAAAGGTAAACGCATCGGTCTAGGTCGCGAAGTCGACAACGATGTTTGTCTCCCCGTAGAAGCCGTCTCCTGTAGCCATCTCGAGTTCCGCAAGAAAGAAGATGGCACCTACCAGCTCAAGGACCTCGACTCCACCAACGGCACCCGCGTCAACGGAGAAGCCACCAAGGACACCACTCTCACCGACGGCGATCGCCTCCTCATCGGCGAGACCGTTCCCGCCCATTATCTCGTCCTCGCCAAGAATGAAACATGGGAAGCCGCCATCGAAGAAGGTTCCGATGAAGACCGCAAATCCGCCGCCGAATTCGCTTCCATGAGTGATCGTCTCGAAAAACTCGAAGCCAATATCGAGGCGAAGGAAGAAGAGGCCGCCAAGCTGGAGGCGCAACTTAAAGACTTGCGCGAAACCTACCAGAAAAACCTCGCCGAATACGGCGAAGCCCAACTCGCTCTCGACAAACTTCAAACAGAAGTCGCAGAAAAGAAACACCAGGGAGCTGCCAGCGCCGGCGAAATCGAAAAACTCGAAGAAGATCTCCTCAAACAAACAAATCGCGTCAAGGTCATGAGCACCGACCTCGCCGCCAAGCAATCTCAGATCTCCCGCCTCGAAAACTCCGCGCCACCCGTTGCACCCGTCAAAAAATCTCTCGCTCCGGCCGCAGCAAAACCCAAGGCCCCTGCCGCCTCCAAGACCATTCCCCTCGTCAAACGCAAACCGTCACCTCAAGGGAACGCAGCCCCCACCAAGGTCCTCACCAAAAAGAAACTCCCTCCCGGTCGTCCCCCCGTCGCTCCTATTTTAAAAAAGCGGAACGATTCGTAGCTCAAAGATCGACTGCCCTCAGCGATGCACCCCCACCAACGAAGAGGATCGACGATACGCCGATGGCCGTAGACCCGTCCACTTCTTGAAGGTGCTGGAAAAGGTGTACGGACTCGTATACCCCACCTCACGGGCAATCACCTCGATCTTGTCTCCCGAGGTCGCAAGAAGATGACACGCCCTCTGGATTCTCAGAAACGTGACATGCTTCCCGGGCGATCTCCCCAATTCTCTCAAGCATAGACGCCTCAGCTGCTCCTCGCTCATGGCCGCAATCCGCGCCATCTCGCCAAGCGTCCAGTCATCCCCAAGGTCGGCCTCGACACGCTGCCATAAGCGCCACAATCGCGCATCTCCATGTGACGGAGCCGCAAACCGGTCCACGTATCCCTGAATCAACTCAATCCACAGATGACATTGCGCCGGCAACGGCAGTGACTGCTGACACTCCGCATGAAGCCCCGCCACCGCATGAAAAAGGGGCGCCGCTCTATACCCCCCCTTCACCGGCGACTTTGATGACACAACCGGAAGCCGCTCCGGATCCTCTCTATATCGAACCCACGAAAATTCCCACACCGGTTCGCCCTCAATCGCGCGAATCGCATTGGCGACAAAAGGCGGTAGCAAACAAGCTTCATCGGCGCTAACCGCAACCCAGCGGCCATCAATCATCACTTCCCCGCGACCGGATAAACAGGCAAACATAAAGGTGCCCGATTGAAACAACCGAACCACCCGGAATGGATAAACCGCCCGCAACACACCCACATGATCGATGTTCCGCTGCCCAAGCTGCAAACACACCGGGCTACTGGATAGCCATTCCCTCGGCGCCTCGTAACCCGAACGAACCGCAAGATAGCGACTATCCGCAAATTGGTGGGTTTCGACTAGATCGTGCTCACTATCAGTCATTTAGTTCCTGAAATTTAACATACTGAAAACAAGAGGATGTGGATTTTGAATAAATCCTCGTGGATTGGCAAGAGGCTCTCCGGGTTGTGCCGCCTGAAAATCGCTCCACAGTGAAAACATGCCAAACCCCTGGACCGGAAAAGGAAACCCCTACACACGCGCCGAAGTCCTCGACCGCCTTCGCGATACCATCGACAAGAACGAGCCCATCATCGTCGCCGGCGCCGGAACCGGAATCAGCGCCAAGTTTATCGAAAAAGGCGGCGCCGACCTCATCATCATTTACAACTCCGGTCGCTTCCGTATGGCCGGCGCCGGATCGACGGCGGGACTCATGTCCTACGGCGATGCCAACGCCATCGCCATGGAAATTGGCGAATTCGAAGTCCTCCCCGTCGTCGAAGAAATTCCCGTCATCTGCGGTGTCCACGCATCCGATCCAAGGCGCCGCATGTGGCACTTCCTGCTCCAGGTGAAAGACATGGGCTTTAGTGGCGTCAACAATTTCCCCACCCATACAATCGTCGATGGACACTTTCGCCAAACGCTCGAAGAAACAGGAATGAGCGTGCAAACCGAAGTCGATATGATCGCCCTCGCTCACAAAATGGATCTCTTTACGATCCCCTATGTCGTGACACCGGATGAAGCAAAAGCCATGACCGAAGCCGGCGCAGATGTCATCATCGCACACGTTGGTTGCACAATCGGAGGCTCCATCGGAGTCACCGACGCCTCCGTTTCCATGGATGATGCGGTGTCGGCCGTCCAAAACATCTGCGACGCCGTTCATTCCGTGCGCAAAGAGGCCTTCGTCCTCAGTCATGGAGGCCCCATTCTCACACCCGACGACGCCGCCTACATCAACGAACACACAGATGCCGTCGGTTTCGTTGGAGCCTCCAGCCTCGAAAGGATGGCCGTGGAACAGCCACTCACCGAGCTTACCCGCCGCTTCAAATCCATTCCCGTCAAACGCACCAAGTAAAATGGCCACTATCGCCGTCCTCGGAACGCTCGACTCAAAAGGTCGCGAGCACGCCTTCGTCGCCCAGCAAATCCAAAAACTCGGCCACACCCCGCTTCTCGTCGATGTCGGAACGCTCGGCGAACCGCAAATCAATCCCGACGTTTCCCGGGAGCAAGTCCTCGCCAGCGGCGCCATGGAGCTCCCCGCGGAAGAGGATCGCGGCAAGCGCGTCGCCGCCATGGCCGGGGCACTTCCCTCGTTCCTCAAAAAAGCGGCCGAAAGCGGCGAAATCGATGGCATCGTGTCCCTCGGGGGCGGCGGCGGCACCGCCATCGCCACCGCCGGAATGCGCGCCCTCCCCATCGGATTTCCCAAACTCATGGTCAGCACGCTCGCCAGTGGAAATACAGAACACTATGTCGGAACAAACGATATCGTGATGTACCCCAGCATCGTCGATGTCGCGGGCCTGAACGGGGTGTCAAAAATGATCTTCACTCGGGCCGCCGGTGCCATCTGCGGCATGGTCGATGCCGAGATCGAAGACTCAGATGAAAAGCCGATCGTTGTCGCAAGCATGTTCGGCAACACGACGGAATGTGTGAACTCGGCCGCAACGATCTTCGAGGACCACGGCTACGAAGTCCTCGTCTTCCACAGCACAGGCGTCGGCGGACGCACGATGGAATCCCTCATCGCCAGCGGTCGCGTCAACGCGGTCTTCGATGTCACGACGACCGAATGGGCCGACGAACTCGTGGGCGGTGTCCTTTCCGCCGGTCCCACCCGCCTCGACGCCGCCAGAGAGGCCGGTCTTCCCGCTATCGTCGCCCCGGGATGCCTCGATATGGTGAACTTCGGTGAACCCGATACCGTTCCCCCGCAATTCGAAGGACGAAATTTCTATCACCACAACCCACAAGTCACCCTCATGCGAACCAATGCCGATGAATGCACCCGGCTTGGGCAAATCCTCGCCGAAAAAGTAAACGCCTACACCGCACCCGTCACCGTCCTCCTCCCACTCAAGGGAATCAGCATCATCAGCACCAAAGGGCAACCGTTCCACGATCCCGTCGCTGATCAGGCCCTCTTTGCTGCCATTCGTGAAAACCTTCGAAAAGACATCAAAATCATCGAGTTGGAGAATGCTATCAACGACACCGAATTCGCCGCTGCTTGCGCGGAGGCCCTCCTTGCCAACCTCAACACCGCGTCCAATTCCTAGTCCACGCCCACCCAAACAATGAAAAACGTCAAACACATCGGCTTCTTCAAATTCAAATCTCAATGCACCGAGGATGACATCGCCGAAGTCTGGCGCGTCATGGAAAACCTCCCCAAGGAAATTCCCGGTATCCTCGACTTTACCTGGGGCGTGAACGACAGCACCGAGGGCCTCAGCGAGGGCTTTACCCACAGCTTCGTCATGCTCTTCGAAAACAAAGAAGCCCGGGACAATTACCTCCCCCACCCCGTCCACCAGGCCGCCGTCGATGTCGTCGCTCCTCAATTGGAATCGGTGATCGTCTGCGATCACGAGTGCGAACCGAGATAGACGCCGCAAACCGTCCCATTGCCGCTTTCAATACGCCATGAAACTCCCCCTCCCTCTCATCGCCTCGCTGAGCCTTGGGGCCCACGCCCTCGGCGCAGATCACAATGCGGAACGCCCCAAACATCGTGCTCGTCATGATCGACAACCTCGGCGCCGAAGCGGTCGGATGCTACGGAGGACTGTCCTACTCGACACCACACATGAACGCCCTCGCCGACGCGGGAATGAAGTGCAACCACGCCTCCCCCTTTCCAATCAATCCAGATCAACAATGAAACGCCCAATCCTTTCGCTCCTCCTCGCCCTCGTCGTCGGACATTCCGCCCAGGCCGTCGATCCTCCCAAAGGTTTCATCTCGCTCTTCGATGGCAGGTCTCTCGATGGCTGGGATTACAACCCCGAGATGTGGCGCGTCGAAAACGGTGTTATCACCGGTGGTTCGCGCACCGATAAGATTCCCAAGAACGACTTCATCTCTACGAAAAAGTCCTTCCACAATTTTGACCTCCGCCTGACGATCAAGTGCAGCGGCGATCCCGCCACCGGTCTGATCAACAGCGGCATCCAGGTTCGCAGCGCTCGCCAGGCCAATGGGAGCGTCGCCGGCTACCAAGTCGATTGCGGCAAGGGTTGGTTCGGCAAGATCTACGACGAACACCGTCGCCGACTCATCTATCCCACCCCCGTAGATGAACCGGCCCTCTTGGATGCCGTCGACATCTACGGCTGGAATAAATATCGCATTCTGGCCGAGGGCACCCGCATTCGCGTTTGGATCAACGATGTGCTTGCCTCCGACTACAACGAAGAAAACCCGGATATCCCCCTCGAAGGTATCATCGCTCCCCAGGTCCACAGCGGCGGCATCTGTCTCATCGAGATCAAGGACGTCTATATCAAAGAACTCCCCCCCACCCCCAATGCGCCCACCTGGGAAAGCCTCGGCGGCGTCGAGGCCGCTCTCAAAAAAGTCACTCCCCCAAAAAAGGCTAAGCCCGAAGCCAGACGCAACGAACCTTCCGCCAAAAAAATGTCCGCCCCACCAAAGGGCAACGATCGCGTGAACTTCGATTTCGAATCGGACCTCCAGGGCTGGTACATCGCGGAAGGATATTTTGGTCATCTCCGGGCAAACAATGCCAAGATTCGCGCCGGCGGTCTCCCGTCGAACAAGGAGGGCACCTATTTTCTCAGCACGCTCGAAGCCGCTCCCGGAGGCGTCACCGGCGACCCACAAACCGGGATCGTCGAATCTCCCGTTTTCGAGCTCTCGCACCCGATTATCCAGTTCGGCGTTTCGGGCGGCAAGCACCCGAACACATACATCGGCCTCTACACACTGGACGGCAAAGAAGTTCGTAAGGCTTCCGGCATCAATTCAGAAGTGTTCCAGCCAACGACCTGGAACGTGCCCGAACTCGTTGGCAAACCCGTCTTTCTGCGTCTCGTCGATGCCAATACGGGAGGATGGGGCCACGTCACGATGGACGCCTTCACCGCGAAAGGAAAGTTGCTTCCCGAAGAAACGAAGCGGCGGCAAGCCCTCGCCAATCCCCGCCAACCCAGCGCTCAAGAAGTCGCCAACCTGAAAAAACGCAAAGCCGCCCCCGCCCGCCCCGCGCGACCGCCCAAGAAAACCCAGTCCGCTCGGGTCGATCCCTGGAGTCCGGCCAAACAACTCGCCGGTTTCTCCGTTCCCGAAGGTTTCGTCGTCGAGCTCGTCGCTTCGGAGGAACACGGAGTCGTCAACCCGATCGACCTCGCCTTCGACGATAGCGGCCGCCTCTGGACCCAGACCGCACGCATGTATCCCTTGGATCCTCTTACAGGACTGAAATGGCAGCAGTTCCTCGACATCATGCAGGACGAGGAAACGCAGAACAACCACCCGCGCTTCGCCGAAATCCGCGACCTTTACCAACTTAAAACCAAAGGCACCGATGAAATCCTGATCCACCCGGACCCGACAAAACCCGCCACCGGCCCGCTCCACGTTTGGGCCGACGGGCTCTCCATTCCCCAAAGCATCCTCCCCCACAAGGACGGCGCCTACGTCTGCCACGGCTCCGAACTGTTCTTCATGCGCGACACCGACGGCGACGACAAATCCGACACCGTCGAAACCGTCCTCACCGGCTTCGGATTCACCGACACCCACACCATGTCCCACCTGCTCGTCCGCGGTCCCGGAAACTACGTCCACTTCTCCCAGGGCGCCCTCAACCAGGGCTTGGTCACCGCGGTCGCCTCCGGAAAGAAGCACCGCATCGACGCCTCCTGCCAGGTGCGCTTCCGACTCGATCACCAGGATTTCGAAGTCCTCTCCGCAGGCCCCAGCAACATGTGGGGCCTCCAACTCCGCCACAACGGCCAATGGTACGGCACCGAGGCCAATGACCGCGCCTACTCCGTAATCCCCTGGGAACACGGCGCCGCCGTCACCGGCGCGGCATTCCGACCCATGCGCCCCTATCAACCCCTCATTCCAAATCTCCACGAATTCCGCGTTGGCGGCACCGGTATCTCCGGCCTCGAATTCTCCGACGACGCGTCCGGAAGCTTCCCCGAAGAATGGAAGAATGTCGCCCTTCTCGCCAACTGCATCACGTCGACCATTAACGCCGTTCGCATTCACCGAAATCCAGACGGCACCGTCGAAGCCGAACACCTCCCCGACTTCCTCGCCTCCGAGGACGATTGGTTCCGCCCCGTGAACCTCGAGTTCGGTCCCGACGGCTGTTTGTACGTCGCCGACTTCTACAACAAAATCATCTCGCATAACGAAGTCACCACCGACCACCCCGACCGCGACAAATCCCACGGCCGAATTTGGCGCATCCGCCACGAAAGCCAGAAACCTCGCGAGATTCCCAATGTCGCCAAAGCCAAGCCCGATCAACTCCTCAAACATCTCCAGTCCCCAACCCTCTGGGAAAAGCGCGCCGCCTGGCACCAGATCGCCGACCGCAAACTCACCAAACTCGCGCCCGCTCTGGTCAAAATTGCCAACAACAGCAAGGCAGACATTGCCACCCGCATCCACGCTCTTTGGTGCCTTGAGGAATTGGGGCACTTCGACGCCGACCTCATGGATTCGCTCCTTACCTGCCAGGACGGAGACCTCCGTCGCGAAGCGGTCCGGTCCCTCGCCTCCTTCGATCTTCCCCCCGCCAAAGTCGCGCAGCTCCTCACCGGCTTTACCGAGGATGCCAACGCCATGGTGCGCTCCCAATCCATCCGGACCCTGAGCGACCTCAAGAAATCCGATCCCGCCGTCATCGCACTCCTCATCGAAGCCTGCAAGCCCGCCCTCAAAGGCAACGAAATGGGCGGCTCCTACGAGCGAAACCTCGAGCGTTTCCTCGCGCGGATGGCCCTCGAAAAATTCCCCGCCGAGCTGAAGACCTACCTCGAAACCTCCGTCGGGAAGCATCCCGGCGCCAACATTCTCTGGGCGCTTCAAGCCCTCGACGAAGACGAGAAGAAGAAAGCCTTCCTCGCCATCTGGAACCAGGTCTCCGAACAGGAAATCGACTCCGAAACCTTCGTCGCCATCGCCGGCATGCTCGACAGCCCGGAAGTTTACGACGCCGTCAAACCCACCTTTCAGGACCGCAAGAAAGCCAGGAATCTCGTCACCCACGCGCTGGGCAACCAGAGTCGCGTCCAATCCCCCAAGCTCGTCGAAATGCTCACCCCCGCCGCGAGCCATCTTCTCAAATCTCCCGAGACCGCCCCCCTCGCCCTCAACGCCGTCGCCAAGCTCCGCATCGGAACCATCCCTCAAGAGGTCAACCAAATCGCGCCACAGGAAAGCGATCACGCAACCCTTCGCCTTCTGCTCAACGCCCGGCAAGTCAACCCCAAGCTGAACGCCCCGAACTTCAAGAAGATCGCAGCCGACAAGAAGAACCCCTTCGACATCCGCGTCGACGCCGCCCTCGCCCTCACCCCCTTCGACGAGAAAGAAACCTTCCGAATCACTCACGAACTGCTCCGCGAGGCCGACGCCCCCCAGAAGTCCCACATCGCCACCGTCTACTCCCAGACCAAACCGGGCGGCATGTTGCTTTGCGCGCTCTACAAGGGGGATAAAATCTCCGCGGATGCCTTCGACCTCTCCGCGGCCGAACGCGTGAAACAATCTTACCCCGGCAGCCCGCATGCCACCGCCATCTTCAATGCCGTCCGCAAACGCATCGCTGCACAAAAGCAACAGGCCGAGGCCCGCATCCACGAACTCATGGCCTATATCGAGCAAAACCCCGGCAATCCGGCAAAAGGAAAAGTCGCCTTCGCCGCCTGCCTCGCCTGCCACAAGGTCGAAGACACCGGACAGGAAGTCGGTCCTCCCCTCGACGGCTCCGGTTACCGCGAACTCGAACACCTCCTCACCGCCATCGTCGATCCCGACGCCGCCGTCGAAGGCGGTTACGGTCTCTATCGCATCACCAAGACCGACGGCTCGGTCGTCGAGGGCCTCCTCGAGAAAGAGGAACCCCTCGGCACCACGATCGCGATGATGGGCGGGGCACGCGTCTTCACACCCCTCGAGCAAATCAGCAATGCCGGATTCGTCGGCGGTCGCTCCGTCATGCTCCCCGTCTTCGGCCAACACCCAGACGAAACCATGGCCGACCTCGTCGCCTACATCGCCACCCTCAAGCAAGGCGAGCCGCCCGCCCCCACGACTCCCCAAGCCACTGCCACGAAGAAAGCCCCCGCCTTCGACCCCAAGGCCCCACGCCCCAACATCGTGGTCTTCTTCACCGACGACCAGGGCTACAACGATGTCGGCTGCTTCGGCTCTCCCCTCATCAAGACCCCCCACCTCGATCAAATGGCCGCGGAAGGTCTCAAGCTCACCTCCTTCTACGCCCAGCCCGTCTGCGGAGTATCCCGAGCCGCCTTGATGACGGGCTCCTACCCCGTTCGCGTCGGCGAACCCGATAACGTGAAGAACCTCCATACCATCCTTCACCCCAAAGAGATTACTTTGCCCGAAATCCTCCGCGATGCCGGCTACGCCACCGGCATGATCGGCAAATGGCACCTCGCCGGTCCGGGACGCGGCGCCAACTGGAAACAACACCTCCTCCCAAACGCCCAAGGCTTCGATTACTGGTTTGGCACGCCCTCACATAACGGCACCACCCGCGTCGTGCCGCCCGGAAAAGGTCATACCGAGATCATGCGCAACGGCGAAATGGTCGATCCCATGGTCGACCAGGAGGAAATGGCGCTGCTAACCAGGCAATACACCGAGGAAGCGATCGCGTTTATCAGGCAGCATGGCAAGAATCAGAAACGCGCCGAAGGCGCCGACGCCAGTGCGGCTACGCACCCCTTCTTTCTCTACATCGCGCACACCATGCCCCACGTGCCCATCAACGCTTCCGAAGCCTTCCTCGGGAAAAGCGAGCGCGGCCTCTATGGGGACGTCATCGAAGAACTCGACTGGTCCATGGGCCAGATCCTCGCAGAGTTGAAAAAACGGAAGCTCGACGAAAACACGATCGTCGTCTTCACCTCCGACAATGGCCCGTGGGTGGAAGGATACCTCGAAGGCGAAGGCGGCACCGACTCCCATTGCGGCAGCGCCGATCCCCTCCGCGGTTGGAAGATGTCCGCCTGGGAAGGCGGTTGCCGCGTCCCCTTCATCGCCCGCTGGCCCGGCCACATCCCCGCCGGAACCGTCAGCAACGAAATCCTCTCCACGATGGACTTCCTCCCCACCTTCGCTAAGCTCGCCGGCGCTGACCTCCCCGCCTACCGCACGCTCGACGGCCACGACGCGAGTCAATTTCTCCTCGGAAAAACCAAGGCAAGCCCGCGCAACGACTATCTCTACTACTCCGGTTGCATGCTCACCGGCATTCGCGAAAACCAGTGGCGACTCGTGCGCCCTCGACCCGCCAAACCCTCATCCATCGGTTGGTGGGGCCGCATGATCGACGAAGTCCCCGACTACCAACTCTATAACCTCGATACCGATCCTGGTGAAAGCACCGACATCGCCAAGAAACATCCCCGGATCGTCGAACACCTTAAAAAACGCATCGAGCTCGCGCGAAATGAACTCGGCGACATCGACAAAACCGGCAAGGGCGCCCGCTTCTTCGACGATGGCCCCCGAAAGCTCCAAGGCGCAAGACCCAAAACCGAACCCGCCAAAGACAGGCAAAACCGAGCAGCCAATCAACCGAAGAACCGATCAACTTCGGCAAAGCCGAATTTCGTCATTATCTTCACCGACGACCAGGGCTACGGCGACCTCAGCTGCTTCGGCGGAGAACACGTCAACACCCCGCGCATCGACCAGATGGCAGCCGAGGGTGCCAAACTCACCAGCTTCTACGTCGCCGCCCCGGTTTGCACGCCCTCGCGCGCGGCGCTCATGACCGGTTGCTATCCCAAGCGTGTCGACATGGCCACCGGCTCCAACTTCGGCGTCCTCCTCGCCGGCGATCCCAAGGGCCTAAACCCCGACGAGATCACTATCGCCGAAGTGCTCAAAGGCGCGGGCTACAAGACAGGCATGTTCGGCAAATGGCACCTCGGCGACCAACCCGAATTCCTTCCCACTCGCCAGGGCTTCGACGAATTCTACGGCATCCCCTTCAGCCACGACATTCACCCCTTCCACCCACGCCAGGACAAGTTCCAATTCCCACCCCTCGCACTTCTCGATCAAGAAAAGGTCATCGAGATGGACCCCGACGCCGATTACCTCACCAAAAACTTCACCGAGCGCGCCGTCTCCTTCATCGAGAAGAACAAAAACAATCCCTTCTTCCTCTACGTTCCGCACCCCATCCCGCATAAACCACTCCACGTCGCCCCGCCCTTCATGAAAGGCGTCTCCGAGGAAATCCGTGCGAGCCTCGCCGCAGAGCCCGAGGGATCCATCGACTACCCGCTCCGCGATAAACTCTTCCGCCAGGCCATCAACGAAATCGACTGGTCCGTCGGCAAAATCCTCGACGCCCTCAAACGCACCGGACTCGATGACAACACCATCGTCATCTTCACCTCCGACAACGGCCCCGCCATCGGCAATGCCGGCCCCCTCCGCGGCAAAAAAGGCAGCACCTACGAAGGCGGCATGCGCGAGGCCACCGTCATCCGCTGGCCCGGCAACGTCCCCGCCGGCACCGAGAATGCCGAACTCATGACCGCCATGGACCTTCTTCCCACCTTCGCCAAACTCGCCGGCGCCAGGGTCCCGACCGACCGCGTCATCGACGGCAAAGACATCTCCGACGTGCTGCGCGGCGATGCCACGAGCCCCCACGAAGAGTTCTTCTACCACAAAAACGTCAACTTGGCGGCAGTGCGCTCCGGCGACTGGAAACTCCACGTCGCCAAGGGCAAGCCCGCCGAACTCTACAACCTCGCCAACGACATCGGCGAGCAAAACAATGTCCTTACCCAAAACAAGGACATCGCCGATGAACTCCACGGTCGCATCAAGCGATTCGAAAAAGACATCGCAGAAAACTCTCGGCCCGCTGCCTTCGTCGACGATCCTAAGCCTCTCTCCATGAAATGAATTCAATCCTCCCCCCTCTCCTTGCCGGACTACTACTCTCGCTCGGCCAGGCCTTCGCCAAGACCGACCGCCCCAACATCGTGCTCGTAATGATCGACGACCTCGGCGCCGAGGGGGTGCAATGTTACGGCGGAGAGTCCTACTCGACGCCCCACATGGACGCCCTCTCCAAAGCGGGGATGAAGTTCAATCACGCCTACGCGTCTCCCGCCTGCATGGTCACCCGGGCCATGCTGATGTCCGGACGCTATGGCTTCCGCTCGGGCCTTCCCAAGAACATGGATATGGTCGCTCGGGAAAACGGAGGCTGGGGAGCAGACGAAATCACCATCGCCAATCTCCTTCAGGAGGCTGGATACACCACGGCGATCTCCGGCAAGTGGCACCTCGCACAAACCGACCGCTTTCCGAATCACCTCACGGATAGCGGTTTCGAACACCAGAATGCCTGGGCCTGGATCACCGGCGATACCCGCACCCGCCGCTACTGGGAAGCCACCTCCCATCGCGATGGTGAGGAAGTCATGGATCCCCCGGGAATTTACGGTCCGGACGAATACTGCGACTACATCATCAGGTTTATGGAATCCCAGAAGGATTCAAACAAGCCCTTCTTCGCATACTACCCGATGGTCCTTCTCCACAGCCCTTGGCCGCAAACCCCCGACAACATCGACGATCCGCAGGCAGGATGGACCCCCGAAGACAATTTGCGAATTCCAGAAACTCAGAAATGGAGTCAGCAAAATTTCAACGCAATGGTCGAATATGCCGATAAGTTGATCGGTCGAGTTGCCAAATCCATCGAAGACCTCGGCCTCGAGAAAAACACGCTCCTCCTCGTCACCTCCGACAACGGCACGATCAGCAAGGTGACCTCGCAATACCAGGGCCGCTCGATCCAGGGTGGAAAGATGCGAGCCAAGGAAGCCGGCGCCCGAGTCCCCTTCTTTGCCGTCTGGAAAGGCCGGATTCAACCCGGCTCCGTGAACGAAAATCTCATCGACTTCACCGATATTCTTCCCACCCTCGTCGAAGTCGGAGGCGCCAAACTTCCGAAGGATCGCATCATCGATGGCACCAGCTTTCTCGATCAGATGCTGGGCAAATCCAATCCGACGAGACGCGAATGGGTATTCATCGGCTACGGGAACTTCGCGATTGCAAGATCACATACCCATATCCTCAACGCCCAAGGGATTCTCTCCGACATCTCCGAGGATCCCTATGAGCCGACGCCAATCGAGCCGGCCGCTTACGACGACACGGATCATCGCGCCTTCATGAACCTCAACGAGGCAATGAACACTCTCGAGCATCCATATTCGGGTGAAGGACCTCGCAAACGCGCCTCAAAGAAAGGTGAAGGCGGCCGAAAGAATGCCTCGCGTTAGCCACGTCCCCCAAAAACAACCCCCAATGAAAATTCAACTCCTCTTCATCACCCTATGGCTCACTTGCTTGGGCTTCCTCCCCAACGTCTCGACCGCCAAAGAGAATAATCCGAACGTGGTCCTCATTTTCGCCGACGACCTCGGCTACGGAGACCTCAGCTGCTACGGAGCAACCAAGGTAAAAACACCGCATCTCGACCGGCTCGCCGCCGAGGGCCGGCGCTTCACCGACGCTCATTCCGCTTCAGCCGTCTGCACCCCCTCCCGCTATGCGCTCCTCACCGGCGACTACCCTCTCCGAAAAGGACTCAGCAAACCCGTCTTTTTGAAGACCGGTCTCGTTATCGACACGGAGCGGCAAACCCTGGCCGATGTCATGAAAAGTGCCGGCTACGCCACCGCATGTATCGGCAAATGGCACCTCGGCTTCGGCAAAGACGCCCCAAACTGGAACGGCGAACTGAAACCCGGTCCGCTCGAGCTCGGCTTTGACTACTACTATGGCGTTCCAGTGGTAAATAGCCACCCTCCCTTCGTCTACGTGGAAAATTACAACGTCGTTGGCCTCCTCCCCGACGATCCCTTCGTTTTCGGTAAACCAGCCAAGACCCGCGAGTTCTTCGAAAAAATGGGCACCAACCAGATCGGCGGAGCCGACGCCGCTCATGCCCGATACGACGATGAAGCCGTCGGCACCACTCTTACCGGAAAAGCCGTGAAATGGATCAAGGATCAGGGAAAACAACCCTTCTTTCTCTTTCTCTCAACCACGAATATCCACCACCCCTTCACTCCCCATCCCCGCTTCAAGGGCACCAGCGAATGCGGCCCCTACGGAGACTTCATCCACGAACTCGACTGGATCGTCGGCGAAATCATGCACACTCTCGAAGAACAAGGGGTCGCAGACGACACGCTTGTCATCTTCACGAGCGACAACGGAGGCATGTTCAACGTCGGCGGTCAAGACGCCTGGGACGCCGGACATCGCCTCAACGGAGAACTCCTCGGCTTCAAATTCGGAGCCTGGGAAGGAGGACACCGCGTTCCCTTCATCGCACGCTGGCCCGGCAAAATCAAAGCCGGTTCAACCTCCGATCAACTCATCTCCAACATCGACCTGATTGCCACCATGGCTTCCCTCACCGGCACCGAGCTGAAGGAGGGACAGGCCCAGGACAGCGTCGACGTCCTCGCCGCCCTGACCGGCAATCCAGAAAAATCCGTCCGCGACCATCTCGTCCTCGCCGCGAGCAAACCCACTCACCTCGCCATTCGCCAGGGAAAATGGATTTACATCCCAGCCCAAGGCAGTGGCGGCTTCACCGCAGCCAAGCGCGGCGCCCATGCCTTCGGCGGACCCGCCGCCGTCACCTACGCCGGGTTTGACAACAGCGATATCGAAAACGGGACGATCAAGGCCGATGCCCCACCAGCACAGCTCTACGATTTGGAAAACGATCTAACTCAAACCAAGAACCTCTTCCGAGAACATCCCGAGGTCGTGAAGGATTTGAAGACGTTGCTCGAGAGTTATGCTCCGCTGGAGAAGCAACTCGACCCGCCGTCACAAAAAGGAAAGAAGGGATCGGCCGCGAACCCTTCAATATCGCCCGGGGCAGGCCGTCCCAACATCATCTTCGTCCTCGCCGACGATCTCGGCTACTCCGACATCAGTTGCTACGGCGCAAAGAAAGTCAAAACTCCCCACCTCGATCAGCTCGCCGCTGAAGGCCTTCGCTTCACCGACTTCCACACCGCCGCTTCCATTTGCTCCCCCTCCCGAGCCGCTTTCCTCACGGGTGGCTACCCGCAACGCGCCGGCCTCTACATGGGTATCAATCCCAACCGCCGAGCTCACTGGTTCCTCGGACTGCACCCGGATGAAATCACCATCGCGGAACATTTGAAGGAACAAGGATACGCCACCCACATGGTCGGGAAATGGCATCTCGGCACCGAGCCCGAATTCCTCCCTCGCACCCAAGGCTTTGACACCTACTACGGCATGCCCTGTAACTTCTCACACTCTCCGAAGTTCTTCGATGAGGATGAGGAGGTCTTCGCCAAGACACCGCTGGACCAGCTCACCGAACTCTACACCGGACGCGTCACCGAGATCATTCGCAAGAGCGGCGACCAGCCCTTCTTCCTCTATTACGCCCATAACTACCCGCACACCCCCTACGAAGCAAGCAAGCGATTCAAAGGCTCCTCCCAGGATGGCGTCCGCGGCGACATCATGCAGGAGATGGACTGGGGCATCGGCGAGATGATGAAAGCGCTTGAGGAATCTGGCCAGGCCGAGAACACCCTCGTTATTTTCACTTCCGACAACGGCCCGACGAAGAACGAGTACGCCCTCCCCTACCGCGGCACGAAATACGTCACCCTTGAGGGAGGTCACCGCGTCCCCTTCATCCTCCACTGGCCGGCTCAAATCAAAAAAGCCCGCGTGCTCGACACCCCCACCCACGCCATGGACCTATTCCCCACCCTCTCCGAAATTGTCGGAGCATCGATCCCTTCAAACCGGACCTACGACGGCCTGAGCCTTGTCCCACTTTTCAAGGGCCAGAAACTCGCCCGCGCCGCGAAGGAACCCTTCTTCTACTACAACTGCGAAAACCTCCAGGCCGTCCGCATGGGCGACTGGAAACTCCACCTCCCCCGCACAACCGAGCAGCTCCCCTTCTGGGAAAAGAACAAAGCCTTCGGGCAACTTGAAGCCCCCCTTCTCTACAATCTCGAGAAAGATCCGGGCGAAAGCGTCGATGTCGCCGAGAACCACCCGGACGTCGTCACCGAGATCCTCGAACTCGCCCAAATCGCCCGCTCCGAACTCGGCGAATATCTGCAACGCGGCAGCGCCCAGCGCCCCACTGGCTCTGTCATCCCTGACGCCCCCATCATCAGCCACGAAAAAGACTGGGAAAACCTCGTCGACCCATCCCTCTCCGCCCAGATCGCCGCCGAAAAGACCAAGCGCCACCCAAACGGCGGGACGAGCGCAAAGAAACGGCAGGCAAAAGCCGCCAACCAGAGAACCAAAGAACCAAAGAACCAGGGAACGGCCGAGCAGCGGCCCAATGTCCTCTTCATCTTCACCGACGACCTCGGGTACGGCGACCTCAGTTGCTACGGCGCCACCCACGTCCAAACCCCGCACATCGACAGCCTTGCCCACGACGGCCGCCGCTTCACCGACGCCCACTCCGCCTCCGCTGTCTGCACCCCATCCCGCTACGCGTTGCTCACCGGGCAATACCCGCTGCGCGCCAATGGCGGCCAGGGAGTCTGGGGCCCGCATTCATCCTCTTCCGGACTCATCATCCCCACCGACACCCTCACCATCGGAAAAGCCCTCCAACAAAAGGGCTACGCCACTGCCTGCCTCGGCAAATGGCACCTCGGTTTTCATGAAGGAAAAAACGACTGGAGCGTTCCGCTCCGGCCTGGCCCCTTGGACGTCGGCTTCGATTACTACTGGGGCCTCCCGCAGGTGAACAGCGGCAGTCCCTTCGTTTATGTCGAGAATGACACGATCGTTGGCTATGACCCATCCGATCCCCTGGTTCTCGGAAAAAAACCGCCCTCACCCACGCCCACCTTCCCCGAGGAAGCCTCCCGCAAAAGTCCCAACCGCTACGGCGGCGCGCTTGAAGCCCACAAAATCTACGACGACGAAAAAACCGGGACCTACATGACCAAGAAAGCCGTCGACTGGATCACCAAGAACAAGGACAACCCCTTCTTCCTCTACTTCTCCACTCCCAACATCCATCACCCCTTCACCCCGGACCCCCGCTTCAAGGGCACCAGCCAATGCGGCCTCTACGGCGACTACATCCACGAACTCGATTGGATGGTCGGCGAACTCCTCGCCTGCCTCGAGGAACACGAGCTCAGCGACAACACTCTCGTCATCTTCACCAGCGACAATGGTGGCATGGCCAACCTCGCCGGCCGCCACGCCATGAAAGCCGGCCACATGATCAACGGCAAACTCCTCGGCTTCAAATTCGGCGCTTGGGAAGGCGGGCACCGCGTCCCCTTCATCGCTCGTTGGCCCGGCACGATCGAAGCCGGCACCGAATCCGACCAACTCATCTGCAACGTCGATATGCTCGCCACCTTCATGGCCCTCACCGGACAGGATCCCGACTCCCTCGAAAATGACAAGGACAGCGTGAACGTGCTGCCCGCCCTCCTCGAAGACCCCGAAGAACCGATTCGCAAAGAACTCGTCCTCGCTCCCTCCAAAAAATCAAACCTCTCCATCCGCCAGGGCAAGTGGATGTACATCGGCGCCCAAGGCAGCGGGGGCTTCAGAGGCTCTCAACCAACCGACCACGCCTGGGGCGGACCGGCCGCCATCCACCTCGCCGGCAGCATCAACAGCGACATCGAAAACAGACAGCTAAAGGCCGACGCCCCGCCCGCCCAACTCTATGACCTCGAAAAGGACCCCTACCAGACCCAGAACCTCTATTCGGAGAATCCCGAAGTCGTCGCCGCACTCAGCGCCCGCCTGGAAACCTTCTACCCGGCCGTCAACCGCGCTCAACCCAAACGCCGAAACAACAAACCCGCCCCAGCCGCCGACCCGAAGTACGACAACTTCGAACCGCTGGGAAATCTCCGCTTTACCTTCGAATCCGGCAAGCTCGAGGGCTGGACTATCATCGACGGCAAATCCGGCCGACCGATTTCAGACGCCCTCTCCCTCCCGCGCCAACCGCACAAGCCCTACAACCGCGAGGGTAAATTTCATCTTTCCACCATCGCTACCACCAACGGCGTCGACGATAAACAGCAAGTGGTCTACCAGTCCCCTCCCTTTGTCATCAAAGGCAACCGTGCCAGCTTCCTCGCCTCCGGCGGCTTCCACAGCGAGTCCCTCTATGTGGCCCTCGTTGATCCGGAGTCCGGACAAGTCCTCGCTCAGGGAGGTGGCCCCAATGGGCCGCAAATGCATCGGGTGATATGGGGCGTGAGCGGCTTGGTTGGAAAAACCGTTGTTCTTCAGGTCGTCGACCGCAACACTGGCGGCTATGGTCACCTGACCTTTGATGATTTTTCCGTCGATGGAAGCCTGATACCATGACCGACACCTTCGACTCCCAGCTCCCCTCCATTGAACACCTCCGCGCCCGCGCCCGCCGACGCTTGCCGCGCTTTGCCTTCGAATACCTCGAGGGCGGCTGCAACTCCGAAATCAATCTCCGGCGCAATACCGACGAGCTTCGCGAAATCCAACTCCAGCCCTACTACCTCCGCGATTATCCTGGCTCCAACCTTCAGACCGAACTCTTCGGAAAAACCTACGACGCCCCGTTCGGCATCGCTCCCATCGGCCTGCAAGGCCTCATGTGGCCCGGCGCCGCCGAAATCTTGGCGAAAGCAGCCTTCCAAAATAATATTCCCTTCGTCCTCAGCACGGTCACCACCGCCAGCATCGAGACCATTGCCGAGATCACCGAAGGGAACGCTTGGTTTCAACTCTACCACCCCGCCGAAGACGGTCTCCGCGACAAACTTCTCGATCGCGCTGCCGATGCCGGACTACCCGTCCTAGTCATCCTGGCGGATACCCCCACTTTCGCATATCGCCCGAAAGAAATTAAGAATGGCCTTTCCATTCCCCCAAAGATGACGCCCAACAATATCGTTCAAATGATGACCCATCCGGTCTGGTCCTTCTCGCAATTGCTCACGGGCAAGCCTGAATTCAAAACAATGCGCCCCTACATCCCCAAAGGCCTGACGATGAAACATCTCGGGCTCTTTATGAACCAAACGTTCTCCGGACGCCTCAACGATGCCAAGATTAAAGCCCTCCGCGATCGCTGGAACGGTAAACTCGTCATCAAGGGAATCGTCAACGAAGAGGATGCCGAAAAAGCACTCGCCGCCGGCGTCGACGGCATAATCGTCTCCAACCACGGCGGCCGCCAACTCGATGCCGGCCAATCCACAATCGTCGCCATGACGGAACTCGCGAAAAAATTCGGCGATCAAACCACCATCATGATCGATAGCGGACTTCGCACCGGTCCCGACGTCGCGTGCGCACTCGCCAGCGGCGCCAAATTTACATTCATGGGTCGCTCCTTCATGTATGGCGTCGGTGCCCTCGGTAAACGGGGCGGAGATCACACCATCACGATGCTGAAGACACAGCTTCAACAAGTCATGGAGCAACTTGCCTGCGAACGCGTCTCAGATTTTCCCAATCACCTCATCACTTGATATCGATCCCGTAAGGAAAACTATGTATTCGTAATACGATCGAAACACCGTTCCACCAACCTTATGTTAGATTGATAGCACCGACCTTATCGGCCGTTCATCGCCAATGAAACCGATCCCCCCGCTAGGCATCATTACTGCCCTCGCCGCCGGAACGCTCTGGGCGTCAGAATCCCACTTCCCAACTCCATACAATTCCGAACCGCCCGCTAGTCACAACTGACTGATTGTCCCCGAAGAGACGAGTGTGCCCATGGATAGGCACTCCGAGATACCGGAGAGTGAGACGGAGA
>JBCCIR010000024.1:0-46087 GCA_039028175.1 Verrucomicrobiota bacterium
GCTGGTTCAAGCGCCATGTATTGAACGGAATGGCTTGGGCGCAATCAAGGCCGTTTCTGCCGCGTCCTTGTCGCTGCGCGGCGATGGCACACATCTGGTGTCGCTAGACGCCTGCGTTGAAACCATGCGCCCAAAGAAAAAATTATAATAATTATATTTATCATAATTTTATCCATCACACGTCTGCACCGTAACTCAGAAGGGGCAAACAAAGAAAAAGGGTTCACCATCACCAAAGGGGTCAGGATGTTGATTCTGGAATCACGGATCAGCAATTGCCCCTCGCCCAATGCCCCATCCCTCCATCCCTCCATCCCTCCATCCCTCCCCCTGAACCCCATGACCTCCCTTGCTTACCGCGATTGAAATTGCCTCCTCTTCGCTTCTCTGATACCCTCTCCTAATGTTCCCGTCCCGCCGGATCTCGCGAACGGCCGCATACCGCCGCTTCATTGCCTTCGCTATCGGTGCCTTTACAGTGGCTGCCACGCTCTCCCAGGGATCCGCTGCTATCATGTTCAGCGGCGCCGACGGCGCGCCGCTCGTCATTACCCTGACAGCTCCCATCGTCTTTGACGTCAATACGGCCCACACCGGGGCAAGTTCTGCCTACGGACTACTCATCGTCGGCGCCTACACCGCCGATCAGGGCACGACACTGCTTGCGAAAACCGGAGACATCCAACTCGACGGCTCGCAAACGGGACAATGGCTCGAAGGCACCGGCTCTATGGGCACCCTTCCCGCGTTCGGCGCGGTGGGCCCCAGAGATCTGATCATCTTCTTTAACAACTCCAGCGGGAGCAATATGTGGAGCGACACCGACACGATGACCGCCACCGCCGGAAGCCTGACGACCGATTCAAACTTCACCCCTCCCCTGCCCGACGCCACCGGCCCCTTCACCGTCCGCCTCGTCCAAGGAAATAACGGCAACATCATTCCTGAATTCGATTCCCAAACCGTGGCCCTCGTTCCCGAACCAGCCACAACTTCCCTCCTGTTCCTCGCCACCGGCGCCTTCCTCTTCCACCGCCGCAGGGCCTAGCCCTCTTCCACGTAGCTTGCCGCGAAAGCATCGATCCATCGCGTCAGGACCTTTTCAAAGGGGTCGACGTCACAGGCCTCTGGACGTTGATCTGACAAAGGGGCCAGGACGCAGTTTCTAAATTCAAGCAATCGCAGTCCTATAGCGGCCCTCAGAGATTCGCTTCGATCCACTCTCCGCAAACTCATCCATAAAATTTCGAAACAGAACGAAACGCCCGCTTCGATCGGCCCCACGACCACCTGCCCGCAAAATCCCAAGCGACTGGATAACTCTAAATTTGATTAAGAATCCTTAACTATTTACTTGTCTCCCCCCGACGCCCGCGACACGATCGCCAAATGAAGTCCCTAGCTGTCCCTCGAAAGATCATCTCGATCGCATTCTCTCTCGGCCTTCTCACCCTAACCACTCAACCCTCGCAGGCCGTATCCGTTGCCTTTTCCTCCGATCCCGGCTCACCCTTCACCGAATACACGCTGAGCGGGAGCGGTACCTTCTCCTTCGGCGGATTCGTCCTCCCCTCAATTGGACTCAACCAGCTCAATTTCGACGCCTTCAATACCAACATCGGTTCCACCATCTCCGGCACCGGAGTCATGACCAACGTCACCACCGGTGCCATCGCTAACGTTCTATCCATAACGCTCACCGACGGCGGCGCTGGTCCCAATGTGGACTCAATGGTGATCGCGCTCGTGGGAGGTTTGTTCATCAACGGCGGTGACAGCTACACGATCACTGGGACCGGCACTATCGGAGTAGGCGGTGAATCAACCTTCAACGCCGGCAGCGGCACCTTCCTCAATGCCGGCGTCGTCAACAACGGAAGCCTCGCGGTCACCATCGTCCCCGAACCCTCCCGCTCCCTCTTCGCCCTCGTCGGCGCCAGTGCCATCGTCCTCTCCCGCCGCAAACGCCAGCCGCTGACGACCTAGCCGAAAGGGGACCATCAAAGAGGTCCGAACGCTGATTCCAGATAATCTGGACAGCAATCGATCCTCTTCCTTCAACCAATTGGTTCCCCACCTGCCCCCTCCCACAACCGGCATACCGATCAACCTACCTGCGGGCGCAGCCCACGTTGACGAACCTTCGCCCCGCGGGGCCGCCCACCAAACCCTTGGCACTCTTCGCGCCCTCCTGTAAAACTGCCCTACCCCCTCCCCCATTCCCCCCTTCATATGCCCAGCCCCGCCGTCATCGAAGAATTCAAACGCCTCACCCAGGAAACCCTCACCTACGAAGGCAAAAGAGGCATCCTCGCCGGTATCGTCAGTGAACTCGTCGACATCCTCGAGTCGGCCGCCGATTTCAAAATCGATCCCGAAAAAGACGTCGTCGAAGGAGAAAGTTATTCCGGCCAGGGAGTCGCCATCTCACCAACCCAGGCCGCCATGTGCGCCGGCGAATTCCAACGCACCGCCATCTTCCTCCGCGGCTTGCACGACGCCATCAACAAAGCCCTTGAGTCAAAGTCCGGGACACCCGTCCGAGTCTTGTATGCCGGCTCCGGACCATACGCCACCCTCGCCGTCCCCCTCATGACGCTCTTCCCACCCGAGAAAGTCCGCTTCCATATTCTCGATATGCACAAAGTGTCCATCGCCTCGGTAAAATCCATCGTTCGCCGATTCGGCCTTTCCGACAGCGTGGAGTCCTACGCCATCGCCGATGCCTGCCACTACACTATCCCCGAAGACGCAATACCCGATGTCATCCTTTCCGAGACCATGAACACCGCGCTCGAGAGAGAACCCCAGGTCTCCATCATGCGCCATCTCCTGGGCCAGGCCCCCGACGCCCTTCTCGTCCCCGAATCGGTTCGCGTCCATGCCTTCCTCGTCGATACCACCAAGAAAGTCACCGTCATCATCCCGGATCCCGATGGCCCCCTGCCAAAGTCTCAACCCGAACGCATCCCCCTGGGGCCCGTATTCGAATTGAACGCCGAGGCCATCCGCTCCTGGGCCAATCACACCGGCGACTACCTCCCCGCCGAAGTCGTTCACCTGCCCCCGTCCCCTGAACCCCGCTTCAAACCCTTCCTCTTTACCACGATCGTCACTCACGGAGATCACATCCTCCGCACCCACGACTCCAGTCTCACCGGCCTCCGCCCCTTTCCTAAAATCAAAAACCCGGTAGGAAAACTCCAAATCCAGTTCTCCTACCGCCTCGGAGACTCCCCCGCCCTCGTCGCCGAAGCCTAGCAAGAAATCATCGCTCCATATCCCTCACGGCCGACTAAACCCGCCTGCCAGCACCTCCTCCATCGCGGGAGCGTCATGCTCACCATCGTTGGTGAACCCCGCTTTGGGCTTTCCCTCCACAAACCGAATGCGCTCGCCAACCCCTTGCCCAAAGCCAAGTCCGGACAGCCTCAGATTCTCAATACCGTCCTCCGCTCGCACCCCAAACTTCGAATCGTAAACGACGCAATCTTCGATCGCGACATGGGCACCGTCACGATACTTTCCCGGCCCTCGAACACGAAAAGCAATCTCGTTGTCACTAAAAACACAGTTCCGAACCTCCACGTCCACACGCTCCTTGAGGTTCAGCGCCGCCACATTGCTGATCTGTGCGGGCTGTTTGAACCCCCGAAGATGACAATTTCGAATCTCAACAACGCAACGATCTCCGTCTCCCGTGGTCTTCGTATCGAACGCGTTCTCACCGGGACGTTGCCCCGCGCTAAACATCGCCGCATCCGCAGGCAGAGGCCCCGTCCATAAGTCGCAGTCCTCAATCACAACCCGACCACTCGACTTGCGGCCGGGATCAAACTGAATGCAGTCTCCCGAGCAATAGAAAATTTCGCAGTTGCGAATCACCGTGTCACCCCAACGCCCCGAAATCCCGTGCGCATCGGCCTGCTCGTCAAAAGCGCCGTTCAACATGTGGTGAATCCGGCAATCCTCGATTAAAACGTTCTCCCCAAAAATACCAATCCCGTTGCCGCTGCCGTTCCGAATCTCAAGATTCCGTACGACCACATTGTCCGCAGTAATCTTGACAAGATTCCCACTCGCACCCTCGCCATCCACAATGAGGTTCTCATAAACACCCGGCTTCGTAATCAATAGACGATCGACCACTCTCGCATCTCGCGGCGCACCCACCGTCCCGCTTGAACCAACTGGCGCTTGGGCACAAACAAGGAGAGGAAGGAGGAGTGCGGCAGCCTGAATCGTCATCCCTTTCATTCTCGGCAAACGATGAAAACTCCCCCCTTCTAGCAACATCAATGCGGGAATAGGCAGATTCTTGAGCCCCCTGCCATCTCTCCGTCAACACCTCCCGCTACAATCGGCGCCTCCCTCAAGCGCACAGACGTTCAGACATCTTGGCTTCAACATCTCAGCCGCTATCATGGCATCCCATATGAACGACCCTCTCGTCATATCCGGCCAAAAACTGAATCCCGCCGGACTGCTACAGGCTTTCGATTGCCTCGGCGACGCCCTCATCTGGATCAAAGACGCTGAGTCGCGATACGTCTGGGCGAACGATGGTATGCTCCTTAACTTCTCGCTCGGCGATCGAAAATCCATCACCGGGTTGAGCGATCACGATCTCGTCCCCGACTACCTCGCAGACCTCTATCGCCAAGACGACCAACGCGTCCTCAACGGAACTCCGGTCCTCGACCGGATTGAGCTTGTCGGCGGTTTTGATCGAACAATGACGTGGCAAAAAACTTCAAAGATGCCGCTGCGCACCAGAAACGGCAAAATCTTGGCCACCTTGGGTATCTCCCGCCCACTCCCAAAAGTCACAGATCGCGAATTCCCCGTCCCCGATTTGATCCCCGCCATCAAAGAAATGCGACGCGGCATGCAACACCCAATCAACAACGAAAGCCTCGCCCGCAAAACCGGCCTCTCCGTTCGCGCCTTCGAACGAAAATTCAAAAAGCACTTCCAACTCACGCCACGACAATTCTTCATGCGCATGCGCGTCACCCATGCCGCGTCGCGACTGGTCAATACCACCGACCCCATCGGCGAAATCGCGGTCGACTCTGGCTTCAGCGACCAAAGCCACCTCTCAAGAGAATTCCGCCGACATTTCGGTGAACCACCATCAAAGTATCGCGTCCGGCATCCCAACCATAATCCGCGGTAAAACCCGCAAACCAAACAAAAGCGACACCTCCGCCGACCCAAACGCCGCTTTTATTCAAGTTTAGTAACCCTCTCGTTCTAGACGGAATTGCGACCAGGGATACACTGATGTCGGAATGCATCTACCCCACCCATTCCCCCTCCACCGGACCGTCGTCGCCCCATCCCGCGACCTCGCACAGAACCCACTCGCCGCTCGGGCAACCACACTCCTCTTGATCGCAGCCACCTGGCTCAGCATCGCTTCCCCCGCAAAAGCATCCCTCATCCATCGCTGGAGCATGAGCGAAACGTCCGGCACCACTCTCGTCGACTCCGTGGGCAGCTCCAATGGAACCATCGTGGTGCAGGGCGGCGCGGGCCATTCACTCGGCAGCGGACAGGTGACCTTGGACGGAGGCGACCACGCAACGTCAGACTACGTAAATCTCGGATCAAATCTCCTCAACGGCTTGAGCGAAGTGACGATCGAAATATGGGCGACCCGGGAGTCGATCACCAATTGGGCAAGAGTCTTCAGCATTGGCCAAACGAGCGGAACAGCGAACTCGTTCTACCTGACCTTCGCTCGAGGCACCAACGGGAACCGACAGCGCTTCGACTACCTTCCCGAAGCAAACGTGGATACCGACTTCGGAACTTCGGACAACCAAGAATACCACATCGTGGCGGTTTGGAAGGGCGATGGCGGAAACGAATTCGCGTCGGGAAGAATCGAATGGTATCGCGATGGCGTCTTTATAGCGGGCAGGGATACGAACACGCCGCTCTCCAGTGTGAATGATGCGGTATTTTGGCTGGGGCGGCCTCACCCCACGGGAAATGACGTCGCCAATGCTTCCTTCAACGAGGTGCGTATCTGGGACGAAGCTCTAACCCCTCAGCAAATCGCCGCAAATACGACGCTCGGACCCAACAATGTGACTGGAGCCGTGGCTGCAATGAACGACACCGTCCAACTGAATCCAGGCGCAGACGCACTCATCACCGTCCTCGCCAACGATACGGATGGCTCAATCGATCCTGCGACCGTGGAAATCGTGACCCCGCCCGGCGCAGGGAACTCAGCGACCCCCGATAGCGGAGGGCGAATTCTTTACGAACACGGTGGAGTATCCCCGGGAGTGGATAGCTTTACCTATAGAGTGGCCAACGTCTTCGGCACCTTCTCCGCACCCGCGACGGTGGACGTAACAATCACGAACAATGCCCGGCTCGAAAACATGACCATGCAGATGCCGGACACGCCGCCGGCCGCCGGATATGCCCCGGCAAACGCCTTTCCCGGCCTGAGCTTCGACGACCCGATTTGCCTGCGCACGCCGCCCGGAGAAACGAATCGCCTCTTCGTGGTGGAACGCGACGGGCTGATATACATCATCCCGGACGTGACCGCGCCATCACCCTCCAAGGTTCTCTTCCTCGACCTGCCGGCCTTGCTCGCGACAAGATCGAGTCCCGTCGAACACCTCGACACGGGCGGTGAGGGCGGCCTGCTCAGCATCGCCTTCCACCCGGATTACGCCACCAACCGAAAGTTCTATCTCTCCTACACCGTCCTCTTCGATTCCGACGGAACTCCAAACAGCGGAGATGAAGACGCCACGCGGTATCACCGGTTCTCCGAAATGGAGACCCAATCAGGAAATGCGAATGCCGCGGACACCTCGACAGAACAAGCCCTTATCGAACAACGCGACGAACGAAGTAATCACAACGGCGGCGATATGCACTTTGGACCGAGCGACGGATACCTATACATCTCGACGGGTGACGAAGGTGCCGGGAATGACTCACTGAATAATAGCCAGAGAATGACCAAGGATTTCTTCGCGTCGATGTTGAGAATCGACGTCGATCGCCTTCCCACGAATCTCGAACCGAACGATCACCCGTCGATCGTTACCGACAATGGGATGCGAGTGAGCCAGGGCGGTACGCCGTATTACAAGGTGCCCGCGAATAATCCCTGGGCAGGGCCCGGGACCTTCGTATTCAACGGAGGCACCTACAATCCGGATGACAAGGACGGACCGGCGAATGACGGCTTGGGAACCGTCCGCACAGAATTCTGGGCGGTGGGTTTGCGCAACCCCTGGCGCTGGTGGTTCAACCCAAAGAACGAAGATCTCATCTGCGCAGACGTGGGCCAGGCCGCATGGGAGGAAATCAGCATTCTCGAATCCGGAGACAATGCGGGGTGGAACATCTTCGAGGGTAACAACCAGCGCGTAAGCCCGGCGCCGACAGGGATGATCCATAAGGCGCCGGTATACGTCTACCCGGCAGGGGTTGGAAGCTTCAGCGGAGAATCGATCACCGGCGGGGTCGTTTACTGCGGGACCGAAATCATTCCTCTCCAGGGACTCTATGTCTTCGCCGATTACGTTCGCGGGAACGTCTGGACCATCGATCTCTACGCTCCAAATCCCGCAAGCACGGTAGAGCGAATCTTTGGGGACAATAACATAGCCTGCTTCGGCTATGACCCAAGCAATGGCGACGTGCTTTACGGCGACTTCAACGACAACCAAGTTAAGCGAATCATTAGTGTCCCACCGGGCGCTACTTCGTTCCCGCAAACCCTCACCTCGACGGGAGCTTTCAGTCACACGTCGATGATGACGCCAAATCCCGGTTTGTTCTGCTACGAACCAATCCTGCCATTCTGGTCCGACTTCGCACTCAAGAAACGCTGGTTCACGGTGCCCGATGTGCTCGACACAATCGATTTCTCGACAGATGGCAACTGGACCTATCCCGAGGGAATGGTTTGGGTGAAGCATTTCGATCTCGAAGAAGAACGCGGCGACAACACAACAGCGACGAAAGTGGAGACCCGATTCCTCGTAAAGACTGCGGACAATGTCTACGGAGTAAGCTACCGGTGGAACAGCGCGCAAACCGAGGCCTACCTCGTGCCCGACACCGGAGTCGACATAGACTACACGATAGATACCGATCCGGGGCCTGGAGTGAACAACGTCATGCAGTCCTGGAGAATACCGAGCCGCGCGGAATGTCTCGCCTGTCACACCAAGATCGGAGGACAAGCCCTCAGCTTCAACACCCGACAGCTAAACCGAAACGGCACCGCTGACCAGCACTGCGTCGCCGGTCTTTCGACCAACCAAATCCAGGCACTGGATGACGCCGGTTACCTCACAAGCGCTCCCCAGGATACTCAAACCCTGCCCGCACACGTCCCACTGGACGATACGACAAAATCAATCGAGAGCCGCTTCCGTTCCTACATAGCCGTAAACTGCGTCCAATGCCACCAGTCCGGCGGCCCCACGTCCGCCAATTGGGACGCCAATCCCATTCTCAAACTCCAGGACACCGATCTCGTCAACGGCAACCCCAACAACAACGGCGGAAACATCCTTAACAAAATCCTCACCCCGGGCTCGGAAGCCCTCTCCGTCCTCCTCCATCGCCTCGACCCCGATGGAGTCCACCACACCTTCGGTGAAGTCGGCTCCTTCGACCGCATGCCCAACATCGGAAGCAACGTCCTCGACGAAACCGGGATCCAACTCACCAAAGACTTCATCGCCGCACTTTCCTCACGACAATTCTACAACGATTGGCGCCTCTCCGAATTCGGCTCCGATACCTCTCCCCAAGGTGAAATGTCCGTCGACGCCAATAACGACGGCGAAACCAACTACTTCGAAGTCCTCACCGGACAAGGTGCTTTCGCCAATACCAATTGGTCCGACGAGTTCTCCATCGAATCCGGCATGCTTCGCTTCGATGTCGACCGCATCGCCAACCGCCGCATGGAAATCCACGCCAGCACAGACCTCACCAACTGGACCCTCTGGGATGTCCCCGACTCCCTGCAACAACCCGCCACAAGCGGCTCAGAAACCCTCATGTATCAGCTCCCCACTTTCCCCGGCACCGACAAATTCTTCTTCCGCTGGAATATCATCGAGCCCTGAGCGAGCTACCCAAGAGTGCTCAGCGGAATCTCCACGCCACAATCCATCGCTGGATCAAAGCACCTACTCCGCTCTCAGATTGGGAGTCGTGAATCGATTCTCTCCTCCTGATACTGAACCGATAGTGCAATCTTACGATTCCGGTTGCTCCCACCAAAATCACTTCGCCCTTCAGCGCGCGAAGTGAAAGGCGCGTCGAATATCATCGTTCATAAACACGTCTTCGCCTTGCGCCCAATGGCCCGTTTTTTGCTTTCCCAATGGCTACAACGAGTCGACCTTGCGCCAATTCTCTCGCCAAAATCGACTACTACTCCATGGAAGTCTCCCCAAACATAAGAGCACGAACAAGATACGCCATCCTGAGCGTCGCCTTGGCCTTGCTCCTCGGCCCGTCAGACCTCCACGCCAGTACCGTATTTAGCTTCACCCAGCCCGTCATCACCAATACCCCTTCCATCGTCCCCCCCAGAACAGACGGTCTGATGCTCACAGTCACCGCGGAAAACGGAGGCGGGAACCCGGCAAACGTAAATCAAAGCACCAATGGCGAAGACGGAATAGGTGTCCAAGGAGGCGGCAGCGCCCGCATCGGTTCGGATGAAATCGCAATCTTTACCTTCGCAACCCCGGTTCTCCTCCAGTCCCTCGAATTCAACGCAGCAATAAATTCGCCAAACCCGCTCTTCAACCTATTCCTCGACGGCGTCCAAATCACCGGAGCCACTGTGGGCGGAAACCCCCAGACATCCCCTTTCTCACTCACACCAAACGCCGTCTCATCCTGGACCCCCTCCATTCTTTCCCCCACCCAACCCGCCGATGGAATCAGCGAGATCCGCGTCCAAGCCCTCGATTCCGGTACCGGATTTCGAATCAGCGGACTGACCGTCTCCGCGGTCCCTGAACCCGGACGAACCTTTCTATTGGGCGCTTCCTTAATTGCCGTCGCCTATCAACGCCGTCGTCCCCGATCATTCCCGTCTCAATAAGCCAACCACTCCAATCTCGTGAAACTCCGGTATCTAACACTCTTCACATTTTTGTTCCTCGTGATCGGAGCTGACCTCAGCTCCGGCGCAACTACCTTCACAATCGACTTTCGCCAAAGCGCCGACGACGTCGCTGGAGGCGGCGCAGACAATGCCGGCCTCGGCACCTGGAGCTGGCGCCAAGGCATGTCCGCCCAAGCAGACTCCTTCTCCCTCGATTTCGCCAGTTCCACCGGCCCCTTCGTCAGCCTCGATAACAGCGTGGCAAGCGACCTCTGGAAGGCGAGCACCGAAAACGCCAACGATTACACCCACGGCCTGATATCCGTTTCCTACCAGGGAGGAACGCAGTGGGCCGTCTTCGGAACAAATCAAACAAATACCAATACGTTCCTCGGTACGATCACCGAATACTCGGGCGCCCCAGGCCATACCACCAACTACAACTACCAAGGCGTCGGCGTCTCCAATGACGAATCTAGCCCTCTCCTCGGAGGCGGCCCGAAAGCCGAAATCGATTCGCAAACGTTCTCAGCATGGCTCTGGATATACCGGGAAACCGCTACCAATACCGTGAGTCTCAACCTCGTATCGGGAAGCTGGGCTACACCCATGAACGACGGCGGCGTCATCCGCGATGTGGAATTCAATATCAGTGGCGGCTTCGTCGGAACACCCTCGTTATTCGCCTCGCACGAGACCGAATTGACCCAAGACGCCGTCGACGGCCCGGATTTTACCGGCGATTGGAATTGGGTTGAGGGCTTCAATGATGGTGGTTCCCTCGGAGGTATTACCCCTATTCCCGAACCCGGCACCGCCGCACTTCTTGCCCTCGCCGGAGTCGGTTTTTTGATTCGGCGGCGCAAATCCTAAACGAATTACCGCTCTTCACGACGCCGCACGCCGATAGCGTCCCTCCCTACTCTATCAATCGGTCCTTCAACGACCCATAAGGACTCTTCCCGCTCCGCATGAAATAATGATGCACCACCGTCTTCCCGTTCTCCCGCCGCAATAACCCCGCATCCTCCAAAATCCGATACGACAACCCCGGAACCACCGTGCTGTTCTGATGCACAAATCGAATGATCTTCCCCAAGCTGCGCCCCAGCGTCCGGCCTTTCGCATGTGCTAATCCGTCCAACCAATCCGGCAACGAATTGGGAAGCACTTTGATCTCAGGACGCTCGGAGATTCGCCCCAGCAGATGCATTCGCTTCAGACATAGGTCGACGGTAAAGAACGCCATCGTAATACAAGACCGCTTCAAAAGCTGATAACTCAAATCCCCACCCAAAATCTCATCAATCGCCTCATTCGATCCCGGTGCCTCACGCGCCCACTCCTCAAGACCCCGCCGCGTATCATCATCCAAATCCTCCGCCGCATCCCACTCCAATCGATTCGCGACCTGGCTCCGCGTCATCCCATCCGCCGCCTGCAACGCCGTGAGCAACAACTCACGGTAACTTTCCCGCCCCCCTGGCAAATCAAGCGGCCGGCAATTCCACGAGAGGTCCTTCAACCCGTCCTCAAGAAAACGCTGCGCCCCTTCGTAAGCGCGAGGCGTTAACGCATAGGTCGCCTCGTCCAACCCTTCCTTAAAATTGAACCCCTGCCCCGGTCGCCGCCAAGCCTCCCAACTGATAATCAAATCCGGAATCCGAATCGCCGGCTCAAAAATATTCCCCTCCATATCCACCATCGCCGGTCCTTCCCCGTCTTCGAACAGAAACCGAAGCTGACAGTGCGCCGCCGGCGTATCCATCCCGAAGGCCTTCACATTCACCGTCACCAACTCCGCCCCGCTCACCCGATCCAACGGCACCCGAAAACTCCCAAAGTTTAACCGACCCGTCACCGGATTGCTGCCCACGTTCACCCGATGTATCACCGGATCAGCTACATCCTCCTCCGTCCAATCCACTCGCAGTGGAATCATCGCCATAGACAACCCGTCCGATAGCGCATCCGATAAAATATCGATCGGCGTCACCGGCACCGTCCGATGTAACACGCGACGCACCGCTTCGATATCGATCTCAGATGGTTCCGACGAACTCATGTCTCCGCCTACCCTGCAAAATCAATCCCCGCCCGCCAAGACCCAAACCAACCCATAGCCCACTTGACGAACACCGCCCGCTGGTGCTGATTTCCTAAACGTTCAACACCACGCGCCCATGAAACTCTCTCTACACAAATTGACCCCTATTCCCGTCACACTTCTCGCCCTCGCTTTCTTCCCCGCCTTCCCTCTTCTCGCCCAGGAATCCCACAACACCCTCACCGCCGAAGAAGTAAAAGCCGGATGGAAACTCCTCTTCGACGGAGAAAAAATCGAAGGTTGGCGCTCCTACAAAACCGATTCGTTTCCCGAAGAAGGCTGGATCGTCGAAGACGGCACCCTCCACAAACAAGCAGATCTTCGCCCCGGCGACATCATGACCGCCGACACCTACAAGAACTTCGAGTTCGCATGGGACTGGAAACTCACCCCCGGCGGAAACAACGGCGTCAAATACTTCATCATCCAGGAACGCAACGCCACCGTCGGTCACGAATACCAAATGATCGATGACGTCTCCGGCAACGTCCCCGATGCCTACTCCTCCAATGCCGCCTTCTATCTCATCGTGAAACCCGCCGCCGACAAACCAAACAAGCCCTTGGGTGAATGGAACACTTCTCGAATTGTCGTCAAAGACAACCACGTCGAACACTGGCTCAACGGCGTCAAGGTGCTCGAATACGAATGCGGCAGCCCGGAAATCATGGCCCGTGTCCCTGAAACTAAGTTCAAGAAATACCCCGGCTTCGGCGAAAAAGTCGAAGGCCACATCCTCCTCACCGATCACAAGGACCCCTGCTGGTATCGCAATATCAAAATCCGCGAGCTCGATTAACAACACGCCTTCGACCACGCCCCCCTTCGTTGAAAGATCACGACTTCCCGCGCCGTCGTACCTATACGACCCATGCGCGCCATCCTCGCCATAGCCCTCACGGCGATTTCCTCCCAGGCCGCCGAGAAAAAATATCATCAGCCCCCCGCTGAGCCGGCCACAATCCCCCACCAATACCGCCACAAAACCAACTCGATCCCTGCCGCTGGCCCCGATGAACCCCGGCGCCCGGAACTGTCTTCCGCCGCCGCCAAAAACTACCTCGAAACCGGCGCCACCCTCTGGTCCAAACAACAAAACTGCTTCTCCTGCCACACCCACGGCGTCTACGCCGCCGTCCGACCCGCCCTCACTCCAATTTGGGGCCCCCCACCATCCGGCTCCCGCGAATTCCTCGTCGAAAAAGCCGCCGAACTCCAACATCAATCCGATATCTCCGGCACAGAGCCAACTAAGCTCGCTTACCTCACCCGCGCCCTCGTCAATTGGGACGCCCAGTTCTCCAAATCCACCTCTCCCGAATCCAACCAGGCGCTCCGCTTCCTCTTCAATAACCTCCAGTCCGAATCCGGCCACATCGACGCCCGCAATAACTGGCCCCCACTCAACGCCACCGCCTACCACGGCACAATCGTCACCGCCATGGCCATCGCCGACGCCCCAAACTGGCGCGCCTCGCTGAACCAAAAATCCGACAAGACGCTCCTCAAAAAAATCGACAAACTCGAATCATACCTTCGCAAAACCCCGCCCCTGAACGACCACGAACGCCTCCTCCTCCTCTGGGCCTCCACACGCATCCCTTCCCTCCTCACTCAATCCGCTCGTGACAAGACACTCGAAATGATCACCCGCCAACAACGCCCCGACGGCGGTTGGTCCATCCGCACCTTCGCCACCACCGAAACCTGGGGCAGCCCACGCCGCGCCGCCGAACTCGCCACAGAACCCAATCACGACAACCCCGAAAGCGATGGTTACATGACCGGCCTCACTCTCCTCGTCCTCGCCGACGCCGGAATCCCCCCCACCGATCCCCGCATCATACGTGGCATCAAATGGCTCAAATCCCATCAACGCGAATCCGGACGCTGGTGGACCAAATCTCTCAACGTGGATTCCCGCTTCCACTTCATCACTTACTCCGGCACCGCCTACGCCGCCCTCGCCCTCGCCCGCCACGACGCGCTCGGCTCGGTCGATTGACACCCAGCCTCGTCTCCCATCCCGCCCGGAATTAAATGATGGGCTCACCCGTCTTCTGTGCAACGTTACCCACCATGAGCGACCTCGCCTCCACCTCACCCGCACAGAATTTTCGGCCGCTCCGACTGTGGCCTGCCGTCGCCCTGGTGCTGATGATGGTTGTCCTACGGGCCCTGCAGACCCTCATCCAAGAACCACCCATTCCCATCATCATGGCCGCCATGATGGGCCCCCTCGTCGCCTCCGGCCTCATCCTGATCTGGTGGCTCTTCGCCAGTCGCGCCACCTGGATCGAACGCCTCGCCGGCTTCGGCGCCGTCCTCGCCGCTTTCTTCATCACCGCCGGCCTCGCCGATCCCACCATGAAAGGCCCCGGCTTCATGGTCCTCACCATCCCCATGGGCATCGGCGCCTTCGCCGTCGGCGCCATCCTTCTTCGTCGCACTCTCTCCTTCCGCCGTACCGGCATCGCCATCATCCTCGCCGTCGTGGCCTTCAGCTTCTCCCTCCTCCTACGCAACAGTGGCATGACCGGCGATTACGCCCTCGACTTTCACTGGCGCTGGCAATCCACCCCCGAAGAAGAATTGCTCGCCGATAAATTAAATTCCAAGACGCTTAGCGAGAACATACCAGCAGACAACAACGCACTAACCCAAGCCCTCGCCAACCCCGAATGGCCCGCGTTCCGCGGTCCCCACCGCCTCGGCATCTCCACAGCCCCCACCATCTCCACCGATTGGGAAAAATTCCCACCCGCTCTCCTCTGGAAAATTCCCATCGGACCCGCCTGGTCCTCCTTCGTCGTTGCCGGTAACTTCCTCTTCACCCAAGAACAACGCGGCCCCGCCGAAACCGTCGTCTGCTACGACGCAAATTCCGGACGCGAAATCTGGACGCGCGAAATAGAGTCCCGCTTCGACGAACCCCTCGGCGGCCCCGGCCCCCGCGCCACCCCCACCCTCGCCAATAATGCCCTCTTCGCCCTCGGCGCCGAAGGCTGGCTCATGCGACTCGACCCCACGTCCGGCGATATCACCTGGAAACAAGACCTCCGCACAATCGCCGATCGCGAACCGCCCATGTGGGGCTTCTCATCCTCACCGCTCGTCACCAACTCCGCCGTCATCGTTCACGCCGGCGGCGCTGACGACAAAGGCACCCTCGCCTTCGATATTAATACCGGAGATCTCCTCTGGTCCGCCCCCTCCGGCGACCATTCCTACGCCTCCCCCCAACTCGCCACGATTCTCGATACCGAATACATCCTTATGCCTTCCAATAAGGGTATGGAACTGCTCGATCCCGAATCAGGCACCGTGGCCTTCGCCCACGAATGGCCATCGCGAGGCTATCGGGTCCTTCAACCTCAAGTCATCGACCAGAAATCCGTCATCCTCGCCTCCACCGATAACCTCGGCACACAACGAATCGATTTCTCAAAAGAGGGCGACAATCTCAGCGGCACCGAACAGTGGACCTCTCTCCGCCTTAAACCCGATTTCAACGACTTCGTGATCCACAATGATCACGCCTACGGCTTCGACGCCTCCATCTTCACCTGCATCGATCTCGCCACCGGCGAACGAAAATGGAAAGGCGGTCGCTACGGAAAAGGCCAAGTCCTCCTCCTTGAAAATTCCGGCCTCCTCCTTGTCGCCGGCGAACAGGGCGAAGTCGTCCTCCTCAAAGCCACCCCGGAAGCCCACACCGAACTCGCCCGCTTCGAAGCACTCGAAGGCAAAACTTGGAATCACCCCGTCGTCGTCGGAGATAAACTCTATCTCCGCAACGCCCAGGAAGCCGCCGCTTACAAGCTGCCGCTCGATAAGCAGACCCCAGGCTCTGACTGAACGCCTTAACCGCCGAACTTCTTCGCCATCGCCGCCCCCGCCACCTCGTCGTCCACCACGGGGATCACCTCAATATCGAGCAGCCCACCCCACCGCATGCTCGGTCACCGCGGCAATATCATCGGTGTCGACAACCAACCAGCCCCGCTGAGAACCAGGGATGTGCCAGCGACCGATCACCGTCACCCCGTCCGGCAATGGCGCCCCGCCCTGCAAAAACCCTTCCGCCGCTTCTTTCTGATTCTCCGGCCGCAACCGCCACTCCAACATGTATTTCATAGCAAAAATCCTCTTGAATTTCGGCTCCAAAATTCATCGTCGGGGCAAAGCGATCATCCTAACCAAAATTTAACAAGCCAGAACGAACTCGCTCCCTCTTACACCCACCGCGAACGTCGCCGCCACACCGTCAACCCCATCGCCGACACCAGCAGCAACACCATCCCCGCCGGCTCCGGTACCGGATCGTAAGACAAGGTATTGAAAAACAGGTCGTCTCCGGCACTGAAGTTGTTACCGAAATCCGCCACCCGAATCGTGTCGATCGTCGGCACCGCTCCGATAAACCCTCCGAAAAGGGTCGGCGAAACCCCATCGTCAAAACTGTACGTGCCACCCCCAAGGTTCCGAAGCGTAAGCATCAATCCGTCCGCCGTAAAAGGAGTCGTCGTCGGATTTCCAAAGCCGCTCGCATCACCATAATTATATACAGCGGGTCCGCCGGTAAACAGATACTCAAAGGCCAATGTCCCGCCCGGCCCGCCACTGAAAAACTGCACGCCCACCGATACTCCCGGTGCCACCGATGAGTTATCCAACACAATCGAAACAAATCCCCCAGGTCCGATCAGCGGCAACGCAAAATCCGCCGTAATCGACGATCCCGGCGCCGCAAAGATGCCCCAAGCCGGCGGACCCGCCACCACGCTCGCTGCGCCTCCACCCGTGTTCGAATTCGGATCACCCGAAAAATCCCCCGCCGGTCCCGTCCCCCCGGTCGTCACCGTCCAACCTTCCGCCGAGGGCGCCCCTCCTGCAGCCGTAACCACCGTCGTCGCCGCCCAGGCATTCGAAAGAAGAAACACCGGTGCCAGTAAAGAAAGTATCGTCTTCATGAGATTGAGGAGAAAGGAAACGAAAGAACCCCGATTCTCTCTCGAAAGACTCATCAAGGTCAACTCCCCGCCAATTTCCCTCATTAAACAGTTCAATTCTCCATCCCACCTTGCCTCCTCGCTTCCCCTAACCAGCCATCACCATCATACTTCCAGCGAACCCATCACCCATTCCCTCTCCACCTCAATTAATCCAATCCACATGCCAAAACCGCGCCCCATCATCCTCCTCATCGTCGCTATGTGCGTCACCAGCGGGCTCCTCTACGGCTACAACCTCGGCGTCGTCGCCGGAGCCATTCTTTTTGTCGTCGACGATTTTCACCTCTCCGGATTTTTCAAAGACGCCGTTGTAAGCGCGTCGCTTCTCGGCGCCATGTTCGGCGCCATCACCGGAGGAAAACTCGCCGATCGCTTCGGCCGCCGCCGCATCGTTATGCTCGGCGCCATCATCGGAGCGCTCGGCGCCGCCTGCGCCGCCTGTTCCCCAAATCCCGCCGCGCTCCTCACCAGCCGAATCATCGTCGGCATCTCGATCGGCACCCTCACCTGCGTCACCCCACTCTTCATCGCGGAAATCTCACCCAGCCAACTCCGCGGTAGACTCGGTTCCCTCTTCTCGGTCGCACTCACTTGCGGTCTCTTGTCCGCTTACCTCTCCGATTTCTCATTGCGCGGTGTCGACCACGATTGGCGCTGGATGTTCGCCCTCGGAATCGTCCCCGCCTCCCTCCTCGTCATCGTCCTCATCGCCCTCCCCGAAAGCCCGCGCTGGCTCGTCGCCCACAACAGGATCAACCAAGCCCGCTCCATCCTCCAAAGAATCGCCGGCTCCCCGGACGTCGATGCCGATCTCAATCAAATCCAAGCCGCGCTCACAAATCAAAAGAGCCGTTGGACCGACCTCGTCAGCCCTCTCTACCGAAAAGCCCTCCTCGCCGGAGTCGGCGTCGCCGTGACCCGGCACGCCACCGGCGTCGCCATCGCCACCTTCTGGGCACCGCAAATCTTCAAAATCGCCGGCTTCGGAAGCCGCTCCGTGGAACTCCTCGGTACCGTCGGCGTCGGCCTCGCGTTTGTCGTCTTCGGACTAGTCGGCCTCTGGCTCGTCGATCGACTCGGCCGCCGTCCCCTCATGCTCGGCGGCCTCCTCGGAATGGTCCTCGCCCTCGCAACCCTCGCTCTTCTCTTCCGATCACCCGAGATGTCCGGCGCCTCCGGGAAACTCGCCGTCGTCGCTTTCATGATCTTCGTCGCCGCCTTCACCGCCGGTCCCGGAGTCGTCGTCTTCCTCCTCGTATCCGAAATCCTCCCCCTCCAAATCCGCGCTCTCGGCATGGGCATCGCAAACGTCGCCCTCTGGGGTATCTACCTCCTCTCCACCATGACCTTCCCCATGCTCCTCAGCGTCGCCGGCGACTCCGGCGCCTTCCTCTCCTACGCCGCCATCGGAACCCTCGCTTGGCTCTTCATCTTCTTCGTCATACCCGAAACCAAAGGACGCACCCTGGAGGATATCGAAGCAGAGTGGAGAAAATAACAATCGCTCCCCGGCCTATCCCGACGTCATCCCCCCGAAAACAGCAAAGACAAGAGCTAGTCCCAACAACAAGAGAAGGATTCCAAGCAGAATCCACACGATTATCGAAGTCTTGTATTTGATGTGAGGCGTCGCCGCAATCACCTCTTTGTATTCATCCGAAAACACCATCCCCCCCTTCTTGCAAAATACGAGGTAAAGAATATAGGCGTTGATGATCGTCCCGAGCGGAAATCCGATCAAGCCAATCCCTGATATGATACCCACCGGAATCCTCGCCCATTTTCGCAGCTTCCGGAGAGCACTCCCCGTCAAAAGCTGAAGGACGCCCAATAGTAAAAAAATCGAAGCCGTGATGATCCTCGAAGACATCTCTTCTCGATCATCAAAAATTCCACCTACCCCGGCCAAGATCACAATGACCCCACCAAGCCAATAAAGCAGCCCGATCGACCGCACGGAAGTCTCATGCTTGATGTGTTCCTGCCGAATTCGTTCCGCTTCCGGTACAGAGGCGGCCTCGGCGCTGACCTCCAAACTTTGCGGCGTCTGATAGGGATTCTCCTCCATGTGCCCCATTCCACCTCACAACCCGAAGACAGTCGAGCCTAACCTAAGAAGCGTATCCCCGCCCGCGCATGCACCCCGTGTCTGAATCCCGACGACTACCTACCGAGCACTCTCCTTACCCCCCACCAATACCGGCCCCGGCGCATTTACCTCCATCGCGCCACGCTCCGCCCCCGCAAACTCACGATGCTTCCACTCCTTCCTTAAACCCTTGCGCCCATCTCCCCCATGCAAACCCTCGCGGTCCGGCGTCGGATCCGATGGTACGCTGTCCGCCGTCTCTTCCTGCCACTCTCCTAACAAAGCCCGCATTCGCTTTAACGTCTCCCCATGCCGCTCATCTCCCGCCAGATTCTTAAACTGGTTCGGATCATCCTTCACATTAAATAACATCTCCTCCGGCTGCGGTGCCTTCGTCAACAAAGCCTGCGCTTTACTCAACTCCCCAGCCGCCGCCGCTTCCCACAATTCCCTCGCCGCCCCAAACTTGTTGATCCAGGAAGACTCCCCCGATGTGTTGTGCAACTCCGGCCACGCATTCCACACATACAACCAATCCCCCATCCGCACCGCCCGCTCGTGCGTCTGGTATACATGCCAGTTCCGCTCGGAAAAAGCCACGTCCCGCACTTCCGCCTCCGGATCACTCAAGACCACTGCAAAACTCACCCCCTGCACCGATTCCGGCGCCGCCACTCCAGCCAAATCCAAAATCGTCGCCGCAAAATCCACCGACGACACCATCGAGTCGGTCCGCCCCGCTTCCACCCCCGGCCCCGCAATAATCAAAGGCGTTCGAATCCCGCTGTCATACATGTACGTCTTGCACCGCGGAAACGGCCGTCCATTGTCCGCACAATATATAAAGTACGTGTTGTCCGCAATCCCCTGCGCTTCCAACTCCTTCATCACCTCCCCCGCATAGTAATCCGTTCGACTCACCTCGTGATAATAGCCCGCCAAATCCTCCCGCGTCAGCGGTCCGTCAAACAACATCGGCGGTACCGGCACCGTCGCCGGATCATACTCCGGCGCCTTGTCGTCAATCGTGAACGCGGCATGCGCATCATGCGACGCAAACCAAAAAAAGAAGGGCTGATCCTTCGGTCGCTCCTGCAAATGCGTCACCCACTTTTCACTTCCCGCCGGCTTGCTGTCCGAACTACCCGCAAATCCCAAATCCGTCGCCTCCCCCATGTGGTTCTTCCCGGATAAATACGTGTAATACCCCGCATCCCGCAATCCCTGCACAAAAGTATACCGATCCGCCGGAAGCCTGGTGTGCAACTCCGGCGCCCCCGTGTTGTGCGGATACCGACCCGTAATCATCGAACACCGGCTCGGTGAACAGGAACTGATCGTCAAATACGCCCGGTCAAAAACCAACGCCCCCTCCGCAATCGCATCCAGGTTCGGCGTCTCAATCAACTCACTGCCGTAACACCCCAAATCCTCCGGCGAAATGTCATCCGTGATAAAAAACACAAAATTCGGCCGCTCCGCCGCACCCACCAATCCTACAATCCCTACCCAAATTCCCATCACCAAACCCAACACCGTTCTCTTCATCGATTTCATTCTTCTCATCATATTAAAATCCTGCGTACCTGCGAAACTAATCACTGCGCAACTCCGCATCCGCCTTCCACTTCTCAAACACCGCCGCCAGCCGCTCCACCACATCCGGATGCGCCGCCGCCCGGTTCGCCGTCTCCCCGATGTCAGTCTCCAAATCAAACAATTCCCACGGCGAAATCGCCCGCCGACGATACAACTTCCACTTCCCCTCCCGAATCGCATCACGCCCCTCATAGTGAAAACAAAGATGCTCGTGTGGCGATACCGCCTCCCCCGCCAATACCGCCCGCACATCCTTCCCGTCTAGAACCCGATCCTCGGACACCTGCCCCCCAGCCGCCGCCACCGCCGTCGGCAACAAATCCATCGACCATAGCGGTTCTTCACAAACCGTCCCCGCCTCAGTCACCCCCGGCCAACGCACCACGCAAGGAACCCGAATCCCCCCCTCATACAATTCCTGTCCCCCCGCCTTCAACGGCAAATTCGACGCACACTCCAACCCGCGCCCCGGAATCATGAACGCCCCGTTGTCCGACAACAGAATCACGATCGTCTCATCCGCCAACTTCAACTCGTCCAACGCATCCAATATCCGCCCCACGCCATGATCCAAAGCCGTCAACACCGCCCGATACCGCTCCCGCTCATCCAAGGTCCCCGGATCATACCCGTATTGACCAAACGCCCAATCCGTCGCCTGCCAAATCACCGGCTCCCCCGGCGGCTTGTTCTTCGCATTAGGAAAATGCGCCGCGTTAAACGGAACATACACAAAAAACGGTGCGTCCCGATGCCGCCACATAAACTCACAAGCCGCCTCCGCAATAATGTCCGTCGTGTATCCCTTAATCTCCACCGGCTCCGTCCCACGATAAAAATCCGGACGCCCATTGTAGATGTGCGTGTAGTAATCGCAGTTCCCGGAAATATTCCCCAGGTATTCGTCAAATCCGCGCTCCGTCGGCCGATGCCCCGGCGCAAAACCCAGGTTCCACTTCCCAAAACAAGCCGTCGCATACCCCAACTCTTTCAAATACTCAGGAAACAACTTCTCCCGCAGCGGCAACGACGTCTGCTCCAACTCGTCAATCTGGTATATCTGCTCGTTCAACCCGTTCCGAACCGGCGATCGACCCGTCATCAACGCCCCACGCGATGGCATACACGATGGCGACCCAATGTAAAAATCCGTGCACAAAACTCCCTCCGCCGCCAACCCATCCATCCGCGGCGTCTTCACCTCTTCATTCCCATAACACCCCAAATCCCCATACCCCACATTGTCCACAAACATCAAAACCACATTCGGCTGCGCCCCCTCAGCATCTCTAGCCACAGCCGACACCCCGCCCCATCCCAAAACTCCCACGACCAACGCCCACAACCCGCCCGTGTAACACCAATTTTTCACTAGCCAAGAAACGCTCGAGCCACCTAATCCCTGTCACGTCTTCATCGCCCTGGACGATCCACTCCCAATTTACCTAGTCCAAATCACCAAGCGACAAACACCTGATCTGCGCCCCCGTCATGGTGCCCGGCGGCGCCGATGGAGCATCAACAAATACCGTGCAATGATCCTCCCCGCCGCCCTCTTTGTGGAGTATCTCAAAGTAGTACTCCTCTCCAGCGACCAATGACTGCCCAGCCGACACCTGGTTGGCCTCTACGGAAAAATCTCGATAGCTAACCCCGGCGGCTGAAACCGAAGCAATAACGCTGGCGTTGCTGGGATTGTCGTTGGTGGACAAACGAAACTCGCATTCGTTGTCACCCGAGATCATAAAAACAAAGGACCCCGACTCCGCGGGGATAAAGTAACCCCTGGTGCGCTCGATATAGCGATTCCACACGAGACTGCGATTCTCTGCGTGCCACGGAGCTTCCGATTCCTTGGTGAGCGCCACAAACTCAGGAGGGCGACGGTTGATCGCATTGTTTACCCCGCCTGATATAAGTGTTCCTCCCGAATTCGTCCACACTTCGTGGTAAAGGACACCGTGATGCCCCAAGAGCTCGGGATGGTAGTGATAGTATCCACCCATGTCCTGCACTTCCTTGACCTCGGTCACGGTGAGATACTTCAAATACTCTGGAATACCTCCCGGAATCACCGTTTGAAATCTTCGATCGGCGCTGGCCGGATCTTCATCAGCGGAAAAATAAGAGTCTTGGTAATATCTCGTGGGAATGCCATCTCCATTGCGATCGTTCCAATTCTCCGTATCAAGTTCCGCTTCAAAGATCACAAACTCATTTCGATCGTCTTCGGGCAACGGCGCAAAAACATCTACCGTGCCATCCGGTCGAACACGCACATTGATGTCGTTCCCATCGCTTATCTCGTTCCACGACGACACGCCTGTTGACCACTTCGGAGTGAGCAACTGTAGAGGGCCGCTCCGGGCCCTCTTGTAATATGCAAGAGAACCGCTATTGGCAGAATTCATCAAACTCTCCCGACTGTATCCGCCTTCCTCCAGCAACGGATCTCGCCCAAGAATAAATTCGATGAAATTGCTGACCCCATCGCCATCCCAATCTCCCAAATACGGCAACTCAGACCGGTTCCACAAACCTTCCGCCAGAATGTATCCATCAAAAAGTGGCCGGGCGGGACAATCCCAGATATCAGGATCATAAGAGGTGTTTTGAAAAAAACTCGTTTTCAGATCAATGGCATCAATCGCCAACCCGAGAGAGCAAATCATCGATCGATCAGGATCGTGGCGAAAGTTCAGCTGCAGATAGTAGTACAGCTGCATCAAATCGCTAGTATGCGAAAACTCTTCAAATGTCGGCGTCTCGCGAAGACCAAATAGCTCGAAACGACTGAATAGAAAATCCAATGCTCGCCACGCCGCTAGCCCGTCCGGCGTTCGTGGTTTCGAAAACAATTCGTTTACAACTTCGACGTAAACCGCCGCCGTATCTCCCGCGGTCACTCGCGCTTTCCACTTCGCCTCTTTCTCGTTTCCAACCGCACGCTCAACTGCGCTCGAAGCGGATGTTTTCGAGACAAACCAATCAAACGCCAGTCGCTGCTCCGGTTCAGGCGCAGGTTGGTGTCCCCCTATAAAATCAAAATCAATAATGTTTTCAGTTGCCGTGTATTTCTCCAGATGAAATCGATCAATTGATCGATAATTCTGCGCCCCCGTATCCGTATTCCCAAAGGATCTCGCCACCAATAAACCCGGAAGATATCGATCCACGAAATTTGAATGCTGGTTCCCAAGCCAGCCCGCCATCGAAAAAACACCGGCGACCACCGGAGATAGATTCTTGGCGACGGTGAACGAACGCCACGCTCCGCCCGAGGACCCTGAGGTGAATATACGGTTAGGGTCAACGTTGAGATGGGTTACAACATGGTCTATCACCACCTTCGTCGCCAACGCTTTGTCTTCGTTGAATTGCCCGTTGCGGCTGTTTCTCTCACCAATTATGACCCACTGTCTCTCCTCGGCAACCGTCTCAAAAACATTCACCATTCCCCCGCCCCCCGGACTATAAGTGATCAATACGGGATATGGCGTTCCGCTCGAGCTGTAACCCGTAGGAAGGTAAACATCATACACGGCCAAAGAATTCGGAATCCGCACATTCCCCCGGGCACCGGGAGCCACCGGATTACCTTCCTTCGGGATGATTCCAAGAACCACCGCGTCGCTGTATACCTCGTTTCCCGATCCGTCCGTAATCCGCACTCGGTAGGACCCGGCATCTCCATCTGCGACAGGCGTAATATGCAACTCGGACCCGGTCTCGCTGGGCATCAACGTCCCGCTCTTATACCACTGATAAGTGAGCCCCACTCCAACGGCTTCAACGTAAGCAGCAAAATCATACCCTTGAACCACATCATATGAATGAGATTGCTCCACGATCACCGGAGCTCCATGCCCCCTCGGCTGAACTAAGATCAAGACACATGCGATCAGGATTGTCTGCCGTAGGTAGAGCGCTGATTGCTGCAAAGGATTCATCTGGTTCTCTCAAAAGTTAGTCTCGGAAAAATAGCAAGATTTCTTGGGACGACGACTACTCATTTGACCTAAGCGACCCATATTTGACCTGAGCCGTTGGGCCTCAATTTGATATCCCAATGACATTTTTTCATATTTTTCCCCACATCATTGCGCGAATCCACCCAACCAGTTCTTCTCGTTCTCATCCTGCAATCTCCCAACAATTCCACTTGCCCACGAACATCAAATCCACATTCGGCTGCTCACCCCCGGCCGCGTCACTCAATGCCAACACTATCACCACCAGCAACCACAGCACACCCCTGTAACACCAGACTCTCACCACCACCAAAACGCCCCCGCTTCCCCATCCCTATCACCCAAACCCCACACGATCGCCGCGGCCCACACACCCGGTGAGAAAAGATTAGTGAAGATTAGCGAAGATTAGTGGTTAAATAACTCGTGCCCCTCCTCACCGACCAAAATCGCAAATGGTGGATCCTCGCCGCCATGGGCGGTGTCCTCGGTCTCGTCGTCCTCGATGAAATGGTCGTCGGCGTCGCGCTCCCCACCATGCGACGCGACCTCGGGATGTCAGAGATCACTTCGCACTGGGTCGTCAACGCATACCTCCTCGTCTTCACCTGCCTCTCCGCCGTCGGCGGCAAACTCGGCGACATCTTCAACATCCGCCGCCTCATCTGCATCGGTGTCGCCGTCTTCGGACTCGCCTCCCTCGCCTGCGGATTCGCCGATAGTCCCGGTGCCCTCATCACCGCCCGTGCCATTCAAGGCCTCGGCGCCGCCATCATCTTTCCCAACGGCATCGCCCTCATCAACCACGTCTTCCCTCCCGAACAACGCGGGCTCGCCTTCGGCATTCAAACCGCCTGCGGCGGCACCTTCATGGCACTCGGCCCCCTCGTCGGCGGCTTCTTCACCGAGACCCTCTCCTGGCGATGGATCTTCTGGATCAATATCCCCGCCGTCATCGTCATCGCCGTCATTCTCCTCCTCGCCAAAACAAAAAACGAATCGAAGTCCACCCATCGCGAACCCTTCGACTTCCTCGGCCTCTCCCTCCTCCTCCCAGGCCTCACCGCCCTCGTCCTCGGCTTCATGCAGGCCCCCGACTGGGGCTGGACCTCCACCGTCACTCTCTCCCTCCTCACCGGCGGCACGATCGTCACCGCGCTCTTCGTCATCACCGAGTTTCGGAAAGATATCCCCCTCATCGAACTCGACCTCCTCCGAATCCCGCCCTTCTTCAACGGCAATTACATGATCTTCGTCGCCCAAATCGACAAAGCCACCCTCGTCGTCTTCGGCGCCCTCTACATCCAGCACTCCCTCGACATGACCGCCCTCCAGGCCGGCCTCGCCCTCACCCCCGCCGTCGTCCCGCTTACTTTCGTCTCCCTCCTCGCCGGCAAACTCTCCGATCGCTTCGGCTCCCGCGGCCCCGCCCTCTACGGCTCCGGTATGAACGCCGCCGCCATCCTCGCCTTCGGCATCGGCATCCACTTCAACTCATACTACGCCATCCTCCCCGCCCTCCTCATGTGGGGCTGCTCCCTCCCCTTCGTCTTCGTTCCCGCCCGCCACGCCCTCATGGGCGCCATCCCCCCCGATAAAAGCGGTCAGGCCGGCGGCATCAACCTCACCGCCCAGTTCCTCGGCTCCACCGTCGGCATCACCATCGGCAGCGCCCTCCTCGTCATGACCCAAAACTACCAGCTCATCTTCCTCGTCGCCGGCTCCATCGCCATGACCTCCCTCATCACCACCTTCTTCACCATCAAACAAATACCCACCACTTCATCATAATCGGCCCTCTCACCATTTGCCCTTCCGGTAGGGGCGAGCGCGTGCCCTTCGTAGCCTCGGCGAAGAACGGGTCCCGCTCGACCGCAGACACGCCACAGGACGATCAGATTTCCTTCCCGCCCACCTTCGCGCAATTCACCCCCCTTCAAAAGTTTACCACAACTTGCCCGCCGCGGCGGACGGTGGATTGCTTTCCGTGTAACTCCCCTACTAAAAAATCCAAAAAAGAACCTCTGCCTTCTCCTCCCTGTTCCCTCCGTTCCCTCCTGCGTGCCGAGCCGAAGCTTCACGCGAAGGCGGGTTCAAACCTGCCTCCCCTGCCTTAATTCCTTAGTTAACTTCGTTACCTTCTGTAAGAAAATTCAAAATCGCGGCGCCCGCCCATTGTTCCGCGCCACCCGCGCGCCCCACTCGAGCAAATCCTTGCTGCAATCATCACGGTCAATCGTCACTTCGATCAACACCGGCCCCTCATGCCCCCGCGCCTGTTCCACTGCCGCCACCAGTTCATCCCCCGTCCCCGCCTTCAATCCCAGACCATTGCCATCCTCCGCGCTAAACACCGCCATTAACCCGGCATAATCCCAATTCTTGATCGTATTGTAAGGCCCGTCATGAATCTCCACCTCGATCGTATACCCCCCGTTGTTGATCAAAAAGATAATCGGCCGCAGCTTCTGCCGGATCATCGTCGAAATCTCCTGCGCCGTCAGTTGAAACGACCCGTCACCAATCAAAGCAATCACCCGCCGCGAATCCCCCGCCCCCAGGGCATACCCCGTCGTCGCTCCCACCGACCACCCGATCGATCCATACTGCATTTGAATCTCAAATGTCGCCCCGTCCGGTAAATCCAAATTAATCCCGTTGAACCACGAATCCCCCGTCTCCGCAATCACCGCGGAGTCTTTCCCCAGCATCCCCTGCACACACGAAAACAACTGCCGCGTCGTCAACGCCCCGTCACCCGATACCGCCTTCAACTCCTTCGCCTCCGGCCGAATCCGGTCATACCCCTGCAACGAAGCCTCGTTCGCCGTCACCTTCCCAGCGAGTGCCTCCAAAAACTCCGGCAAGGCCACATTGTTGTAAGTCTGGTCCGGCATCCGCACACTGTCCGGCGTCACATCAATCATCTTCGCCGCCGTTAATAACGCCGCGTGCCCACACGTCGTGTAATCCGTAAACGTCCCCCCCGCCACCAAACACAAATCCGATGACTCCACCGTCTCCCCACACCCCTCATCACTCACCGGCCCCCAATAGGTCCCCATATACGCCCCATGTTCCTCACTGAACAACCCCTTCGCATTCGGCATCACCCCCACCGCATACCCCGACGCATCCGCCAGCTTCCGAAAGGCTTCCGTCGCCCCCCACGACCGCATTTTCACCCCGGCCAACAACACCGGCTTCACCGCCCCATTTAACAATTCCGCCGCATGCGCCACCGCCGCCTCCAATGATCGCGGATCACTCGCCGGTGGCCCTTCAAACCGGCACGGATTCGGCGACGCCGTGTCCGCTGCCGCAATGTTGCAGGCCACTTCCAAATACACCGGCTTCCGCTCCCGTAATGCCGTCGCAATCGCCCGGTCAATCTGCTGCGGCGCCTCATGCGGATGCCGAATGATCACCGCGTCCGCCGTCACTCGCGAAAAAATCTCACGCTGATAATCGTAATCCACCTTCCCGATCGTGTGATGAAGCAACTCATACTCCGCCTCCGAATTCGTGTTCGGCCCGCCCGAAATCGCAATCACCGGAAGATCCTCCGCATAGGCCCCCGCCACCGCATTCAACAAACTCAATCCGCCCACACTGTATGTCACCACCACCGCAGCCGCTCCGCCCGTCGCCCGCGCATACCCGTCCGCCGCATACCCCGCATTCAATTCATTACAACACCCGATCATCTCCAACCCCGGGTTCTTCAACAACTCATCCAACAACACCAGGTTGTAATCCCCCGGCACCGTAAAATAATGCTTCAACCCGATCTCCTGCAGCCGCGCCGCAAGATAAGTCCCCACCGTCGATACCGAACACTCAGCCATATCAATCTCCCAATTTAGTAAATCAGCGTAATCTGCGAAATCTGTGGAAAAAACTCCCCAAACAATTCAATCAAACACGTTCCCATGCTGATACCGCTCATCATGCCCCGCCGCCTCCGTCAACTCCGCAACATTGCTCTTCGTGAAAAATCCCTGGAACTTGTGACAACGCTCCACGTATTCCGTGATCAAAATACTGTATTGTGAATGCTTTGAAAATATTTGCTTCAAGTCCGGCACATCCTTGCACTCACCCACCACCTTGTTCAAAAACGGAATCCCTTCCTTCATCAGCGAGTCCACCACGTAATCCACGTTCTTCTCCCGCTCCGGCTCATAATCCCCGTCCCGCACCTCATACGCCCAGTGATGCAAACGACGCCCGAAATTCCGCACAAAATCCTCCGTCGGCATCGGTAAACCCTCAAAGGAATTCACAAAGGAAGGTGTGTTGTTCGCAGTAAATACCTTCGCCGGCGAATGCTTGTCGTCCTCCACGTTAGAATTGCGCGTCACATTCGTCGACGAGTTCATCGCCGAAATGTTGTAAGCACCCCAGAAATAATACGTCGACATCGTCAGGAACTCGAGAATCGCATCCTCCCGCTCACCCGCCAATATCCGCGTCGCCATGTGATCCAGCCCCAAAACCTTGTCCGCAAATTCCAACTCATGAAACTTCTCGTCCACCTTCTTTAAAGTCGCTTCCTCCTCCGGCTCCAACTCAAGTTTCCGACCCAACTTCAAAGCGTCGTAATCGTGCAGATCGCTCGCCGTATACCCCACCTTGTTGCCCGTAAAATCGGACATGAATGTGAATGCAAAATGTTCATTCGTGAAAAAATCATTCCGCACATCGTCCGCATTCGTGAATCGAATCTCATGCGACGTCAAAATCTTGCCCGTCTCCTTGATGTCTTTGCAGCGGTATATCTCGCCCACGTATCGACCGTTCGGCTTCACCCGCGCATTCGGATACTGCATGTTGAATCGCGTAAACTCATCCTCGTAAGAAGACTCATGCGGCTCCATCACAAACAACAGTGGCTGCGAAGCGGCCTCCGCCGCCGGACAACGCAGCACGTATATGCTGTGCGTGTCACTCGTATAAGACGCCTCCAACCGATAAGGCGTCATGAGGTATATCTCACTCAAATACGGAATCGCATCGTCAGCTTCAATTGAGATTACCACCGCCGCCATGTTGCCCACCAAATCCTCAATCCCACTCGACCGACGGCGCTCGTAAATCTTGATCCGATACTCATTGAAAATATCGGAGTTCTTCTTGTCCCCTACCGGTTCATAAGTCAGTAGATCAATACTCATCACTCTATTTCTTCAATTGATAAGACCGATAACGCGGCCTCCAAATCTTCGCGTCTACCATCGCTTCCACATCCCCCTCGCCGGCCAAACCTTGCTCCTGCGCTTTCTCCCCCACCGCAATCGCAATGCTCCGGCTCACCGTCCGAACATCATCCAAGGCCGGCAACAATGACGCACATTCATCCTTCAACGCCGGCGACGCATCCTTCAGCGCGCACGCCGCCGCCATAAACATCTCCTCCGTCACCCGCCTCGCACCCGTCGCCAGGATTCCCAAACCCATCGCTGGAAAAATGTAACTGTTGTTGCACTGCGCAATCGGTATCTCCCGTCCACCATATGAAATCGGATCAAACGGACTCCCCGTCGCAATCAACGCCTTCCCGTCAGTCCACTCCAACAACTGCTCCGGCCGCGCCTCAATCTGCGACGTCGGATTCGACAACGGAAAGATGATCGGCCGCTCCACGTGCGACGCCATCTCACGAATAATCTCCTCCGTAAACCCTCCCGCATGCCCCGTAAGACCAATCAAAATCGTCGGCTTCGCGTTCGCCACGACGTCTCCAAAACTAAACTCGCCGTTCCCACTGCTCGACTTCCAGTCTCCCAAATCCGCCCGCTTCTGCAGCAAGTCCTTCTGAAACGGCATCACATCCGTCAGCCCGTCATGCATCAACCCATTGATATCCACCAGGTATATCCGCGCCCGCGCATCCGCTTCGTCCAACCCCTCACTTACCATCGCCCGCACCAATTGCTCACTCACCCCGCACCCCGCCGATCCCGCGCCCAAGACACACACCCGCTGCTCCGTCAATGGCGCCCCCGTCACCGCCACCGCCGATAACAATGCACCAGTCGTCACTGCCGCCGTCCCCTGGATGTCATCATTGAACGTGCACAACTGATCACGATAACGATCCAACAACCGCCCCGCATCACGCCCCGCAAAGTCCTCCCACTGCAATAACACGTCCGGAAACGTCTTCTTCACGGCCTCCACAAACTGCTCCACAAAGCCGTCATACTCCTCCCCCCGAACCCGCTCATGCCGCCACCCAATATACTCCGGGTCCTTCAACCGCTCCTCGTTGTTCGTCCCCGCATCCAACAAAATCGGTAGGGTCGTCCCCGGATCGATCCCGCCGATCGCCGTATACAACGATAACTTCCCAATCGGAATCCCCATACCCCCCGCCCCTTGATCCCCCAACCCCAATATCCGCTCCCCGTCCGTCACGACGATCACTTCCGTCATCTGACACGCACAGTTCTCCAGGATCTCGCACATCCGATCCCGGTTCGGATAAGAAATAAACAACCCGCGCGGCCGTCGATAAATATGACTGAACTGCTGACACGCCTCACCCACCACCGGCGTGTATATGATCGGCATCATCTCCGTGATGTGATCCAAAATCAGTCGGTAAAAAAGCGTCTCGTTCTCGTCCTGCAAATTCCGCAGGTAAACATGCTTCTCCAAATTCGTCGGCTGCTCGGAAAACGCCTCGTAACATCGCGCAGTCTGCTCATCAATCGTCTCCACCTGCGGAGGTAACAACCCCAATAACCCAAACTCACTCCGCTCCTCGTCACTGAACGCCGTCCCCTTGTTCCAAAGCGACGTCTCCAACAACTGCTGCCGCGTCAACGATACCTCCAACGGCTCCCCCGCCCCGTTCCCATTATTCGTCCCAGCACTCATAATTCCAAAGGCATCCTCTCTCCTCCACCCGCATTCAGTCCAGACACGCGCCAAGAGAGACAACCCCCAAAGACTACCCAACTCCCCCCACCCTCTGCAACCCTCAACCTACCCTGTGAAACCATGTACCTGCGAAACGGCGCAACTCAAAATCACTGATACAAATGCGCAATCCCCCCCATACTCTCCACCACCCGATCCGACGTCAGTATCCCCACCACATCTCCCGCCGATCCTCCCGACCCCGCCCGCATCACCAAGGCTACCTTCGTCTCCGATGAATGATACGCCGCCATCACGTCCACGACCGTCGACGTCTCTTCCACAATCGTAAACTCGCCCTCCATCTCCCCGTCCCCAAACAACCCACCGCGTATCCCCCGCACCCGATCCCCCTCCGTCACCACTTCCAGACCCGATCCCCGGCCATCTTCCACCCCCACCAACCTGAACTCCTTTTCCATCAACATCCCCGCGGTCTCCGCCCTTGGCATCGCCGATGCCATCCCCTCCGGCACCGCCTTCCCGCGCCGCAACAACTTCATCGTGTAAATACTCGCCGGTGACAACCGCTTCCGCACCGCCGTGCACACCGCCACCGTGATCAATACCGGCAACACCGCGTGCAAATCACGCGTCATCTCAAAAATCATCACCGATCCCGTCGCCACCGCCCCCGTCGTCCCCCCAATCATCGCCGCCATCCCCGCAACCGCAAACAACGACGGCTCAATCGGAAAGTTCGGATCAATCGAGTGAATCACCGATCCCAAACACCCTCCCAATCCGGCACCAATGAACAAGCCTGGGGAAAACACGCCCCCCGATGCGCCCGATCCCAAGGTCAATGCCGTCGCCAATAACTTCAACGCGACTAACAAAATCAAAAACCAGGGAGAACTCAGCACCCCCGACAACACATCCCCGATCGTCGCATACCCCACCCCTTGCACATAATAGTGACCCGCCTTCTCCAATAGCAGGTATATCATCACCCCCACGATCAACATCCCGAACATGTGCCGCGTGTATTGGTTGCCCGGCATCCGGTCAAATAAATCCTCCGTCCAGTAAATCGACTTCACGAACAATGCCGCCATCAATCCCAACACCAACCCACACCCCAACAAGATCGGCAACACCCAGATATCAATCGGAGCCGCCGGCGCCTCCGTAAGCGCCGGAATATCGAACGCCGGATTCATCCCCAAAAACACCCGTCCGATGTAGGTCGCCGTGGCCGTCGCGATGAACACCGGCAAAATCGTCTTCGCACGAATCGAGGTCATCATCAACTCCATCGCAAACACCACCCCGCCCAACGGCGTGTTGAACGTCGCCGCGATCCCCGCGCCCGCCCCCGCCGCAATCAAATTCACCCGCTGCGCCGCCGGCATTCGAATAACCTGTCCCAAGGTCGATCCAAACGCCGCCCCAATCTGAATGATCGGTCCCTCACGACCCACCGATCCGCCGCTCCCAATCGACAACGCCGACGCCAATGACTTCACCACCGCCACCAGCGGCCGAATCCGCCCGTCGTTGTAATAGATCGCATCCATCACCTCCGGCACCCCGTGCCCCTTCGCCTCCGGCGCAAAGGTCTTCACCAAGAACACCACCCCGATCGATCCCAATACCGGCACCAAAATCACCCACGGCCCCCAAGGCCCGGGCGGCGTATGAATGTTCGCGTTATACTCGAGCGACCACGTCCCCAAAAACAACAGGTTGTGAAAAAACGCGATCATCATCCGGAATACCACCGCCCCAAATCCGCCGATAATCCCCACCAAAACACCTAACACCCCCATTACCCAGAGGTTCAACGCCCGCGGCTCGTCCGCCATCCCTTCTCGCTCTTCAACCACTGCCTGTGTCCTGTCCTATCGCCGCCGATTCTGCCTTCACTCCCCCGTCGAATCAAGCCGCGTCTCTCCCATTTCTTCCGCGGCTTCCGCTAGCGCTTTACGGGTCATCCGCGCAATCCAAATCATCCCCACGACACACACGACGAATCCCCCGATCGTCACCACACTCTGCAACACCGAATGATGATGAATCCCCCCGGCCAAACTCGCCACATGTGCACCCACCACCCCGAAATAAACCTCCGCAAAAAGACCTGGAACCATCCCAACCAACCCGATGACAAACGTCTTCAAACTAATCTCACTCACCCCCAGGGTGTAACTCACCGTCACCGGATTGATCGGCGCCAACCGCAATAACATCACCAACCGCAATCCTCCCTCGTTTGCAGCCCGCTCCACCGCCTTCAATTTCGCATGCCGCTCCAAGTATCGCTGAAACGGCCCGCGCATCACCTTCCGCGACATCCAAAAGTTCAAAACCGCCGTCAACGATACCGCCACTACCATCAATAAAGTCCCCCACCACAACCCAAACATCACCCCCGCCGCCAAACCAAACACCGAGTCCGGAAAGAAAAACGATGTCAAAATCACCAAGGCCAAAAGAAAAAATACCGGCCCCCAAGCCCCCATCTCATCCACCATCTTCTCAAATTCCCGAACATCCTCCGTCGCATGCGTCCCCAACCACACCGCCACCCATAACAACACCAGGATGATCACCACCCGCAATACCAACACCGGCCACCCGCCACGATGACGCGCCAACAACCGATGCTCCGCTTTTTCCACGCCCCCCTGCCCGTCCATCATCGCGCTCGAATCGGCGCCGAATGAAACGTGTCCGCCGACGCCACTTCCCAATACCGCTCGAAATGCGGGTGATCACACCCGGATAACAATTCTCCCTCCTCAAGAAAATCCATCGCCCGATCATAAGTCGCAATCTCCGTTGGACTCTTCCGCTTGTAGACATGCCACGGCTTCAGCTCATCCGGTGACTCCAACCCCATCGCCGCAATCAATTCCACCAACGCCTCCATCGTGTTCCGATGAAAATGATACACCCGCTCCGCCTTGTCCGGCACATGTAAAGCCCGCTGCCGCACATGATCCTGCGTCGCCACTCCCACCGGACACTCGTTCGTATGACAGCGCTGCGACTGAATACAACCCACCGCCATCATGAACCCGCGCGCGATGTTGCACCAGTCCGCGCCGATCGCCACGTTCCGTACCACGTGCGCCGCGTTCACGACCTTCCCCGCACACGCGACCTTGATCTTGTCCCGAAGCCCGCAACCCACCAGCGAGTTGTGAACAAAAACCAGCCCGTCCACCAGCGGCATCCCCAGCCCGTTCGAAAACTCCAACGGCGCCGCTCCCGTCCCACCCTCGCCACCATCCACATTGATAAAGTCCGGCAATATCTTCGTCTCCAGCATCGCCTTGCAAATTCCCAGAAACTCACTCCGGTGCCCCACGCACAACTTGAACCCCACCGGTTTCCCACCGCTCAGGTCCCGCAACTCCTTCACCCACTCACACAACTCTCGCGGCGTCGAAAACGTGCTGTGCCCCGGTGGCGAGATACAATCCTGCCCCATCTTCACCCGCCGCGTCTCCGCAATCTCCTCCGTAATCTTCGCCGCCGGCAACACCCCGCCATGTCCCGGCTTCGCCCCCTGCGATATCTTGATCTCAATCATCTTCACCTGCTCCAAGGTCGCCCCCTCCTGGTAATACTCCGCATTCCAAGTCCCATCGTCGTTGCGACACCCAAAGTATCCCGTCCCCAACTGCCACACCAAGTCACCCCCCGGCTTCTTGTGATACGGACTGATCCCACCCTCCCCCGTCCAATGCGCAAACCCAGCCTTCTTCGCACCCGTGTTCAATGCCATGATCGCATTCGGACTCAGGGCCCCAAAACTCATCGACGATATATTTACCAACGAACACGAATAAGGCTTCGTGCACTCCGGCCCCCCGACTAAGGTCCGAAACGGTTCCTCGGCCTTCGCCTTCGGCGCAATCGAATGACTCGCCCACTCATACTCCTCACTGTAAACATCCAGCTCCGTCCCAAACGGCTTCAGCCCCTCAATATCTTTCGCCCGCCGATACACAATCGATCGCTGATCCCGGTTGAATGGCCGCCCATCCGTGTTGCTCTCGACAAAGTACTGGTGAATCTCTGGCGCAATGTCCTCCTGCATAAATCGCAGATGCGCCAGGATCGGATAGTTCCGCGTGATGCTGTGCTTCGTCTGCAACACGTCCCAGGTCCCCACCAGCGCCAGTGGACCAAACACCGCCACTCCGATGTAAAACCACGGACTGATCGTCACCGCCAAAACAACAAACATCACCGCCAAAATGACGGACAGGACGTAGACTAAAAATCTCATTGCTTCGCTTCTTCCGTCTTCTCCGACTCCTCGTATTCCTTCAACGGCTCAACCGGTTTATCCAATCGCGTCTGCAGGAAATCAACAATCTTCCCCAAATCTTTCGAGGTCAACGCCGGCGCAAATGCCGGCATGTTGTGGCCCCCGTTGTTGATCCGGATAATCATGTCCTCCCGAGTCAACAACTGCCCGATATTCGACAACTCCGGCCCGCGATGCCCGCCGATCCCGTCAATGTTGTGACAATACAAACACCCCTTCTTGTGCATCAAGGCCGCCCCCTCCACCGCATCCGGATCCGTCGTCGCCACCACGTTCGGCGGCAATGGCTTCACCCCGAAATCCGGCGACCAAGGTTCTTTATACCCATAGATCGTCAAAATAATCACCCCCACGATCCCCGCCAATACAATCCCCACCGCCCACGGCCGCTTCGAGGGCGCCCGCTCTCCCTTGTTGAACAACAACGGCAACCCGTACAACACAATCACCACGACAATCGGCCCCCCGATAATCACCCACGTCTCCATGTTCCGCGGCAACATCGAAAGAATCGCGAAATACCACCAGAAATACCAATCCGGCATCGGGTTTGAATGAATGCTGCTCGGGTCCGGCGCATTCTCCAAGGTCGGCGCTCCAAACGTCGCCGCACAAATCACGATCCCCACGACAACAATGAAGGAAAACACCGCATCCCGCCACGCCGCAATCGGCCAAAACGGAACCCCCGTCTTCTTCAAGCGCTTCTCATAGTCCTCTTTGTATGTCTTCGGCTCTACCGGCTCCCCCACCTTCGGCATCTCGGAAATCCCATGCCGCAACACCAGCCACAAGTGCAACGCGATCCCCGCAATGATCATCCCCGGCAGGATAAACACGTGAATCACAAAGAACCGGCTTAAGGTCGCACCCCCCACGGTCTCCCCGCCCAGGATAAAATGCGCAATAAAGGGTCCCACCACCGGCGCCCGCGATGCCATCTCCGCTCCCACCATCACCGACCACACGCCGTTCGCATCCCAACGCAACAACTGCCCCGTGAAACCCATCCCCAACACGAAAAATAAAAGCGTCACCCCGCTCATCCAATTCATCTCGCGAGGATACTTGTATGCCGCATGCAGAAACACCTGCATCATGTGAATCACGGCCATCATCACCATCACCGATGAGCCATAAAAGTGCATCCCCCGCAAAAGCGACCCGAACGGCGCTTCGTTCTGGATATAGGTCAGACTCTCATACGCCTGGCTCCCCGACGGCACATACATCATCGCCAGGCAGATTCCCGTAAAAACCTGCACCGCAAACGCACACATCGTTGCGCTCCCGAACACATACCACCACTTCGCGTTCCGCGGCACGATGTGCGTCAACATCGGCAACATCGTCTCGGTAAATCCGATCCGCTCGTCGATCCAGCCCCAGGCTACCTGTGCTCCTTCTTTAATCTTCATTTCGTCAAAGGCACCGGGCTCGTTTCAATCTGCACCGATCCGTCCTTCACTCGCACCGGATACCGATGCAATGGCAATGGCGGCGGGCCCGCCGCAACCGATCCATCCTTGTAATACACCCCGCCGTGACACGGACACATAAACAACTCCGCCCCCTCCACCCAACGCACCGGACACCCCAGGTGCCGGCAGTTGATCGAAAACGCGACAAACTCATCCTCCCCATCCCGCCGCAACCACGACGCCGTCGTCGCCGTCAGCCCGGACCATGGCAGCGGCGACGAATCCTCAAAGGTCACCAACTTCGTCTCCCCAATCGCAATGTCCTCCAGCTTCACCACGTCCCGCCACAACCGCGGCGGCCGACGAAACACCGGCGCCATCACAAATCCAATCCCCGGCAAGGTCACCAAGGCACCGATCAAGGCTCCCAGCGTCACCGACAACCTCGTAAAAAACTTGCGCCGCTCCGGACTCACCGAGCACGGACACGCTTCACACTCTGGCTGCTCCTCGTCCGTCATGACTGCTCGTCTTCCTCCTTCCAGTTCTCACGGATCTCGCTGACCCATTTTCCCAAGGCGAAAGCCATCAACCCAATCCCCATCACGGTCGCCGGCCACAAGGTCAAGGTCCCCCAAAAGAAAAACATGATCGCCATCGCCATCGCCGGCGGCGCATAACTCGGCCCCGGAGCAACCTCCACTTCCTTCTCATCTTCGTTGTGCTCGTCCGTTTCCATCAAAGGTCTCCCTTATTTCACGCTTTCACTCGCCTCCAAACTCTCACCGGTCGCCGCCGCCTCTTCGTCGCCCGCATACCACCGCCGGCACACGGCCACAATCGCGCCCGCATACAACACGCATGGCGGAACCCACATCAATAACCCGCCCAATCGCTGATCCATCCCCGCCGAAAATCCCCCCGCTCGCACCGCTTCCAACAATCCCGTCCCCGCCGCCGGCCGCGCAAAAACCGGACACACCGAAATCGGCGTAAACGTCAAATAAATCCCTAACAAAGTGCAACCCACGCACGCAGTGAACAAATACAAGGCCGCCGATGCCGGCGCCAGGCGCTGCGCTTTCACCGGCGAAAAGACCGGCCACCAAAATGCCAGCCCCGCCACAACAAACGTCACGTCCTGAAACACCCCGAGCCAACTGCTCTGTAACGACGCCGTGCATAAGGTCGGCACGTGCCACACCCACATCACACTCAATCCCAAAGCCCATCCCACCGGCGCAAACGATAACAACCGTCCCAACGGCTCCACCTTCGGTCGCGCCAACCACTCCGCCATCCGCGCCCGCGGCAAACTCAAAAGAAAACAAAGCGGCACAATCAATAACAACACCAGGTGCTGAATCATGTGCGCCGTAAACATCACGCCGTCCGCCAAGGCATACACCGGCGATACATACGCCACGAACAAACCCGCCAAAGAACCCGCAAACCACCAGCTCCGCGTCTCCAACCCACCCCAAAACGCCACGAGGTAAGCCGCAAGACAGGCGCCAATCAACAGCCACGCCGGCGACAGCCAGGACCACAAAACGCTGATCTCGTTTATCAATTCCCCCGTCATTGCAAAACCCTCAGGTAAATGATCGCAAATACAAAAATCCAAACCACGTCCACGAAATGCCAGTATATCCCCGCCGCAGAAAAGACCTTCGACCGCTTCTGCGTAAGATCACCTTTGCGCCCCAGGATGAACAAAATCGTCAACGCCACGATCCCGCCAAACACGTGGAACCCATGAAATCCCGTCACCGTGAAGAACGTCGACGCAAACAGGTTCGAATGAATCGTGATCCCGCTCTGAATCAAACCCGCATACTCAATCGCCTGCCCGCCCAGGAATACCAATCCCAACACAATCGTGATCAGCAACCACCGCAAAAACCCGCCCTGGTTCCCCCCGCGCAAAGCCCGCTCCGCAAACCAAAAAGTCACACTGCTCGCCAAAAGGATAAATGTGAACACCCCCGTTCGCGGCACGTTCAAAGGCGACGGCCCGTCCAACCCGCCGCGGTCCCCGCTGTTGAAGACGACAAACGAAACCAATAACAAAACAAAGAACACCACCTCCGATGCCACAAACGCGCTGATCGCCATCTTCCCCTTGAACGGCCGCCACCCCTTGTCCTCCGGCGTCTTCGCTGACTTCCAATCCGCCAGCTCCGGATGATCCCGGTCCCAAACCGGCCGTCGGCTCTTGATCTCCGGCAGTTCCGTGAAATTCTCCACCGGCGGCGGCGAAGTGGTCGCCCATTCCAGGGTAAACCCTCCCCAAGGATTGTTGCCCGCCACCTTTCCCTTTCGCTTGCTGATCCACAGATTCCACACGAACACAAGGGTCCCCAGAGCCATCAATACCGCCCCCAACGACGACAGCCCGTTCAATAACGCCCACCCCGGTTCGTCACTGTAAGTATACACCCGCCGCGGCATTCCCATCACCCCAAGAAAATGATGCAGCATGAACGTCAGGTTGAAACCCACCACCCACAACACGAACTGCAACTTGCCCAAGCCCTCCGACAACATCCGCCCCGTCATCTTCGGGAACCAGTAATACGTCGCCGCAAACAAACCAAATACCGTGCCCCCGATCAACACGAAGTGGAAGTGCCCCACCACGAAATAAGTGTCCGTCAATTGCCAGTCCACCGGCACCGCCGCGAACATCACCCCGGTCAAGCCTCCCAACACAAACTCAATCAAAAACGCGATCGCAAACAGCATTGACACTTTGAGCTGGATAGACCCCCCCCACATCGTCGCCGTCCAGTTGAACACCTTCACCCCCGTCGGCAGCGCAATCAGCAAGGTCCCGATCGCAAAGAAAATATCCGCGAACATGCCCAACCCCACCGCAAACATGTGGTGCGCCCACACCCCGTAACTCAACAGGAAGATCACCACGGTCGAACCCGCCACAAACGAATACCCGTAGATCGGCTTCCGTGAAAACACGGGGATCACTTCCGAAATCATCCCGAACGCCGGCAACACCAATATGTAAACCTCCGGATGCCCGAAAATCCAAAAGAAGTGCTGCCAAAGCAACGCCGATCCCCCGCGCGCCGGTTCAAAAAATGCCGCGCCCAACCAACGATCAATAAACAACATCGCCAAAGCCGAGTTCAAAGCCGGCAGCGCCAAGATCGTCAACAAGGCCGTGATAAAGGCCATCCACGTAAACAACGGCACCCGCTGCAAACTCATCCCCGGCGCCCGCAAACACAACACCGTGACCGCCATGTTGATCGCCCCCGCCACCGATCCAATCCCCATCACCAACAACGCGAGAATCCAATAGTCCACCCCGCCCAAAGACGTATACGGCTTCGTCGACAACGGCGCATAACTGAACCACCCCGCGTCCGGCGCCGTGCTCGTCATGAAACTGTAATAGAGCAGGAACCCGCCAAACGGCAGCATCCAGAAACTCATGGCATTCAGCCTGGGGAACGCCACGTCCTTCGCACCGATCTGCAAGGGCACAAAGTAGTTCGCAAACCCAATCAACACAGGCATCCCCACAAGGAAAACCATCGTGGTCCCGTGCATCGTGAACATCTGGTTGAAGAACGCCGGCGAGATAAAGTCGTTCTCCGGAAAGGCCAGCTGAATCCGCATCAAGAGCGCTTCACACCCGCCGATCACCAGGAAGAACACCGCCGTAAGGATATACATGATCCCCACCCGCTTGTGATCCACGGTCGTCACCCACGACAATATCTTGCCCATCGGAGCCTCCGCCGTCGCGCCGTCCTTCGGCGCGCCGCCATCCTGCTCAATCGAATCTGTCGCCTCCCCGTTCACAAATTGTCTACTTCAAACTCTCCAAAAACGCCACCACCTGCTGCAACTCCTCCGGATCCAACTTGAAGTTCGGCATCTTGCAGCCCGGCTTCCACTTCTGCGGATCACTCAACCACTTCTCCAAATTCTCGCGGTTGTTCACAAAAACCCCGCCCCCGATCTCCCCCCGACTCGAAAAATGCGTCAAATCCGGCGCAATCATCGTCGTCCCCCCCACGCCCGAGATCATGTGACAATCAATACACGTCGCCGTTTCAAAAATCTTCTGCCCCGCCGCCGCCAATCCGCCCGTCGGCAACTCCGGATCCTTCGTGTGCGCCGCAATCCACTCCTCCCACTCCGCCTCGTCATGCGCATACACCTTGAAGTTCATCCACGCATGCACCATCCCGCAAAACTCCGTGCACCTTCCTTGGTAAACCCCCGGCTTCGACGCCCCGATCCAGAAGTAATTATCCCGCCCTGGAATCGCATCCATCTTCCGCGTCAATTGCGGCACCCAGAAACTGTGAATCACGTCCTCCGAGGTCAACTTGATCCGAATCTTCTTCCCCACCGGCAAATGAACTTCGTTCGCCGATACGATCCCGTGCCCCGGATACTTCACTTCCCAAAACCACTGGTGCCCCCGCACTTCAATCTCTTCGTCCGGCTGCTCCCCCGCATCCGGATGCGCCTGCGGCACCGCGTTCACCGTGAATACAAGCTTCGCGCTGATCGCCGCGAGCCACACAACAATGATCACCGGACCCACCAGCCAGAAAATCTCCTGCTTGTGACTCCCGAAATCCTGCTTCGGCACCTCGCCGTTCCCGCCCGTCTTGTCCCGAAACCGAATCACCGCCACGGTGATCAAACCCGCGACGATCAAAAAAATCACCGCGCTGATCGCCAGCACTTTCAAAAAGAGCGAGTAAATCGCCTCCGCAAAAGGCGACGCCGGATCAAACACCGGATACACCGATGACGCACTCTCAGCCAACCAGACCATTAACGGTGCTGATCATGCCCTCTCAACCCCCTCAAACGCAATAAGGGAAATCACCTTTTCCTACTGCGTGCCTGCGAAACTGATTCCTGCGCCACTCCCCTCACCACTTGTAACTCTCCACCTTCGCCCGCCACTGCTTCTGAAACTCCGGAAACTGCTCCACCCACTTCGGCTCCTCATACCAGCCCAGGTTCGTCCGGATACTCATCGAGTAATAAAACAGCGCCACCCAAAACCCCACAAACAAAACCACAACCACCCCCACCCGGCAAAAAACCCGTAACGCGCAGCTCCTAATAATCGCCTTCGCAAACAACGGCCCCGTCGCCCACACAATCCCCGCCGTCATCACCATGATCGAAAAAATCTCCCACAACTCCGAAGTCGATTCCTTCCAGTGCACCCCCAATCGCAACAACACCTCCGTCCCCACCAACACCGCCAAAAACACCATCCCCACCCGAATCAAAGTCGCTTTCATCAGTTCTGCGCGCTGTTCAATGTCCGAAAAATTCGCCCTCAAGAACGGTCCAAACCCAACCAATAATCGATCTTCATTGTTAAACTCTCAAGGCTATCTATACGAATCGCCACCCCACGAGTATTCCGATACCAACACCCAAATTCAATGCAATCACCGCCGACGCGATCAGAGGAGCCAATGGCGAATAGTACTCTTTCTGCCAAGCGACTCTTCCATCGGTCCAAGTCGCATAGTCATCGGGATCATTCCCCATGCTTTGCGACATTCCATCCGGCCCAAAGGTGAACAATCCAACGCCACCGGGCAAACCTTCCCAGCGGACGTATTGATAAGCGTTCCCCCAGCGATCGTTCAAGGCGGTAGGCTTCAGGCCCGCGATCCAACGCTTAGGAATGGGTTCAACGATCGGCTTTTCGACTAATGCCTCCAAACCTTGCTCCGACGTCGGATAGTGCCCCGCCCGATTGTGATAAGCGACTAACGATGTCATGATCGCCGACATGTCGGTGGCTTCTTTGCTTACGCCGCAACCATTGATCAAAAAGACCATTCCCCAAATTGCCACCAAACCAAAAATCAACGTAACCAACGTCGCATATATAATGATGATCCTAGTCACAAGAAGAGTGGCGATCGTCAGCTTTCAACTCATCCCGAGCAATAATGTAGTGGACACCACTAAATACGGCATCGTTCAATCCCTCCCACCTTGCACTCGCGCAATCTTGGGTAAAAAAGACCTCCGCGCCTCCGCGTGAGAAAACCCCCTCCAAAAAAAGAGGGGCATCGGAAAAAAGGACTATTGAGTTTCGTAAAAATATTTACCGCCAACTCCAACTCATCCCGTTTCCCGAGCCCCGTTTTTTAGCCTCAAAAGAGACCGGCTACCTCACATATCCAGGTCCAGGATCTTCCCCTCAGGGGACAGCTCCACTTCCAAGGCCAGGTCCTTCCACGACAGCTTCACTTCATACTTCGTGAGCCCGTCGTCCAGGTCCTTCTTCGCCGATACCGCCGTCGCTCCCGGGAAATACTCTCCTATTGCCCGGTTAACCGGCTCCGGCATGTCACTCGGCGAAATCGCACTGCCCGCATAGGCCACACCCAGCAGCCCCGCCGCCAGCGCACCAAAAATCGCCACCAGTTTCTTCTTCTTTGTGTTCATTCTCTTCGTCATGTGTCTGTCTCTTTCTCTTTTTGTGTTGGTTTACAATATGTGACTCCGCTTCCACGGCACACCGCGGCCTTCACACCGACATAGCGCTCCGTAAAAAGCAAAGGCGCGCGCTCCAAAGGACCAAAACGACCGGGAATGATGCAAATACTGAACGTTTCCACCTCCAATTGCCGTCGCACTCTCACTTCAACGGCCAAACACTCACTCGTTCAATGCCTCACCCGCTTCACTCTCGTGACGTTTTCAACGTCCCTTAAAGCGTCGCGCACCAAAAGGTAACACACCACCCATCCCTTCCCAATTCCCCCAAGGTCGATTTTTGAAAAAATCGTTCAGGTCACTAAATCTAACCTTTTCGCCCCCTCACCATGTAAGCCGTCAACGACGCCGAAAAGTTCCCCGCCACCGAACGCACTTCCATCTCCGACTCCCATTGCTCACCCTCCGCCCGCTTAACAAAACCCGAATCCACCGCCCGCCGCACCGTCTCTCTTAAATTGAAAACTCGGTCCGCCGTTTCGAAATCCTCGATCACCATCACCTTCGATCGCACCGATACCTCCCCGAACCCCACCCCCTCAAACCGCCCCTCCAATTCACGCCCGATTCCCGGGTTCGCAAACGCCCCCGCCCAGCTCCGCTCAAGAACACGCGTCACCTCGCCAAGATCAGACGCCACCGCAAAACTCCCCCAGTCATTGTCATATACCAACAATCGCCCCCCCGTCTCCAGCACCCGCCAAAACTCCCGAAAAGCCTCGTCCAACCCCGGCACATGCTGCAAAACCCGATCCACCCGCACCGCTCCAAACACCCCAACTTCGAACGGCAAAGCCCCCAAATCCCCGTGAACAAATTCCACCGGCAACCGCTTCGCCCGCTCATCCGAGCGTCCCTTCTCCAATAACTCGCGACTGCAATCAACCCCCACCACGCGGCCGCCTTCCCCCACCCGCTCCGCCATCCGAAAAACATCGTCGCCCAATCCACACCCCGCATCCAACACCCGATCCCCTTCCCCCAGTCCCAACCACTCATAACTCTCCTCTTTATACTCCCGAAAATAGGGAAGCGAATCCAACAGCCGCAAACAATCCAGGTAAGCCGAAGCCGCCCCGCTCCCGTCCACATCCCGAAACCCCGTCGCCAAATACGAATCTCCCATTCCGTCCCACCCACTCAGCTCGAACTCTCGCCAATATCTCTACCCCGCATCACCCGCGTCGCCGTCCCCTTTCCCCCCGACCAATTCCTCAATCCGCTCCCAATCATATGTCTCCCGATTAACCGGCCACATCCGAAGCGCCCCAATGAAGTAACTCACATCACGCAAAGCGGCCCCTACCATCATCCCCACAATCAACCAGGCCGCGCCGGGCGCGAACGACGCCAAAAAGTAATACCCGCCGACCGCGAACGCCGCAAACAGACACCATCTCCACCAAATGGACCCAACAAAATTGCCAAACGAAAAATCCGCTTCTTTGTATCGAAGGTATATCCGCAACACGTTGCGTTGATAAGGGGTGAGCTCCATCATTTCTCCAGTTCTAAACATCTGACCCTTCCGCAAGGATCACTTTTGCCCTGTCGCGGCCGCATGATCGGCCCCGTCGTGGCCACGACCTCACATATCCAAATCCACGACCCGCCCCTGCGGCGTCAATTCCACCTCAAAGGCCAAATCCTTATACTGAATCTTCACCTCGTAAGTAATCGCCCCGTCATCCTCCTCCACCTCCGCCGAAATCGGCGTCGACCCCGGGAAATACGCCTGGATCGATTGCAGCACCGGAGCCGGCAACGCCGTCACCGCCACCTGGTCCCCCGCCCATCCCGATCCCACAAAACCCAACGACAACACAGTAACAATAATCAATAACGCCTTCATCCCGGCACTATCCAAAATCCAATCCACCATGACAATCCCCAACCCCACATCCTCAAAAAGCCTCCCCCGCACATTGCGAAGCCGGTAGCGCGCCCACGCCCAGGGCGCCCACCCACCAAGGTCACCACGCCCGGACCACCCCAACGTCACCCCAACCGACCCCGCCCCCAAAAGCA
>JBCCIR010000025.1:0-45881 GCA_039028175.1 Verrucomicrobiota bacterium
GGGTGCGGGTGGTGGGATTGGTGGTGGGCTGGGGGGTGATGATGGGGGTGTTAATGTTGGTGATCGCGGTGTTCATGGCGGTTTTTCGCTGGGTATTGGTGTTCCTGGCGGGGGGGAACGTGGGGGTGGCGATTGCGGTGGTGGGGGTGGTATTGGGGGTGGAGTTGTGCCTGGCGGTCGTGGTGAATTTTGTGGTGGTGGTGACGTTCTCCATTTTCACGGTGCGTTGGTATCGGGAGCGGACCGGTGTTTTGGAGATACCGGAGCGGGAGCATTTGGGGGAGGGAGACTGGGTGGACGGGAAGGGGCGCGGAATTCCTTTGCGACGGTGGTTGTGGTTGGGGGCGTCGGCGGTGGTGATTGTTTCGGGTGTGATATGTTATGGGATTCTGAATTCGATGGATGTGGCGGATGACAATGTGGGGGTGACGGCGCACCGTGGCAGTTCGATGGCGGCGCCGGAGAACACGATGCCGGCGATTGAGTTGGCGATCGAGGAGGGCTCGGATTTCATTGAGATCGATGTGCAGCGGACGGCGGACGGCGTGTTGATTTTGGTGCATGACACGGACATGAAGCGGTTGGCGGGGGTGCCGCGGCAGGTGAACGAGATGACGTTTGAAGAGATTCGGGCCCTGGATGTGGGGAGTTGGTTTGGGGAGGAATTTGCGGGGGAGCGGGCGCCGACATTGGAGGAGGTAATTGAGGTGGCGAAGGCGGGCAGCGTGAAGTTGAACATTGAGATGAAGTTTGCGGGACCCGATGTGAGCATGGGGAAGGATGTGGCGGCGTTGGTTCGGGAGAAGGGGTTTGAGGAGGAGTGTGTCATCACGTCATTGAGTTACGACGGGGTGATGGCGGTGCGGGAGGAGGATCCGGAGTTACGGACGGGATTGATCGTGACGGCGTCGGTTGGTGATTTGACGCGATTGGACGTCGACGTGCTGAGTGTGAGTGCGCGGGCGGTGTCGCGCGAATTGATTGATCGCGCGCGACGGGCGGAGATGGAGGTGCATGTGTGGACGGTGAATCAGGCGGGGGACATGAACACGATGATTAACCTGGGCGTGGATAATATTATGACAGATCGGCCGGCGGTGTTGGTGGAGTTATTGGAGGAGCGGGCGGGGATGTCGAAGGCGGAGCGAGCGATGAATCGCCTGGGGGACCAGCTCGCCGCCGGCCGCCGCGGCCGCTAGCAAGCGTGCCGCTTGACCGCAGATGCCGCTGAAGGCGGCGCGCTCTCGTTGTTCGCGCCTGGCGGCCATTGAGGTTTTGGGGATGGCCGTTGGCCCTCGGTTTCGATTTGGTGGGTTCGTGGCAGCGCCCGTTCTTCGCCATCCGGCTTCGAAGGGCACGCGGGAGCCCGCCGTTGCGGACAAGCTCCTGCCGTCCATTGCCGGGGGCTCAGGAGAGGGGGTGGTGGCGGTCGCGGTGTTGGAGGAAGACGCGGGCCGTTTCGAAGGCGCGCTTGGCGAGGGAGTCGCAATCTTTATCGTCGAAGGTGGTGAGGCCTTCTTCGGCGAGTTCGGCGAGGTAGATTTCCCAGGCGTGATCGGCGAGTTCTTTGGGGTCGAGTTTGAGGGCGGGTTTTTTGGGGCGGTTGCTTGAGCTTTGGCGTGAGGAGGAGGCGTCTATTTTGGGGTGCTCTTGTTTTTCCGGGGTGCCGGAGATGTCGGCGTCGGGTTGGGCGGTATCGGAGCCGGAACTGGATTGCCGGGAGCTGGAGCGGGTGTCCTTGGTGCGGGTGGTGCCCCGTGAGGCGGATGATTTTCGGGGCGTCGATTTACGGGACTTCCCGGATGTGGAGGAGGACGAGCGTTTGCGTGGTGATGAATCGGGCATGCTATTGGGGTGGCTTTTGCCGGAAAGGGGCGGGGGTGTCGAGGAGAAAGGGCGCGGAAAAAAACATGTCCGATTTATCATAAAAAGGGTTGGATCACGCATAGACGGTATGGGGGATGCCGTTATGGTTTTAGGTATGAAGACGAACCCCCTTTTCATGCGGGCCGTTTTGGGCGGCTGGGCTTTGGTGCTTGGGACGACGGCGAGTGTGGCAGCGGGCGGTTGGGACTCGCGGGTATTGATGGATGAGTTTTATGCGGAGGGGGCGAGCGCGGGAGATTTGGACGGGGATGGCGTGACGGATTTGGCTTACGGGCCGTTTTGGTATTCGGGTCCGGATTTTTCGGAGCGGAAGCGTTTTGCGCCGGGCGATCCCTTTGAGCCGGACGAGGGCTATTCGGACAATTTTTTCAGTTTCGTGCATGACGTGACGGGTGACGGGGAGAACGACGTCGTGGTGTTCGGATTTCCCGGCAAGGAAGTGCGTTTGTATGTGAATCCGGGAGAAGGGAAGCGAGGCGAGGCGTGGCCGATGCATCAGATTGCGGACAACCTGGCGAACGAGTCGCCGCATTTTGTGGATTTGAAGCCGGGCGGGTTGCCGGAGATGGTGGGCGCGCGGGACGGTGTTTACGGGTATTATGAAGCGGGAGCGGACGCGACGAAGCCTTGGGTGTGGCGGGGGATATCGGCGAAGGGCGAGGCGAAGACGCCGTTTGGACATGGCTTGGGTGTGGGGGATGTGAACGGGGACGGGCGCTTGGATGTGGTGGAGATGATGTTTTGGTACGAGCAGCCGGAGGGCGATGACGGTGCGACGGCGTGGAAGAAGCATCGTTGGGCGTTGACGCCGTATGGCCGCGGGGGCGCGCAAATCCTCGTGGACGACGTGGACGGGGACGGGGACGCGGATTTGATCACCTCGTTGAATGCGCACGGTCGTGGGCTGGCATGGTTCGAGCAGACGACGCCGAATCGATTTGCGCGTCATAACATCATGGGCAATTCGTCGACGGAGAACGCGTACGGGGTGGCGTTCAGTCAGCTGCATGCGATGGCGCTGGGAGACATGGACGGCGATGGGCGGAACGATTTCGTGACCGGGAAGCGTTGGATGGCGCACAAGGGGAAGGATCCGGGCGCGTTTGAACCGGCGGTGTTGTATTGGTTCCGGAACACGGTGGGCGCGGACGGGGTGGAGTTTGTGCCGGAGCTGATTCATGACGATTTCGGGGTAGGCACGGAAGTGATGGTGACGGATTTGAACGGGGACGGGCGCTTGGACGTTTTGAGCGGGAGCAAGAAGGGGTTGTCGGTGCATATGCAGGGGGAAGGCGCGACGGCGATTCGGGCGGAGCAGTGGAAGGCGGAAGGGGGGCGGCCGCAGAACGGGTACGGAAAGGATTTGTCGGCGGAGGCTGCGTTGGCGCGGATGGACGTGCCGGAGGGGTTTGCGGTGGACTTAATTGCGGCGGAGCCGGACGTCGTGCAGCCGATCGCGATGTGTTTTGATGCGCGCGGCCGCATTTGGGTGATTGAGGGGAACACCTATCCGCAACGGGCGCCGGAGGGGCAGGGGAAGGACCGGATATTGATTTTCGAGGACGGGGACGGGGACGGGAGTTTTGAGACGCGGAAGGTTTTTGCGGAGCACATCAACCTGGCGAGCGGGATTGAAGTGGGGTTCGGGGGGGTGTTTGTGGGGGCGGCGCCAAATCTGTTGTTTTTTGCGGACGCGGACGGGGACGACGTGCCGGACGGGTATCCGGAGATTTTGTTGGATGGGTGGGCGTGGCAGGATACGCACGAGACTTTGAATGCCTTCACGTGGGGGCCGGACGGTTGGTTATACGGGTGTCACGGCGTGTTCACGCATTCGAACGTGGGCATGCCGGGGGCGTCGCCGGAGGAGCGGCAGCCGATCAACGCGGGGGTGTGGCGGTATCATCCGGTGACGCGGGATTTTGAAGTCTTTGCGTGGGGGTCGAGCAATCCGTGGGGGGTGGATTTTGACGAGCACGGCGAGTGGTTTATCACGGCGTGCGTGATTCCGCACCTTTATCATTTAAGCCAAGGGGGCCGTTATTTCCGGCAGGCGGGGCAGCATTTCAATCCGTATGTTTTTGACGACATCCGGACGATTGCGGATCACGTGCACTACGGGGACGGGACTTTCGGGTCGATGAAAGGGGACGGGAAAGTGGACCGTCAGTTATCGGCGGCGAAGGCGGCGGACACCTCGGCGGTGGGGGGCGGTCATGCGCATTGCGGTTTGACGATTTACCAGGCGGACGAATTCCCGGAGGCGTATCGCGGGGACCTGTTGTTTCACAACCTGCATGGGCACCGGGTGGTGCGGGAGCGCTTGGAGCGCGAGGGCTCGGGATTCGTGGGGCGTCACCGGCCGGACTTCATGTTTTCGAACGATCACGAGCACGTGGGGGTGACCGTGATGCAGGGGCCGGACGGGGCCTTGTATACCTCGGATTGGAACGACAGCCAGACCTGTCATCACCGCGACGTGGAGATATGGGACCGGAGCAACGGGCGGATATACCGGGTGCGTCACGGCGAAGCGAAGAGCACGGTGACGAATTTGGTGGAGCGCGACGTGGAAGGATTGGTGGCTGCGTTAGGGCATGGGAATGCGTTTTGGGCGCGGCAGGGGCAGCGGTTATTGCAGGAGCGGGCGGCGGCGGGGGAATTGGACGGGGGAAAGTTGTTGGAGGCGTTGCGGGCGTTTGAGAAGGAACATGCGGACGAGGTGCCGCTGCGTTTGCGGGCATTCTGGACGGCGCATGCGTGCGGTTTATTGACGACGGAGGATTTGGCGGCGCGATTGGACGACGAGAGCGAGTATATGCGCGGGTGGGCGGTGCAATTTCTTGGCGAGAAACGGGAAGCGCTGAGTGCGGAAGTTTTGGCGCGGGTGGAGCGGTTGGCGGCGGAGGAAAGATCGCCGGTGACGCGGCGATACGTGGCGTCGTTGCTGCAGCGATTGCCGTTTGAGCAGCGGTGGGAGATTGCGGCGGGATTGATGGGCCATGCGGAGGACCACTATGACCGCAACATTCCCTTGCTGACGTGGTATGGGGTGGAGCCGTTGGTGCCGGTCGATCCGGATCGGGCTTTCGAGTTGGCGGACGGAACGACCTGGCCGCGTATGCGGGAATATATCGGGCGCCGCGCGGCGGCGACGGCGGAGGGGCGGGAGGCTTTGTTGACGTCCTTGTCGAAGGCGAAGACGGCGGACGATTACGTATTGCGGGCGGGGCAGTTGCTGTTGGCCTTGCATCATTTGCCGCCGGTGGAGCGGCCGGCGAGCTGGGTGGCGGCGCGGGAGCGCGGCGAGGCTTTGAAGGCAAAGGCGCCGGCGGTGGCGGACGTGATGAGCCGGATGGGAGTTCGTTTTGGGGATGCGGATTACTATCCGAAGTGGCGGGGGATGGCGCGCAACGCGAAGGCGTCGCGGCCGGAGCGGGTGAAGGCTTTGGAATTGCTGACGGCGGGAGGCGATCCCGAGCTGGGAGTTTTGGCGCGGGATTTGATCGACGACGGCGCGGTGCGCGCGGCGGCGGTGAAGGCCTTGCGGGAGAGTCCAGGGGTGGAGACGGCGGAGGTTTTGGTATCGCGCCTGGGTGAGTTTCCGTTGGCCCTGCGAAACGAGGCGATCAACCTGGTGGCGGCGCGTCCGGAGTCGGCGCTGGTGTTGTTGCGGGCGGTGGATGAGAAAGAGGTGGAGGCGTCATTGGTATCGCCGGTGATGCTGGATCAGTTTGAGCGCTTTGGCGACGGGGCGATCGACGAATTGATTGAGCGGAACTGGGTGCGGGGGGCCGGGGGTGTGGACTTGGCGCAGCTGGCGGAGGCGATTGAGAAGTGGGAGAAGAAGCTGCATCCGAAACTGATGGCGCGGGCGGACGCATCTCGAGGGCGGCAGGTTTACCAGATGACCTGCGGCACCTGTCACAAACTTTTTGGCGAGGGGATTGACTTGGGGCCGGACTTGACGGGATCGAACCGGGCCGATCTCGCCTATGTGTTAGAGAATGTCTTAGCGCCGAGCGCGGTGGTGGGGAAGGATTACATGCTGAACATCTTCACCCTGAAGGACGGTTCGGTGGTGAGCGGGATGGTGCGGGAGAGCCAGCCTGATTTCTTCAAGGTGGCGATGCCGGGGGGGACCCTGACGGATGTGAAGTTGGTGGAGGTGTCGGAGCGGCAGGAGATTCCGCAGTCGTTGATGCCGGCGGGTTTGTTCGAGGCCTTGCCCCTGGAGCAAGTGGCGGACCTGGTGAAGTATTTGGCGAGCCCGGCGCAGGTGGCCCTGCCGGGCCCGGGCGGGCAGGCGGTGGTGAAGAAGGCGGGCGTGCCGGTGCCGGCGAAGAAGCCGGGATTGCCCCCGTTGGGGCCGCCGAAGCAAGGAGTGACGCGGGTGGAGGGGGAAGGATTGCTGGAAGGAGCGGAAGTGACGGGGGGGCGTTTGCGGGAGCAGATGATGGGGAGATTTTTGGCGGGGCGCTGGTCGGGAGACGCGCAGCTTTGGTGGACGGGCGGCAAGCCGGGGGATGTCTTGACCTTGACGGTGCCGGACCTGGCGCCGGGGAATCATGCTTTGAGCGTGCATCCGACGACGGCGGGAGATTACGCGCAGATGCGGGTGATGGTGAACGGTCATGTGCGGGAAGTGGATTTGTTCACGCCGCGGGTATTGGCGGGCGAACCGGTGACCTTCGAGGGAGTGAATGTGTCGCCGACGGAGCCGTTGAAGGTCCGTTTCGAGATCACGGGCGCGAACGACAAGGCGAAGCGGGCGTACATGGTGGGGATCGACCGGGTGGAAGTGGAGAAAGCGAAGTGAGGTATTTTCGGACCAAATGAGTGGAGGGTCCGCAATGATGCGAAAGGAGTGGCTGTCGCATTTTCTTTTCTTGGGATGGTGTTCTTGGAGGGGGCTGATCAGGCGCGGTGGGGCGAGCGGTATACCCGCAACATGGTATCGGGGGAGACGGGCTTGTCGGCGGACTTCGATCAGGGTAGCCGGGCGGGCGGAGCGATTGTTGGGGGAGGTGGAGTTACGGGACGGAGTGAACGGGAGTCCGATGGCGGCGAACGGGGTTTTGTATGTCGCGACGATGTCGAGGCTCTACGCGGTTGCGAAGGGAGAGACGGCCTATTTTTCGCGGGAGGTGGAGTTGGAAGTGGATGGCGTAGAGGCAAGGACGGGCGGCGGGGTGCTGCGGTTTCCGATCGGGTATGAGTTTTAATGAGAGAGAGGAACCAATTGATCATGATGAAAGTGAAGGAAACAATCGTGAAGGGAGCCGTGGCTTGGCTCTTCATATTTGGATTGTGGGGGGGCACGGTGAGTGCGGCGGGACCGAACGTCATCGTGATCATTACTGATGACCAAGGGTACGGAGATCTATCGTGTCATGGGAATCCGGTGATCGAGACGCCGCACCTGGACCGGTTGCATGGGGAGAGCGTGAGATTCGTGGATTATCATGTGGCGCCGATGTGCACGCCGACGCGGGCGCAGTTAATGACGGGGCGGGACGCGGTGCGGGCTGGGGCGACGAATGTGAGCAGCGGGCGCACCTTGTTGCGGGCGGGATTGCCGACGATGGCGGATGTTTTTAGGGCGTCTGGATATCGGACGGGCATTTTCGGGAAGTGGCACCTGGGCGACAACTATCCGTTTCGACCGCAGGATCGCGGGTTTGAGGAGACGCTTTGGTTTCCGTCGTCGCACATCAACTCGACGCCGGACGAGTGGAACAACGACTATTTTGACGACACCTATATGCGCAATGGGGAGCGCGAGGTTTATGAGGGATACACGACGGATGTTTTCTTTGGGGAGGCGATTGATTGGATGAAGGGGCGGGCGTCGGCGGGGGAGAAGTTTTTCTGTTACATTCCGACGGCGGCGCCTCATTGGCCGTTGTTTGTGCCGTCGCGATACCGGGAAGCGGTGGCGAAGCGATGGGCGGAGCGGGCGGATCAGTTGCCGATGAAAGTGCCGCCGCAGAAGGCGAAGGCGATCATCAGTTTCCTTGCGATGATTGAGAACATTGATGAGAACGTGGGGCGCGTGGACGCGTTTTTGGAGGAGAGTGGTTTGAAGGAGGACACCGTGGTGGTTTTCCAGACGGACAACGGGAGCACCATGGGCGAGGCGTATTTTAATGCGGGGATGCGGGGCAAGAAAGTGACCTTGTGGGAGGGCGGGCACCGGGTGCCTTGTTTCGTTCGGTGGCCGGGGGGCGGATTTCGCGAGGCAGGGGATGTGGCGGGATTGACGCAGGTGCAGGATTTGTTACCGACGTTCATTGATTTGTTCGGATTGGAAAGGCCGGAGGGGGCTGATTTTGACGGCATTAGTCTGGCGGGGGTGTTGCGTGGGGAAGCGGAGCCTGCGGAGGACCGGATTTTGTTTGTCAATTACAGCCGGATGCCGCACGGGCAGAACGGTCCGGTGGCGAGTGCGGATACGCCGTCGCGATTGCGGCGGGAGGGTGCGGGGGTGTTGTGGAAGCGGTGGCGGTTGTTGGAGGACCGGGAGTTGTATGATTTGGAGAGCGATCCGAAGCAGGCGAATGATGTGATGGGCGAGCACCCTGAAGTGGCGGCGAAGATGCGTGCGGCCCTGGATGAATGGTGGGCGAAGGCGGGGCCGGAGGCGAACACAGTCGAGCGGGTCGTGATTGGGCATGGCGCGGAGAATCCGATGATGTTGACGGCATGCGAGTGGCTGGACGTTTTCATCGATCAGCAGAAGCAGGTGCGGCGGGCGGACATGAAGGATGGGATTTGGCACTTGGAGGTGGCGGAGCCGGGGCGATATCGGATGGAGATGAGGCGTTGGCCGCGGGAGTCGGGGTTAGCATTGGAGGCGGGGACGTCGGCTTTGGAGGTGACGGACGGGGAATTTGGGGAGGGGAAAGCTTTGCCGATTGCGGGGGCGGTGTTGCGGGTTGGCGGGGAGATCGCCGGAAAGGAGACGGCGGGGGAGGGGGCCACGCAGGTGACATTTGAGACGGCGCTGGAGGCGGGTCCGACGACGGTGCAGGCGACTTTTGTCGGCGCGGACGGGAAGCCGTTGCTGGGGGCCTATTACCTGTATGTCGAGCGCTTTGACTGAATGCGCGCTTGAGGCGAAAAATGGGGGGCTTGGTTTCCGATAAAGCTGTGCCGTGATGCGAGATCGGTGATAAGTTGCGAGGAGCGAAATGGCGGGAGCAACGGTTATCAGCGTATTGGGGTCACTGAACGTGGATTATTACAGCCGGGTGGCGGCGTTTCCGCAGCCCGGGGAGACGGTGGCGGCGGAGCAGTTAACGATGCGATTCGGGGGGAAAGGCGCGAACCAGGCGGTGGCGGCGGCGCGGATGGGCGGTTCCGTGCGCATGTTAGGGCGAGTGGGCGAGGACGGGATGGGGCAGTCTTATGTGAATCACCTGGCGACGAACGGAGTGGATGCGTCGGGGGTTATGGTGGCGCCGGGCATGGTGACGGGGAGCGCGTTCATCACGCTCGACGCGAGCGCGGAGAACACGATCGTGGTGGGAGCGGGGGCGAACGGGACGTGGACGGCGGCGGACGTGGATGGGTGCGAAGCGGCGATTGCGGGGTCTTCGGTTTTGTTATTGCAGGGCGAGGTGCCGGTGGAGGCGAATCTTCGAGCGATCGAGATTGCGAACCGATCGGAGACGCTGGTGGTTCTCAATCCGTCGCCGTGGCCGAGTGCATTTCCGTGGGGTCAGTGCCGGGTGGACGTCATGGTGGTGAACGAGCATGAGGCCAGCACGTTTTTCGGGATGCCGATCATGTCGGTGGACGATTTGAAGTCGTGCGCGGAGCGGGCGGCGGCGCGCCAGGTGTCGGCGATGATGGTGACGCGAGGGACGCGATCGACTTTGGCATTGTCGGGCGCTGATGTGATCGAGGTGCCGGTGCGGCGGTTGAACCCGGTGGACACGGTGGGGGCGGGAGACACTTTTGCGGGGGCATTGGCGGCGGGTTTGGGTGCGGCGCAGTCGGGTGAATTGGGTGCGGAGGAAGTGGTGCGTCGGGCGAATGTGGCGGCGGCGTTGTCGACGCAGAAGACGGGGGCGCAGGAGGGGATGCCGGGGTTGGAAGCGGTGTTGGAGGCGTTGGCTGCGGGAGATGTGGCGGGGCCGGTGGCGCCGGTGGAGGCGGGGTGAGGGGGTGGTTTGTTTGAACAGGCGGAAACAGAGGGAACGGAGATTCTTTGGTAAGGTTATTCGCGCTTGGCTTCGCCTTCGCTGAGAGTTTTCTGACGGGGAGGTAACGGAGATTGGGGGGAATTTTTTGGGAGGTGGGGATTGCATGTTGGCGGGGGGGTGGTGAAGGTAGGGGGATGAAGATATCTCTGGTGCTCGGATTGTTATTTTTGGTGGCGGGGCTTGGTGAAGTTTTGGGGCAGGAAGGGAAGATGAAAAAGCAGGGTGGCGGCGGAGGTGAAGCGGCGGAGATGAAGGAGGGTGGAGAAGCGAGTGAAGGGGAGGTGGCTCCGGCGGATGTGGTGCCGAGTGAGGAGTTGATTGAGTCGTTGCGCGGGGACTTGGTGCGTGGGGAATTGATTTTTCCGATGGGGAATGGTGTGCGGAAGGAGAAGGTGCATTGGGACGAGTATGCGTGGCCTTTCAAGGCGGAGCGTTGGGGGATGTATTGGGTGGACGTGCGGTATTATGGGTTGCGGAAAGCGATGGGGGCGCAGGCGCGGTTTCGGAGCGACAAGATGGAATTGGTGAAGGGGTTTTTGAAGCCGGGGGGGAAGGTGGACAAGCCGAAGACGGTGCGGCTGGGGAAATTGTATTTGGTGGGGCAGGGGGATCAGGAGTTGATGTTGCTGACGCCGGAGGACGATCCGATTTATGATTTTAAATTGGTATCGGTGCAGTTGGTGCCGGCACCGGAGGGGGAGGAAGTGGTGCGTCAGGACGCGGAGTCGGGGGAGGTGGTTTTGTTAGCGAAGGATGCGACGACGGACTCGGTGAAGATGCGGTATGAGCCGAAGGAGGAGAAGCAGTGCCTGGGTTTTTGGACGAACGAGGAGGATTCGGCGCAGTGGGTGTTTGGAGTGACGAAGCCGGGCACGTTTGAGGTGGTGGTGACGCAGGGGTGTGGGTCTGGGCAAGGCGGGAGCGTGGTGGAGGTTTCGGTGGGGGATGATTGGGCGGAAGAGTTTGAGGTGAAGGATACGGGGGGGTTTCAGAATTGGGAGGAAGTGTCGGTGGGGGAAGTGGAGATTGCGGAAGCGGGGGAGCGGGTGTTGCGGGTGCAGCCGAAGACGAAGGCGGCGAAAGCGGTATTGGATGTGAACCGGGTGGTGTTGAAGCCGGTGGAGTGAGATTTGAGCAGGAGGAAACCCGCCGCGGCGGGTAAACTCCGAGGGCTAGGCATTCTTTGTTTTCGGGCTCGGCTTTGCCTTCGCTGATGTTTTTTTACGAGAGGAAAAAGAGATAACAGAGGTGTTGTGTTTCGCGCTTGGCTTTGCCTTCGCTGTGGAAATTCTGAAGGGGAGAGAACGGAGGCGAGCAAGGTTGAACCGCTTAATCCTCCGAGTCTGCGGGAGATTTTTTGGATTTTTTGAGTTGAGCTTTTTGATCGTCGGTGAGGACGGCCATGACGTTTTGTTTGTATTTTGATTTGGCGGTTACGGTGTCGGCGAAGGCTTTGGCCTGGGCCTCGGTGAGGTTGAGGCGTTCGGCGAGGTGTGGGATGAAGTCGTCGGCTTTGACAGATCCGTTTTTGACGAGTTCCTGGTAAACTTCGTCGCGTTTGAGGATGAGTTCTTTGGTGATGCCGGCGTTTTCGCGGATGGTATGGACCTCCTCGATTACTTGATTATTGAGGGTTGAGATTTGGGCGGACTGTTCATCGGTGAGATTGATGGGTTCGAGGCGTCGCATCAGGAGGACGACATTGTAGAGATTTTTTTTATTTGGTTCTTCCTGAGAGAAGGCGGCGGGCAGGGGGGTGAGTGTGAGGAGGAGGATAAGGGTGACGATTTTCATGGATTTAACGGGGTGGCGTTGGAGTTGAGTTTATCGTTGGGTGATGCCCAGGTAGTTGCGGACGACGGATTTGAAGCCGGTGAATTCGAAGGGGCGTTTGCCGGCGCCGCGGCTGAAGTATAGGGAGGAGGAGGTGCCGCCGTCGAGGTTGAGCGCGCGCCAGACTTTGAGTTCGGAGACGATTTCCGGATTGGCGAGGACGAGGGCGAGGTCGGAGAGGCTGATGGTGGTGCAGAGGCCGATGGCCCAGTTGGAACCGCCGTCGGTGAGGATGAAGGTGCGGTTGCGGTGTTTGTTCCAGTCGTAGGCGGTCTTTGGTTTTCCTTCGAGGACGAGGCGGGGGCCGGCCTGGACGAGTTCGGTGATATCGGAGGTGAGTTTGGTTTCGTTGTTCCAGAGGAGTTTGAGGGCGCCGTTGGAAGTGACGACGACGGTGCCGGAGTAGAGGGAGTGGGTGGTGAAGGAGCCGATGGATTGGCCTCCGGAGATGGTGAGGCCAGCGGGGGAAAAATCTTCCATAAAGTACCCGGCGTTGCAGCCGGCGATGCAGAAGTTTTGCTGCATGGCATCGGCGAGGTTTTTGTAGGGCGGGTTTTTGGGGTCGTCGCCTTGATCGATGAGTTTGAGGGTGGCGGTTTGGTTGTTGAAGGTGATGAGGTGGAGGGTTTTGCCGGTTTTGATTTCGGAGTCTTGGACGGCGATGGATTTTTTGATGTAGGAGACGCCGGGGACGATGGGTTCGGGGGGGGAGGAGCGGATGAGGGTCCAGGTGGGGAGGGGGTTGGGTTGGGAGTGGCTGGGAGTGGGGAAGAAGCAGGTGGCGGCGAAGAGGAGGGTGGCTGCGGCGATTGAGGAACGGGTGATCATGTGGGGGGAAAGTGGTGGCAGGCGTGTTGGCCAGTAAAATATTACACGTATATAGTTTGGGTGTCCAAGGGGGTGCTTGAGGATAGGGGGTGATGTGTTTTCTTGGGTGATGAATTCGTATCGAGAGGGGCCGGAGACGGAGCGGTTGCGGCATCGGGCGTTGGTGTCGGGGGATGCGGAGGCGTTTTATCGGCTCAATAGTGATCCGGAGGTGATGCGGTATACGGCGGAGGCGCCTCTAGAGTCGGTGGAAGCGGCGCGGGAGGCGATCGTGACGCATCCGGATTTCGAGACGGTGGGGTATGGGCGTTGGGCTTGTGTATTGAAGGGGGAGGAGTCGTTGTGTGGGTTTTGCGGGTTGAAGTATTTGGAGGATTTGGATGCGGTGGATTTGGGGTTTCGATTTTTTCCGTCGTATTGGGGGCGGGGGTTGGCGACGGAGGCATGTGAGGCGAGTCTGCGGTTTGGTTTTGAGGTGTTGGGGTTGGAGGAGATTATTGCGTTGGTGTTGCCGGAGAACGGGGCGTCGATTCGTGTGTTGGAAAAGGTGGGGATGAAGTTTGAAGGAGATTTTGATTATGACGGGTGGAGGGCGTTGCGGTATCGGCTGGGCGCGCATGAGGAGCGGGGTTGTCGTGAGGCTTAGGTCCTGGGTGTTTAGGGGAACGTGACGGGCGACGAGATTGGTGAGGGGGAATTGTCGGCGAGCTGCAAATGCAAGCGACTTGCAATTACTGCGGCTGTTGGTTCACGAAGGCAAACCATTTGAATTTCCTGTGCTTCTTTTTGGAATCGATTGAGAGCGAGGAAGATGGGATGGCGACGGGGTTGTTTGTTGTAAAGAATCTTTGGTGAGATTGGTGAAAGTTGCAGGATGCGGTGGTCAATCGGATGGGAATGGTGTGTAGTAGAAGGGAGCGGCATTTCTTTCGCCGCATCGGCACAACTTACTAACAAAACACCCCACACTTAGACGATGAGCACGACAAGAGAAATGCGCCCTGGAAGAGTTTTTAAGATTTGGTCCCGAGTGGCCCTCGGAATGGGAATGAGCTTATTGACGGCACTGTTGGTGGTGCCAGGGGCGGCGCAGGATGGCGGGGTTCCGAGCACTGAGGTGCTGGAGGGGCTGTATCCGGGCAAGGCATTTTCGCCGTATGCGAAGCGCAATTTTCCCAGTCGTGTGTATTGGGGAGACACGCATCTGCACACGGGCTTGTCTTTGGATGCCGGTGTATTCGGCAATACGTTGAGACCTTCGGACGCGTATAAGTTGGCACGGGGGGAGGAGATCGTATCGTCGACGGGTTTACCTGTGAGGCTGGGCCGGCCTTTGGATTGGCTGGTGGTGACGGATCACACGGATTTGATGGGGATTGCGCCCGACATTCAGGAGGGGACGCCGAACATTCTCGCGATTCCCAAGGGCAAGGAGTGGCACGAGGGATACAGCGAAGGAGGCGAAGCGGCGGGGAAGGCGGCATTTGATTTGATCACAAATTTTTCTCAGATGACGCTTCCTGAGGAGTTGGTGGAGGATTACAGCCCGGGGTCTGATGTGTTCATGGGAGTGTGGGAAGAGATTATCGACACGGCGGACGAGTATAATGATCCGGGAGAGTTTACGGCGTTTATTGGCTTTGAATGGACGTCGGTTCCGAAGGGCTTCAATTTGCATCGCAATGTGATCTTGCGTGACGATGCGGATCGGGCGCGACAAATGGCGCCGCTTACGACGCAGCCGCCTGTGGGGAGTACTGATCCACTGGATTTGTATGCGTGGCTTGAAGAATATGAGAGCAAGACGGGTGGTCGGGCCTTTGCGATTTCGCACAACGGGAATCTTTCGAATGGCTGGATGTTTCCGACGGAGAAGACGTATGCGGGTGGCGAGGTGGATGAGAATTATGTGAAGCTGCGCGCCAAGTGGGAGCCGCAGTATGAGATCACGCAGATCAAGGGGGATGGGGAGGCTCATCCGGTTTTGTCTCCGGACGATGAGTTTGCCGATTACGAGAACTGGGACGTGGGAAATCTTGATCTGACGGAGTTGAAGAAGCCGGAGATGTTGAAGCGTGAGTATGCGCGGGAGGCGTTGAAGCAAGGGCTGAAGCTTGAGGCGGAGTTGGGGTATAATCCGTATAAGTTTGGAGTCGGTGGGGCGACGGATAGTCACACGGCATTGACGACGGCGGAGGAGGAGAATTTTTTCAGTAAATCGGTGAGTGTGGAGCCGAGCAAGACGCGGATTGAGCATCCGTTTATTGCGTCGGAATTGGGGAGGATTGAGGGGCACACCTTGGTGGCATCGGGATACACGGGGGTGTGGGCGGAGGAGAACACGCGGGAGGACATTTTTGATGCGATGGTGCGCCGGGAGACTTATGGGACGACGGGGCCGCGGATGCGAGTGCGGTTTTTTGGGGGCTGGGATTATTCGGACGAGGATTTGAGGAGCCGGGCGCCGGCGTTCATTGGGTATGAGAAGGGGGTGCCGATGGGGGGTGATATGGCGGCGGCACCGGATGGTGCGGAGGGGCCGACATTTATGGTGTATGCGTTGCGGGATCCGATCGGTGCCAATTTGGATCGGATGCAGATTATCAAGGGTTGGTTGGATGCGGAGGGGGAATTGCATGAGAAGGTGTATGACATTGCAGTTTCGGATGATCGGGAGATTGGCGCGGATGGTCGTTGCAGGACGCCGGTGGGGAACACGGTGGATGTGGAAGCGGCGAACTGGACGAATACAATTGGGGCGTCCGAGTTGGCTACTGTGTGGACGGATCCGGATTTTGATCCGGCGGAGCGGGCGTTTTATTATGTGCGGGTGTTGGAGATTCCGACGCCTCGCTGGGTGCTTTACGACAAGGTCCGGCTGGGAGCGGAGATTCCGGAGGGGGCTGAGTTGACGGGGCAGGAGCGGGCTTATACGTCGCCGATTTGGTATACGCCTTGAGGGAGTTGCGCAGGTACGCAGGTACGCAGTTGCGCAGTTACCGTTGTGCAGGGTTGGGGAGAAGGGGGGTAGCGCGGACGTGCGAATTTGGAATGTTGAAGTTTAAGGCCGGCGCGTCCGGAGGCCAGGCCCTACCGTGTTGTGGGAGCGGGGGCATCTTGGGACGGCAGGCGGAGCGCCTGCCCTACAATGAGGTAGTACGGGGGACCATGTTTTGGGAGAGGGATTGCTAGGAAGGCTTGGTGGCTATTGCCAATAGAGTTTGGAAGTGGGGGGCTTTCTTTTCCCGGTGGACGATGGTGACTTCGGGGGCGATGAAGTTGGCGTTGTTGAGGAAGTCGAGGATTTCGACTTCGGAGAAGCCGAGCCAGCGGTGGGCGTAGAGGTCGCGGGCTTTTTCGAAGTTGTGTTTCAGGAGGTCGAGGATGACGATGCGGCCGCCGGGCTTGAGAATGCGATGGGCGGCGGCGACGGCGTTGGCGGGATTTTCGGCGTGATGGAGGGCCTGGCTGAAGAGGGCGAGGTCGACGGAGTTGTCATCGATGGGCGGGTCTTCGAGGTCGCCGAGGCGGTATTCGAGATTTTTGAAGCCGTGATCTTTGGCGAGCTTGGCGCCGTATTCGACCATTTTTTTGGAGTTATCGACGGCGATTACTTTTTCGGCGCGTTGGGCGAGGAGTTGGGAGAGGGTGCCTTCGCCGGCGCCGAGGTCGGCGATGACGAGTGGGGGGAGGAGTTTGACGAGGGTTTCGCCGAGGCCTTGCCAGGAGCGACCGGGGATGTAGTGGCGGCCGAATTTGCCGGCGAGTTCGTCGAAGTAGGCGCGGGCTTTGTCGCGGCGTTTTGAGAGCGCGAGTTTGAGGGCGGTGTTATCGGCGTCGATTTCGGGGATTTCGGCGGCGGCGAGGTCGATGGCGTTGAGGAGGGTTTGGTGGGTGGGATCGGCGGAAGGTGGGGCGAGGGTGTAGATGATATTTTTGCCGGAGCGTTGGTCTTGGACGAGGCCGGCTTGTTTGAGTTGGGAGAGTTGTGAGGAGATGCGGGACTGGCCCATGGAGAGGACTTCCTGGAGTTCGGCGACGGAGAGGTTTTCTTGTTGGAGGAGGGAGAGGATGCGGATCCTGGTGGGATCGGCGATGAGGCGGAGGGTTTTTATGATTGACTCCATGGGAAACAGGTATATATCAACATATCACGATTTGTAAATATAACCAGAACGATCCATGGCGACGAGCACTATTTTCTCCTCTGAATCCGTAACGGAAGGGCATCCGGACAAGGTTTGCGACACGATCAGTGATGCGGTTTTGGATGCGTGTTTGAAGGATGATCCGGCGAGCCGGGTGGCTTGTGAGACGATGGTGAAGGACAACATGGTGGTCCTTGGGGGTGAGATCACGACGGGATCGGAGTTTGATTATCGCGAGGTGGTGAAGGCGGCGATTGAGGGGATTGGTTATACGAATGACGACTGCAAGTTTAACGCGGCGACGTTTTTCTTTGTGAATGCGTTGGGTCAGCAATCGCCGGACATTGCGCAGGGGGTGGATGCGGCGGCGGCGGCGGACAAGACGACGGACGAGCAGGGGGCGGGCGACCAGGGGATCATGTTTGGGTATGCGGTGAACGAGACGCCGACCTTGATGCCATTGCCGATTGATTTGTCGCATCGCTTGGGAGCGGCTTTGACGGACTTGCGCAAGAGCGGGAAGCACACGTGGCTGCGTCCGGACTCGAAGACTCAGGTATCGATCGAGTATGTGGATGGCAAGCCGCAGAAGATCACCGCGGTGGTGGTATCGACGCAGCATTCCGCGGACATTACGACGCCGGAGATTCGCGAGGCCTTGAAGAAGGATTTGATCGACGCGGTGGTGCCCGGGGATTTGTTGGCGGACGACACGCAGATATTGATCAATCCGACGGGATTGTTTGTGGTGGGGGGACCGGAGGGAGACTGTGGGTTGACGGGGCGGAAGATCATCGTGGACACGTATGGCGGGATGGGTCGTCATGGCGGGGGAGCGTTTTCGGGGAAGGACCCGAGCAAGGTAGACCGGTCGGCGGCGTATATGAGTCGTTGGGTGGCGAAGAACATTGTGGCGGCGGGCTTGGCGGAGCGTTGTGAATTGCAATTGGCGTATGCGATCGGGCATCCGGACCCGGTGAGTGTGCGGGTGGATACTTTTGGGACGGGGACGGTGGACGAGGCCAAGATTGAAGCGGGCGTGCAGGACGTGTTTTCGTTCAAGCCGGCGGATATTGTGTCGCAGTTGAATTTATTGCGTCCGATTTACGGGGAGACGACGAACTATGGTCACTTCGGTCGTGAGGACAACCTTGACGCGTTGACCTGGGAGCGGAGGGACAAGGTGGATGAATTGAAGAGTGCCTGTGCGTAGAGATCGCGGGTGATTGATCAAAAAGATTTAGATAAAGAGAGCAAAGACAATGAGCACGACGACTGAAACGAAGGAAGATTACAAAGTGGCGGATATTGGGTTGGCTGATTTTGGCCGCAAGGAAATCAGCATTGCGGAGCATGAGATGCCCGGATTGATGGCGACGCGTGAGAAGTATGCGCCGGGCAAACCGCTTCAGGGCGTGCGAGTGATGGGTTCGTTGCACATGACGATTCAGACGGCGGTTTTAATTGAGACGTTGGTCGACCTGGGAGCGGATGTGCGCTGGTGTTCGTGCAATATTTTTTCGACGCAGGATCATGCGGCGGCGGCGATCGCGAAGGCGGGGGTGCCGGTGTTTGCGTGGAAGGGCGAGACTCTTGAAGAATACTGGGAGTGCACTTTGAGTGCCTTGACCTGGCCGGACGGGAGTGGTCCGGAGTTGATTGTGGACGACGGGGGGGATGCGACGCTTTTGATTCACAAGGGAGCGGAGTTGGAAGGCGGATCGGATTGGGTGGAGAGCGAGAGTGGTTCGCACGAGGAGCAGGTGATCAAGGATTTGTTGAAGCGTGTGCACGGCGAGGATCCGATCAAGTGGACCAACTACTTGAAGGATTGGAAGGGTGTGTCCGAGGAGACGACGACGGGGGTGCATCGTTTGTATCAGATGTCCGAGGCCGGGAGTTTGAAAGTGCCGGCGATCAACGTGAATGACTCGGTGACGAAGTCGAAGTTCGACAACCTGTATGGGTGTCGGGAGTCCTTGGTGGACGGGATCAAGCGGGCGACGGACGTGATGATTTCCGGCAAAGTGGCGGTGGTGTGCGGATACGGGGATGTGGGCAAGGGATGTGCGCAGGCCTTGGCGGGTCAGGGCGCGCAGGTGGTGGTGACGGAGATTGATCCGATCTGCGCGTTGCAGGCGGCGATGGAAGGGTTCCGCGTGTTACCGATCGAAGACACGCTTGGTTGGGCGGACATTTATGTGACGACGACGGGGAACAAGGACATTATTCAGCTCGATCATCTGACGTCGATGAAGGATCAGGCGATCGTTTGCAACATTGGTCATTTTGACAATGAGATTCAGGTGGATGCATTGAACAACCTGGCCGGGGTGAAGAAGGAGAACGTGAAGCCGCAGGTGGATCAGTATACTTTTGAGGACGGGCATCAGCTTTACATGCTGGCGGAGGGTCGCCTGGTGAACCTGGGTTGTGCGACGGGGCATCCGAGTTTCGTGATGAGCAACTCGTTTACGAACCAGACTTTGGCGCAGATGGATTTGTGGAAGAACAAGGAAGTGTATGCGCCGGGGGTGTATGTGTTGCCGAAGAAGCTGGATGAAGAGGTAGCGCGGCTGCACTTGGACAAGATCGGGGCGAAGTTGACGGAGCTGCGACCGGATCAGGCGGAGTATATCGGGGTCCCGGTGGAAGGGCCTTATAAGCCGGAGCACTACCGGTATTAGGCTAGGTGACGTTGGATTGGGATACCACGTAGCCATGCGTGGTCGGGTAGGCTTTCGGGGGCGAGTCCACGGTCAAGGAGCTCATGGGAAGGATAATTATCCGGCCCGTAGGAGTTTCCTGAGGCTATGGACAACGGATTCCCTGCATTGATTGGGGCTTACGGAGTCTTGTGCATTCAAAGAACGATCTTGGGCTAGCTGTTTCCCGGGTGATGGCAGACTGAAGAAGGAGATAAAGGCTTGGAAGCATTGGGCGTGGGCCGCGTTTTTTCCTAGCGACCATGGGGCCACCTTCACCTACCTTTGAGACGATTGGCGCAAGTCTGTTTGCTCTCTGCCACCGGCCCTGCTTTCGGTTGAAGTACGACTGTGTTCGCCTGGGTTCGGAAGGGTGCCTCAAGGCAGTCAGCGATTGGATTCGAACATCCCGACATGCAATGAAGCTCCTCCTGACCACTCTTCTTAAGACTCTCGGACCTTGGATTGGTTCAGGCGATGCCTTTGCCGGAACTCCACTTAGGATGGGCCCGCACCGGGGTGTCGCAGTGACCTCGTCCGGGGGCTGGGTCATCGAAATTGAGATTGCCGGGACGACGCCACATTATTGGAGTCTGCCAGTGGCAGCTCCGTCGAATCACAACTTCCGATCGTTCGAATATTTCTCCCCCAGCGGTATCAGCTCTCTTTCTGTAAAATTTCGAAATGAGATGGGCGAGATGGTATTCCCGGATGCGATGCCACTTCCTTTCGCGGAGATATGACAGCCCTTCGCGATGGAACTTGAAGCGATCCCTTCCCACGAGATACGGTTTCATATATCGTTAAAAGGAAAGCCCGAACTGCGGCGAGAAGCGAGCCGGCCGAAGGGCAAAGGCGGGCCGGGCAAAGGCGATTGGTGAGAATTCCCCTGCGTTTTCATTCTTTACAGGGTATTGATAGGGGTCATGGAAAGTTGGATTGATGCGATGTCTCTGGATCGCTGCCGGCCCCTTGGTTGTACGGCCCTTTTAACGTTTTGTTTCGCTCTGTTGAGCGTTCCGGCGTCATCTAGCGCGGGTCTTTTCGCAGACCAAATTCTTCCCATCACGGACGAATACTGCCTGGACTGTCATGATGAGAATTCGATGAAGGGAGAACTCAATCTCGAGAGTTTCTACGATGAATCGGAAGAACTCGGGGATCGAGAGCTGTGGAAGAAGGTCTATGACATGCTTGACGCCAACATGATGCCGCCCCCGAAGCGAAAGCATCAGCCCTCATTGACGGAACGGGCATCCCTCCTGAAGGCTCTTGAAGAATACCTGACTTTGCCCGATCCCGACCTTGGTCAGGTTAATCCCGGCAAGCCCATCGTGAGCCGGCTCAATCGGCTGCAATACAACAACACCGTGCGCGATCTTTTCGAACTGGACCATGACGTTTTCATGCTGCCGGATCGCTTGCCCACCCGGCGGCATCCATTTTATGCGGAAGAGGCCGGCCTGCCGGACTCCATGATCATCAATATCCGCGAATTTGGCAGCAAGTACACCGTCCTCCTTCCCATGTCCGGCTTACCGGGAGAGAATCGGGTGGCTCATGGTTTCAACAATCGTGGGGATGCGATGAACGTTTCGCCGCTGCAGCTCGAGAAATACATTTCGCTCGCGGGCGAGCTGGTCAATCATCCCAGCCTTCCCGTGGAGAGTTCGCGTTTTCTGGCATTGATAGGAGAGGACATCGATTCCTATTGTCGGCCCGACGTGGGTGGGCGCGGGGGTGTTTTGGTGTCATCGGCCAGGCAATTCGCGACCAAGGACATTGTCTCCGCCGCTGCGCCGGAGAACGATATCTCCCTATCCGATTTTCGACGGGACCTTGAAGCGGCCCGCGGGCGGGGTGGTGCTGCTCTCTTCGACATTCCGGAACCCTTTCAGAAGGAACATCTCTTCGGGTCTGGTGGGATCATTGCTGTGAAGTATGGCGCGGCTGGGCAGAAACGATTTACCATCAATCCGAGCCTCGGCATCAGCATCGTTCCTTTGGCGGGCGCAACGGGCAAGGCGAAGGGGTTATGTCTCGTGAACGGCCATGCGACGGAGAAGTATTTTGACCTCGTGCTCCAAGCGGATGCCAACGATCCCGGCGAAGAGATTCGGTCACTGGGACTTTGCGTCCTCGATTTGGAGGGAAACTCTGGATACGTCACTGTCACCGTGACCCTGGGCAATCAGAAGCGCATCTCGCGAACCGCGCTCCTGCGTGAGGGCAGGGGAGGCACCTTTTTCGGCTTCGAGATACCGGCGGGATCTCCCCGACTTACGGTTACGGTGGATGGAGCTGCTTACGGAGGCAAATACGTGGCGCTAGGGGATATTGCGGTCGTGACTGCTGCGGCGAAGCCCGGGAACCGAGGCCGTCGGGATCCATGGAAGGTGGCGGATCGCTCGAGACCAGGTTGGAAGGACCAGGCGCCGCGCCTTCGCTTGCAATATTTTTTGAACGATGCCTTCCGGCGAAAGGCGACGGAGGATGAAGTCGATCGTTTTTATCAAATTTACCGAGATGCGGCGGCGGAGGGAGAAACGGGTGCCGACGCGATGCGGATGGCGATTCAATCGGCGCTTTCTTCGCCACAGTTTCTTTTTCGAATCGAATTGGATGCGGCGGAGGACGGTTCGATACGGGAACTTGACGACTTTGAGTTGGCCAACCGGCTCAGTTATTTCCTCTGGGCCTCCAAACCGGACGGCGCGTTATATCATGCCGCGAATCGCGGCCGATTGGGCGATCCGTCGGCACTCGAAGAGCAGGCGAAGCGGATGATGAAGGATGCGAGGGTTCGCGAGCTTTGCGAAACCTTCGCGGTGCAGTGGTTGCGCCTCGATCAAATTTACGCGGCCAAACCGGACCGGGAAGTCTTTGGGGCTTTTTATCGTGATCGCCTCGAGGAGGACACTCTTCATGACGACATGATCCTGGAAGCGGTGCTCCTTTTCGAAACCATCCTCGTGGAAGATCGGAGTATCCTGGATTTGATTGACGCTGATTATTCCTGGCTCAATGCGAACTTGCTGGATATTTACGAACTCGATTCCTTACGTGGAGACTTACTGGCGGCGACACCGATGCATCTTAAGAGGTCGACCGGGGTCACGAACCGATCGAATTACAACCTTTGGCATCGCGTTTCGTTGCCCGACAAAACGAGAGGCGGTGTGGTGACGATGGGTGGTCCGCTGACCCTCACATCGACTCCCTTGAATACCAGTCCGATCAAGCGTGGGAACTGGTTACTGGAAAGCCTCTTCAATCGCCCTCCGCCCGAGCCGGCGATGAATTTTGTTCTGGAAGATGACGAAGATGGTGATGCGGCCGAGCCGAAGACTTTGCGGGAGAGATTCGAGATGCATCGCAGCAGCGACGGCTGTTACACCTGTCACAGCCGAATCGATCCCCTGGGCTTTGCGCTCGAAGGCTTTGACCCGATCGGCAGAGTTCGAGGGATGGACAACGGCGTTCCTGTGGATGCGAGCGGCGTATGGAATGGAATCGCATACGAGACGCCTGTCGAGTTCAAAGCGGCGCTGATGGAGCGTCCCCGCGAGTTTGTGAGAGGTTTTATCGAGCACATGCTGAGTTACGCGATTGGACGGGAGTTGGAGTATTATGATATGGTGACGGTGCGCGATATTCAGGAGAAGCTTGAGCAGCGGGGATACCGTTTCTCAGAGCTTATTTTTGAGATCGTCAAAAGTGATCCGTTTCGTAAAACTGGAAGGCACGCTGAAAGAGCGGCAGAGTCGTTATGATCCTGAGAAACAAGCGAATCTCCCGAAGGACGATGCTCCGGGGAACGGGTGTGTCCCTGGCGCTGCCTTTTCTGGAGATCATGCGGCCGCTTCGATCGGTGGCGGCGTCGGAAGGCGGTGCAGTTTCCGTATCCAAGCGGGTCGCCTTTATCTATACGCCCAATGGATACTGGCAGCCTGATTTTGTTCCTCAGGAAACGGGGGCAAACTGGGCGCTGCCGAAATCATTGAGACCGCTGTCGCAGCTGCGCTCCGATTTTTCCATCGTGACCGGTCTGGACCGGAAGTTCGTCCCTGGAACGAGCACTCATGCGCAGTGCAGCTCCTGCTGGTTGTCGAGCGCGCCGCCGGGCGAGGCGCTTGATGGAGGATTTCCCACGGACACCACCTTGGATCAGGTTTTGGCGAAGGAGCTCGGCAAAGAGACGATGCTACCTTCGCTTGAACTGAGTTGTGTTGATTTCAACGACAACAAAGAGACTCGCTATTACGAGAGCATCTCCTGGTATGGTCCGGGCTTCGCGGCGAACACGGAGAACGATCCGCAGAATGTCTTCCGACGGCTGTTTGGCGAGCCGGACCCGAGAACGTCGAGCGTACTTGACGCCGTGCTTGAAGAGGCGAAGGCGCTGCGCGGCCAGCTAGGATACGGTGATCGGCAAAAGCTTGAAGAATACATGGAAAGTGTGCGCGCCACCGAGAAGCGCATTCAATTGTCGAAAGCAGCGATGGAACAGCGCCGAGAGCCGCCCATTCCCGAGCCCAAGGGGATTCCTGAAAAGCGAGGCGACTACATCAAGTTGATGTCCGACCTGATGCTCCTCGCCTTTCAACTGGACCTCACCCGAGTGGCCACCTTTGTCGTGGACCCGGAGCGATGGGCCACGCCGAGAATGTATCACGACGTCTTTGACAAGCCTTTGGAGCATCATCGTCTCACCCACTCGAAGGATCAGAAATCGAAGGCCCAGCTCGCCAAAATTGACGCCTTTCATGTTGAGCAGTACGGATACATGATCGAGCGCCTGAAGCAGACGCAGACCGAATCGGGAGGATCCCTCTTTGACGAAACGACCTTGGTGATGGGCAGCGGTATCAGTGATGGTGGCAAGCACAGCTTCAACGACCTTCAAGTGTTGATGGCGGGCGGCGGAATTGAGCGGGGTGAGCACTTTCGTTTTGATGGCGAGCGCCCGCTAGCGGACCTGTGGCTGACACTTCTTCACGCCCATGGTGTCGGGCTTGAACGATTCGCGGACAGCGAGCGGCTGGTTCCTGATATTTTCGGGTAGTGAGAATTAGGGGTTCCCTGTCAGGTAGGGGGGTTTTGGATTTGGAGAAGATCGGAGGGGTGTTGATGGAGCTTCGGCTGGACCAGGCGGAGTACATTGAGGTAGCATTGGAAGGGTCGTTTAAGCCGGAGCATTGTCGGTATTGAGTGCGATACGCGGGCGTAAAAGGTGGGAACGTAAAAGGTGAAAGGTTTTAGTTTGTGCGCGCCGGGAGGCGGCAGGCTGAGCCTGCACCCGGAGATTTCCCGCGCTCGTTGGCGCGCGGGAGCGTGGGTATATCGTGCGGTGTTGTGTCGATTGTGTGATCGGGATCGTGTTGCGCGTCGGCGGCGGGTCGGGACGCCCCGCCCTACCGAGTATCCAGGGCGATGGGGGGCTTGAGTGGTGGGGGTGGGGTTGATAGGATTTTGGGGTGGATCCGAACGACGGGGAATTGAGAGATGGGAAGTCGCATCCTGATTTGAAGGGTGATCCGGGGACGTTTCGGCCGGCGCGGGTGGCGGGGCGGTCACAGGAGCGTGGGCAGGCGGATTTGTTTCCCTGGTTCACCCGGTTCATGGCGCGTCCGTGGGTGAAGATATTGAGTGTGGCGCTGGTGATCGGGATTGGGATTTGGGTGTGGTCGTTGGCGTGGCGTTCGGCGGAGAGTGAGTCTGCGGTGGCGGCTCGGGAGAGGGGGGCTGAAGTCGCGGAAGGCGAGGTGGCGGAGGTGGTGGAGCCGGACGTTTTGCCTGCGGACGCGGTGCAAGGGTTTTTGGAGGCGGAGACTGTGGAGGAGCGATTGGCTTGGACGCGGCGGGCGGAGAGAGTTTCGGGTCTGATGAATGGTGAGTCGGTTTCGTCTGATGCGGTGGCATTGCCGATCGACGTTCAGGGGGTGAACTTCATGGGTCGTGTTCTCGCAGACAAGAAGGCGTATTTCAATTTTCACGTGGTGTTGGGTGATGGGGGCAGTCGATTGTTGGCGGTGGTGCCGACGGAAGCGGGGCCGCGGGTGGATTGGGAGGTGTTTGCGCGGTATCAGCCGATGGGTTGGGAGAGGATTCTGGGTGAGGGGACGGGCGAGGAGGGGGTGCCGGTGCGGGTGTTTGTGAGTGCCTCGGACTATTACAACTATGGGTATGGGGACGAGGAGGAGTGGTCGTGTTATGAATTGAATTCGCCGGATTTGGAGGAGCGGATGTTCGTGTATGCGGAGCGGGATGCTGAATTTGATAGTGAGCTACGAGAATTTCTCGGCGCGCACAATGGCAATAGGGAGGAGCGGGCGCCGGTGCATCGGCAGCGGATGATTGTGCGGATTCGCGTCGATTCGGAGGAGGCGAAGCGTGGGCAGGCGCGCCTTTTGGACGTGGTGCAGTATGGATGGGTGGAGGACGGGGATGATATTGAGGCAGCGGTGGATTGGACGGTGCCGGAAGTGAGCGGGGAGGAGCGGTAGTTGCGGTTGGTATTCAGTATTTGGAGAGGCATTTGGGAAGTGATAGAATTGGGCGATGGATCTCCATGATCTGAATGAATTTGATGGGAAGTCGCATCCGCCGCTGAAGGAGGATCCGGGGGAGTTTAAGGCGTCGGAAGATGCGGGGCCGCGGCGTCAGCGGCGGAGTGAGCGGGGGATTTTGGTAACCTTGCGGCGATGGCTACGGCGGCCGTGGTTGGTGATGTTGGGGGTGGCGTTGGTGGTGGTGGCCGGGGTGGGGATATGGGCGATGGCGTGGCGATCAGCTGGGGAGAGCGCTGAGGCGGTAGCGATCGGGGAGGAACCGGTTTTGAGTCCCGAGGAAGTGGCGGCGGCGATGTTGCCGGAGCAGGTGGCGGAGGCTTTTTTGGCGGCGGAGAGTTTGGAGGAGCGATTGAAGTGGACGCGGGACGGGGAAGCGGTGCGTGGATTGATGGAGGGGGAAGGAGTGGCGGAGGCGGTGGCGGTGTATCCGCTCACGTGGACGGAGTTGAAGTTCATGGGCGTGGCGCGGACGAAGACGCAGGCTTTTGACATGTTCCAGGCGGTCCTGGAGGACGGGTCGAGTCGGCTGGTGGCGGTGGTGGATTTGGACGAGGGGCCGCGGGTCGATTGGGCGGCGTTTGCGCGGTATCAGCCGGAGTCCTGGGAGTCGATCATGGGGAACGGCGCGCGGGAGGAGCCGGTGTCGGTGCGGGCGTTTGTCGAATTGTCTGACTATTACAACTACGAGTATGCGGATGAGGAGGAGTGGACCTGTTACAAGATCACGTCGCCGGATTTGGAAGGGCGTTTGTTTGGGTATGGAAGACGTGGGGAGAAGTGGGATGACGACCTGCGTGCGTTTTTGAAAATGATGACGCCGGCAGGCGGGCGACCGCGTTTGCAGCGGGTGGTGATGGAATTGGAAGTGGGAGAGGATTTGGCGGAGCGGGGCCAGGTGAGGATCAAGGAGGTGGGGCAGTTTGGGTGGGTGGAGGAGCGCGCTGCGCGCGAATTTTGAATGTTGAATTTTGAATGTTGAAGTGGAAGGCAAGGGGGAGGGGAAATGGGGAACAATAAGTAAGTTGCGCAGAGGGGGTGAGAGCGCGTCAGGTTGAGAAGGTGAGGAGGTGGTGGAAGTCGTTGGCGCAGGAGAGATGGTGGCGACCGTTGGTGAAGCCGGTGTTGTGTCCCAGTTCGAGTAGGGCTTCGACGGGTTCGGGATGATCGTTGTTTTGGATATGATTGCTGATCAATTCGTGTTCGCGTTCGGTGAATTGTGTCCAATCGTTTTGAATCCACTTGAGGTAGCGGTCGAAGAATGCGTTGCGTGGTTCGGTTCTGGTGTTGGCGACGTCATACATGATCAATTGGCCGCCTGGGGTGAGGCGTGATCGGAGGGTGTTCATGAGTTGAGTTTTTTCTTTCCAGGGGTGGTGATGGAGGGCGAAGCCGAGAACGATGAGGTCGAAGTCGAGCTCGGTTTGCGCGGAGAAAGCAGCTTGATCGGTTTGATGGAGGTGGACGGAGAGACTTGGGAAGGCGGCGAGGTTTTTGCGGGCAAGAGCGAGTGGATCGGCGGCGAGGTCGACGCCGTGGTATTCGTTCAGGGGGAAGAGTGCGAGGTATCGGGAAGGCAATTCGGCGTCGCCGCAGCCGAGATCGAGGAGGCGATTGGTTTGGGTGCGGGACTGGAAGAGTTCGCGGAGGCCGGCGTCGATTTCGTCATGCCCCATGTAGTTGTGCTCGATGATCTTGCGATACATCGCCCATTGTTCGAAGAAGGCGGAGGACTCGGGGGTGGGGGGGGAGGATGATGAATCGGGCACGTGGGAACTGAAGCCGGAAATGTCGGGCAGGCAAGCACTGGTGCCTTGGCCTCATGTGGGCTGCGCATGGCGGTAGGTTCTGAGCGTTTCGTGGATGCCGTCGAGAATTGTTGTGGCGGGGATGCCTTCGACGAATGAGCGGAAGAGAGTGAGGTCAGTGGAGTAATCGCCGGTTTCGACGGCCTGGTGTTCCGGGGGCCATGGGGCGGTGGTGAGGGAGGCGCCGGGGCACTGGGTGAGGAGTTCGTCGACGGCGGAGCGGATGGAGATGGGCTTGGGGCCGCCGACGTTGATGATGCGGTTGTGGGCGGCGGGGTTGGCGGCGAGGTGGAGGAAGGCGGCGACGGCGTCGCGGATGAAGAGATAATCGCGGAGTTGCGAGCCATCGCCGAAGAGGCGGATGGTTCCGTTTTGGCGTGCGGTATCGATGAATTGGTTGAAGATGCCGTATGACTTTGTGTGGTCGATGAGGAAGGGGCCGTAGACGTTGGAGAGGCGGGCGACGACGAAGGGGAGGGCGTGGCTTTGCTGGAGTGTGGCGAGTTGGTTTTCGAGAGCGATTTTGTGGTGGGCGTAGGGGCTTTGGGGTGCGAGGGGATGGGATTCGTTTACGGGGAGGGATTGCGGTTTTCCGTAGACGGTGCGGCTGCTGGAGAGGACGACGAGAGGTTGAGTATCGAGGCGGGCGGCGGCCTCGTAGGCATTGGTGTGGAGGTTGTTGAGGGTGGTGATTTCCGAGGGGGTGTCGATGGCGCTGCTGGAGCCGACGAAGTCGAAGATGATCTCGCAGTCGGCAATGGCTTTTTGGATGAGGGTGGTGTCGTTGAGGTCGCCATTGAAGACCTTGAAATGGTCGCGGCCGACGAGGGGAGCGGGGCGGCGTTGGAGGAGGGAGACATGGGCGCCGAGATCCTGGAGGGCGATGGCGGTGTAGCTGCCGAGAAAGCCGTCGGCACCGAGGACGAGGGTGCGTTTGCCGGTGAGTGCGGATCGGAGGGTGTCGTGATGGGGCAACGGGCGCACGACTTCGCGGATCATGGTGGCGAGGTCGGCCATGGGCGTCAGGATTCGGGTGCGGCGGAAGGCTCTGCGGTGACGCGGGAGCGGTAGAGGGTGGGGTCGATGCAGTCGAGGAGGGATGCGGGGTCGGTTTCGGCGGGGAGATGGTCGGCTGCGAAGGCGAGGATTTGGTCCAGGACGGGTTTGGGATTGCGGATGAGGTCGGGGTATTCGACGAAAAGGACTTCGAAGCGATCGGAATTGGCGAGGAAGGCTTCGGTTTGTTTGCGGTGGGCGGCGAGGATTTCCTCGAGGGAATCGCCGGGTGGATTGGCGGTTTCGTGGTCGGCGAGCATTTTTTCTTGTGAGAGGCGGACCTCTTCTATGGGGCGGGTCATGAAGATGACGCGATATTTGTGTTGTGGTGAGAGATGGGGGAGAAGGGGGGAGACGATCTTCGTCAGTTTGCCGAGGCCTTGTTCGATGAGATGAGGTTTGGCGGGGAGGTTTTTACTTTCTTCCCATTCGAAGTATCCGCGGGGGTTAAAGTCGTCGGGGGCGCGGTGGTCGTCGGTGAGCGCATCGATCCCGGCGGTGGTGAGGAGCTGCATCATGAGGGAGGTGCCGGAGCGGGGGAGACCGGAGACGAGGAGGAACTCCTGGCCGGGCTCGAGCGTGGCGCCGGGGCCGGGGTTCAGGGTTTCGTCGACTTGTTGGCTGTGGCGGTCGAGTTTATCCTGGAGTTGGTCGGCGGACTCGGTTTCGTCCCAGAGCATGCTTTGTTCCCGTGTGAAGCGGCGGGCTTCGATTTCTTCGCGGAGGCGGGCGAGGCGGTTGTCGGGCGCTTCCGTTTTGGTTTCGGCGGCTTCGGCCATAGCGGCGTAGGTGCGCGCTTTTTCGGGTTGCCAATCTTTATCGGCGAGGTGGGCGAGTTTGCGGAGGACGTTGACGTGGGTGTTGTCGTAGAGGGCTGCGGCTTCGTAAGCGGCGATGGCTCCGGCGGCGTCACCGGATTCGGCGAGGGCATCACCGCGGAGTTCGTGGCTGAGGGGGAGGTTGTGTTGGAGCGCGACGGCGCGGGTGGCGTTCTCGAGGGCTTGCGGCCAATCGGCGGCGCGGGCGGCGAGGCGGGCGAGGCCCTGGAAGGCGAGAGCGGTTTCGGGATTGGCTTCGAGGACTTTTTCGAACATGGCGCGTGCGTCATCGGGGCGATCGAGGCGCAGGTAAGCGCGACCGAGGGCGAGATGAATTTCACGGGTATCGGAGACTTGTTCGGCGGCTTTTTGATAGTGTTCGATGGCCTCGGCGTCGTTCTTTTTTTCGACGGCGAGGTGACCGAGGAGGAGATTGAGGAGGGGGCCTTCGCCGGTTTGGTGGAGGATATTGCCGAGGCTGCGAGAGGCTTCTTCGAAGAGGCCGAGCTGGAACTGGGCATGGGCGAGGCGGACACCGGCTTCTTTCCACGCGGGATTTTCGTGATGGAGTTCCTCGAGGAGGGGGAGGGCGGATTCCCAGTCGCCGAAGTCAAGGTAATCGCGCGCGAGGTTCCAGTGGTTTTGGGTTTCGGTTTGGCGGGCGTTGGCTTCGGCATCTTCGCCGAGGGGGGCGATGTATCCAAGGGCTGCAAATTGGTCGAGGAGGACCTTGGCGTCGAGTTGGTCGAGGCGTTTATTTGGGGGGTGTTGGCCGGTGTCGCCGGGGATCGTCTCCCAGCTATCGATGTATTGGATATTGGCTCCCTCTTCGAGCATTTCGGTGAGGACGCGGCCGTCCATGTCTTTGCCGACGGGTTGGCCGAGGAGGGTGAGGATGGTGGGGGCGACGTCGAGGAGGGTGGCGCCATGAATGAGGTGATCTTTACGGATACCGGGTCCGTGGGCGAGGAGGAGGCCCTGGTCGCGGTGCCAGCCTTCGGCGTTGGCGAAGGGATTCTTGAGGTCGAAGGCTGGGCGGAGATGGTTATGGAGGAAGCCGTGGTCGGACACGATGAAGACGGTGGCGTCCTTCCCGGCGCGGGTGATGAGGTGGGTGAGCATGAGGTCGGTGAGCTTGTAGGCTCCGGTGACCGCGTCTTTGTAATGGGCGAAGAGGTCGTCGGGGACGCCTTCCATTTTCGGGGGATGGAAGGGCATGAAGAGGTGGCAGAGGATATCGATGGTGCGGTAGTAGATGGCGCAGAAATTCCATTCCTCGTTGTCGAGGATATCGAGGGTCGAGGTTTGGACCGTGTAAGCGCGGGCGAGTTCGGAACTGAGTTGGTAGAGGCGTTGATCTTCTTTTTGGTCGAGGTTTTCGAGGTCGTTGACGAAGAGTTGGCCGACGCTGGCATCCAGTTCATTGGGATGGATGCGCATGGGTTCGTAATGATCGCGGCGGTCGGCGGGATGAACGCAGGCGTCGGGGAGGGGCCAGGGGGCGTCGGGATCGGGGTTGGAGGGATTGGGAAAGAAGTCGGAGAGGCAGACACCGTTGAGGGGTTCGGCGGGGTGTGAGGCGAACCAATTGATCATGTGGGTGCGATGGCCGCTTTGCTGGAGGATATGCCAGAGCGCTTTGCATTTGCGGGAGAGAGAGCTAACGGGCTGGACTTGGCGGGTGTTGGGTTCGACTTCGGTGAAGCCGGTGATGCCGTGTTTGTGGGCGCGTTTACCAGTGGCGATCGAGTTCCAGAGGATGGGGGAGATGGTGGGCCAAAGGGTGGCGAGGTTTCCCATCGTGCCGTTTTCGACGAGGTGGCGAAAGGCGGGGAGGCTTTGGCCGTCCTCGAGGAGAGGGTGGATGAGGTTCCAGTCGGCGCCATCGATGCCGATGAGGAGGACTTTCTTGGTGAGGGGCTGGGAGGCCATGGGGAGGGAGGCGCGGGGAACGCTTGCGCCTTAGGGTAGCGAACCGTCCCTAGGGATCAAGCCGAGGTCGCGGGAGACGTGTTTTTTTGGCGTCGGCGGAAGGCGGAGACGCCGGCGAGGCCGGAGGCGAGGAGGAGGGCGGCGGAAGTCGGTTCGGGGATTTGGCCGAGGATGATGCTGGTGTTGGCGTCGGTCTCGAAGGCAGTGCGGATATGTTCGACGGAGCTGTATTCGAATTCTACCCAGCCGTAGTTGGAGTCGTTGGTTTGGAGGTTGAGGGTTCGGAGTCCGAGGAAGAACCGGGTTCCCGGCGAGGTCGTTTGGGTCTGGAAATATTGATTGGTGGGAGACCAGTAGTAGCCGGATCCCAGCGAGGCGAGGTCCAGGGCGGGCGGCGGATCGGGAAAACTGATACCGCCGTATGCGACGCTACTTCCTAGGATGTAGTGCCGAAAACTGTTCGAGCCCAAGTAGTCTTCGGGATACACGTTGAAGGAGGCGCCGCCGATTTCGAGGAAGTTCCATCCCGGACCGCCGAGGAAGTTGTTCTGGTTTACTTGAAGCGTGCCAGCAACGGGATTAAAACGAATATTGATGTATAGACTGAATGGGAGGGTGAAGGCGGCGTCTGTATTGACGATGACGACGGCGTCTGCCTTCGCAGGGAGTGAGGCGCCGGCGGCGAGGGCGAGGGAGACGCCTATGGCTGGAGAGGGGATGAGTTGCTCCTTGGATGGTGTCAGCTCGGAATTCACTGTGGAAAGGCTAACTCCGGTACGTTCTGATTACGAGGAAAAAGGATGGGCCTTACTTTTTGCGTCGTTTGCGGAAGGCGGCGACGCCGGCGAGTCCGGCGGTTAGGAGGAGGGCAGCGGAGGAGGGTTCGGGGATTTGGCCGAGGATGATGCTGGCGTTGGGGGTGGTTTGGAAGGCGGTGCGGATGTGGGTGAGGCTCCCTCGCTCGAACTCGGACCAGCCGTAGTAGTCATCGCTACCCACGCGAGCCCTCAATCCGACGTAGAACCGTTCATTGGCGGCCAGCGGAAAGAAACTCAGAGACCGGTTCGTCCAACCCAGTTCAACCCCAGTGGTGCTGGCGGGCAGGTTGGCCAGGTCGAATGTGGGCGGCGGATCGCCGAAGGTTGAAACGCTCGGTGGAGTCGTAGCGGGGTTGTAAAAATTGGCCAGGGCGTAATTGGGTCCGATCCCGGCAGAAATGGCGAGAATACCGCTGATATAGTAGTTGAAGTTCCATCCGGCTCCATTGCCCATGGCGCGGTCGTAGACCGTGAGCGAGATTGTGTTCAGGGCTTGATCGAACTGAATATTGAATTGGGATACGCTTGCCCCCAGCGTGATCATCTGATCGTTGACGATGATGACGGCGTCGGCTTTTGAGGGGAGGGAAGCGCCGGCGGCGAGGGCTAGGGAAACGCCGAGGGCCGGGGGCCCTTTGGGCCTATTCTGAGGGGTTACCTGCTCTGTCTTCATAAGCCGTCCGACGATATTCTTTGTAGCAAGAAATGTGCCTTGGAGCGTGGTTCTCTACTCGTTGTGAGCTTGCGACTTTGGCGAGTGGCGACGTCGGCGGAAAGCGGTGATGCCGGCGAGGCCGGTGACGAGGAGTGCGGCGGAGGCGGGTTCGGGGACTTGGCCCACGAGGATTGATCCGTTCGAGGTGGTATTGATGGTGGTTTGGAGATGATTGAGGCTGCCGACTTCGAATTCTGCCCAGCCGTAGTAGTGTTCTGAGTTCCCCCCGACGGTAGTTGTCTTGCGCAGGCCAACGTAGAAGCGGGTCTGGGACGGCGGCAAATCGAGCAAACCGGGAGATTGGCCCCAGACGTCTTCTCCGGGTGGGAGGTTCGCGAGATCGTATGAAGAAATGGTGGGCGAGGTGAAGAGGCGAAGATCGGAAGACGAATCGTAGAGAAACTCGTAGCGGAAGAAACCGACCGTGCTGGCACCGGTGGAGAAGAAGATGGAGGAGATGCCGCCGGCGACGAGATAATCTGAGGAGACAAAATTGAATGGGCCGACGTTCCAGCCTGATTCAGAAAAGCCGACATTGGTGACCTGGAGTGAGGGGCCGAATTCGTTGAAGCGGATGTTAATGTAGTCTGAGCCGGTGGTGGCGGAGACATTGGTGGCGTCGATGAGGAAGACGGCTTCGGCTTTCGAGGGGAGGGAGGCGCCGGCGGCGAGGGCGACGGAGACGCCGAGGGCGTGGGTTCCTTTGGGTAGTTCTTTGGGTGAACGGGAGGGCATGGGCCGCGAGGAGCCTACTTGCCCGGGGAGTTTAAATCAATCCGAATCGGATTGGAGCCAGGCTTTTGCGGATTCGGACGTGCGGCGTCGGCGGAAAGTGGCGACGCCGGCGAGGCCGGCGGTGAGGAGGAGAGCCGCGGAAGAGGGTTCGGGGATTTGGCCGAGGGTGATCCCGGTGTTGGCCTGGGTTTCGAAGGCGGTGCGGATGTGATTCAGGCTGCCCACTTCGAACTCGGACCACCCGTAGTAGTTGTCGCCCCCGACTTGTTTGCGGAGGCCGACCACAAAGCGTTCCGAGACGGGCGGCAAGGTTCCGGTCACGAGGAAGCCTCCGCTCCAGTTGAGGGTATATCCGGTACCCTGTGGGATCGGATTGGCGAGATCAATGGGAGGGACGGGCGGGTTGAACGCGATATTTGCGGGCGCCGCGGGATAGGTCTTGTTGAGGACGTAGTAGCTGGCGCTGGTGTAGCTATTGAGATTCAACAACTCGAAGGTGGTGTTCGATTGGAAGAGGATCCACCCATAGAGGCCGGGCACGCATCCCGTTTCCATGACGGAGATGCTCCCACTGATGTGGTCGAAGCGGATGTTGATGTAGGCCGCGTTCGTGGTCGAGGCGGCATCGTTGTTGACGATGACGACGGCGTCGGCCTTGGAAGGGAGGGAGGCGCCGGCGGCGAGGGCGATGGTGACGCCGAGGGCGTGGGTTCCCTTGGGTTGGTCGATGAGCGGTTTTGCTGGCATAAGCTACAGGCTAGGCTGATTACCCGCCATGTCGGCCTGATGCAATGCGATTCGTCCGGAGATCAGGCTGTGGTGGGGGAAGGTTTTCGCCTTCTGCGGAAGGCGGAGACGCCGGCGAGGCCGGTGACGAGGAGGGCGGCGGAGGCGGGTTCGGGGATTTGGCCGAGGACGATGCCGGTGTTGGCCTGGGTTTCGAAGGCGGTGCGGACGTGATCGAGGCTGCCGATTTCGAATTCGGACCAGCCATAGTAGCTGTCGCTGCCGACGGTTTTGCGAAGACCGACGAAGAAGGTTGTTGAGACTGGGGGAGCCACTGCAGTCGACACCCCGGGTGTCCAGCCGAGATTGAGGCCGGCGGTGCTTGGAGGCAGATTAGCGAGGTCGTATGGCGGGGGGGGATCTCCGAAGGTGGCGAAGGACGAGCCAGAGCAGAAGTTCGCGAGGGCGTCGTATCCGAAGGTGCCGCCGAAGGTGTAGAAGACGGCCTGAACACTTCCGGTGGTGAAGAGGCCAAACAACCACCCGAGGCCATTGGAACCGCCACGGTAGGCAACGGAGATTGTCTCGTTCACATGGTCAAATTGAATTCCAACATAGGCTCCGAACCCCGCGGTGATTGAAACATCGTTCGTATTTACGATGACGACGGCGTCGGCTTTGGAGGGGAGAGAGGCACCAGCGGCGAGGGCGAGGGTGATGCCGGCGCCCAAAACGGTGGAGTCTTTGGAATCGAGCCGGGTTGATGGTGGGGCCATGGGGGAGATGATATCTGAGATGGGGGAGGGGATCAATCTCGATTTATGGGGCCTTGGGCTCTTGCTGCAGCCAGCGTTGCCACCAGTTGCGGGCGGCGGTTTCGATTTTTCCGGCCATGCCTTTGCCGTCGCCGAGGGAGGATTCTTCCATGGCGGTTCGGATTTCAGGGCGGAGGTTGTTTAGGCGTTTGGGATCAGCGGCGAGGTCTTTGGCGATGGTGAGGTATTCTTCGGGGGAATGGGCGATCCACTCGGGGTGATTGATTTGGGTGAGGATGGTGGCGCCGACGCGGGAGCGGTGGACGTCGTCGGCCATGGTGACGAAGGGGACGCCCATCCAGCAGCATTCGCAGCTGGTGGTCATGCCGTTGTAGGGGAAGGGGTCGAGGGCGATGTCGATCTGGCCGTAGAGGTCGTAGTATTGGTTGATGGCGGGCGTGCCGGAGAGGAGGCGGAGGCGTTCGGACGCGATGCCGGCTTCTTCGAAAAAGGCAGTGACGGATTGCCGGAGGTAGGCGTTGTCGTATCCGGAGTATCGGAGGAGGAGGCGGGAGTCGGGGACTTCTTGCAGCAGTTGCGTCCAGAGGCGGAGTACGATGGGGTTGGTTTTGAGGTGATTATTGAAGCAGCCGAAGGTGAGGAAACCGTTGCGGAGGGCGGGCGCGGGGCGGACGGGTGGCGCTTCATCGGGGAGGAGATGGGTGAAGAATCCGCCGGGGAGGCGGGTGATCTCCTCGGTGCTGAAGCGGTCGGCGTCGCCGGGGGGATCGCAGACCTCGTCGGAGAGGCGGTAGTCCATGGCGGGGACGCCGGTGGAATTGCAGAAGCCGAGCCAATGGGCTTGAACGGGGGCGCAACGGAGGGCGACGGCTCCGAGGCGATGCCCGGCGGTATGGCCAGTGAGTTCGATCAGGACGTCGATACGGTCCTCGCGCATGCGGTCTCGCAGTTCTTCGTCGGAGAGTTCCTTCGTTTCGATCCAGTGGTCGGCGGCTTCACGGAAGCGGAGGGTGTAGTCGTCGGTCTTGGGGTTTTGAGAGTAGCAGAAGACTTCGACCTGATCCGGGTTGTGGTTCTCGACCACGGTCAGGGCGAAGTGAGCGACGGCGTGCCAGCGGAAGTCGGGGGAGAGGTAGGCGATGCGGAGGCGGCGATCGGGATCGCGGTCGAGACCGGGGAAGGTGAAGGGAGGGTCGTCATCGGGTTGGGGGAGACGTTTTCCCCAGTCGCGGATGGCTTCGAATTCATCGGCGCGGTTATCGGGCTGGAAGTAGTGATTGACGAAGAGGGCGCCGGAGCGTCGTTCGAGGTCATCGGGGTAGGCTTCGTAGTATCGGTTGAAGAGGTCGCGGGCTTCCGGGGTGCGAGCCCATTTCATGTAGAGTTCGGCGAGGCTGGTGAGGGCTTCTTTGTGGGCGGGGTCGAGGGCGAGGGCTTTTTGAAGGGCGGGTTCGGCGCGGGCCCAGTCGCCGAGGCGGAAGCGGAAGGTGCCTTGGAGGGCGAGGGCATCGGTATTTTCGGGGTCGTGATCGAGGGCGCGTGTGAGGAGGGCGTGCGCTTGTTGCGGGTGCTGGGGGTTGAAGGTTAGGCGGGCGAGGGCGATAAGGGACGGGACATGATTGGGGTCGAGGGCGAGGGCTTGTTGGTAGGCTTGGGCGGCTTCCGGGTGTTTTTTTTCCTCGAGGTGGGCATGCGCGCGCTCGTGCCAGGCTTCGGCGGTGGTGGGGTTGGAGGAGCTGGAGCGCGGTGATGGCATAGCGAAGATTATACGGCGCGCGAATTTTGAATGGTGAATTTTGAATGTTGAAGTGGGAGGCAGGGGGGGGAGAGGGGAAGTTTGTTCAGGGGGTGGGGTGTTTTTTTCGGCGGTAGAGGACGAAGGGGATGGAGACGAGATACATGGTGATGCCGTAGACGGCGGAGGGGACGGTGGTGGGGGGGAGGTTTTCGGTGGCGTTGAGGGCGATGAGGGCGCCGACGGCGATGCCGAGGGTTCCGTTTTGCACGCCGGACTCGATGGCGATGGTGGAGGCGTCGGCGGGGTTTAGCTTGGCGAGTTTGGACGTGAGGAGGCCGAGGGTGAGGAGGAGGACATTGAGGAAGATGAGAGCGGGGCCGAGGGCGGGGAGGTTGGTCCAAACGACGACCCAGTTTTTGGCGAGGGCGGCGAGGATGATGAGGACGAAGAGGACGAGGGCGATGCGGGAGACGGCGGGTGAGATTTTGGTGACGAGTTTTGGAGCGGCCGCAGTGAGGGTCATGCCGAGGACCACGGGGACGGCGGTGATGGCGAACATTTGGAGGCCGAGTTTCGTGACGTTGACGGGGGGTGCTTTGTCGCCCATGAAGTGGGTGACGGCGAGGGAGACGAGGAGGGGGACGGTCACGATGGAGAGGAGGCTGGTGACGGCGGTGAGGGAGATGGAGAGGGGGGTATTGCCGTTGGCGATGCGGGTGAGGACGTTGGAGGTGACGCCGCCGGGGCAGAAGGCGAGGATCATGAAGCCGACGGCGAGATCTGGGGGGAGTTTGAAGAGAAGGGCGAGGGCGAAGGCGATGAGGGGGAGGAGGAGGATTTGGTTGCCGAGGCCGAGGGCGAATTTGCCGGGGAACTTGAAGATGCGGGAGAAGTCGGTGCCGCGGAGACCGAGGCCGAGCGAGAACATGATGAAGGCGAGGATGAGGGGGAGGGCGACTTTGACGATCATGGGGGGAGGCCGGGGGCCAATTAGGAATTAGGAATTAGGAATTAGGAATTGGGGTGCGGGAGAGGAGGAGTTTTTTACCGCAGATTTTTTTTTGAGGAGAGAGTTGCGCAGTTACGCAGTTACGCAGTTGCACAGGGGGGACGAGGAAAGGTTCGCCGGGATTAGGCGGCGCTTTTGCGGCGTCTTCTGGCGGTGAGGAGGCCGGTGGTGCCGGCGGCGAGGAGGAGGGTGGAGGTGGGTTCGGGGATTTGGCCGATGGCGATGGAGGAGGGGTTGTCGAAGTTGAAGGCGGACTGGAGGTGTGTGACGCTGCCGAATTGGAGCTGGGCCCAACCGTTCAGCGTGCCGGTGAGGCCACCGGTGTTGGTGCGGCGCAGGGCGACGAACCAGGTGTTGTTCGATGTGGTCGGCGCGAAGAGATTGGCCGAGTCGGTGAACGAAGCGTCCGAGAAGGTGTTTAGGTCGAAGGTCTGAGACTCGGAATAGAAGGCGGAGAGAAAGAGGTAGGAATACGTGGCCGTGCCGTCGGTGGTATTTGGATTTCCGTCGATCGAGACCTGGAAGCCGGAGGATACAGATTGGGCATAAAACTTCCATCCGCGGCTGTTGCCGTAGCCCTGGGCGACGGTGATGGGATTGGAGATATCGGTGACATTCAGCCATATCCGGAGGACGGTGATATCAGCGGTGACGATTGAGGAGTTCACGACGATGCCGGAGGGGAGCATGACCAGGGCCTCGGCTTTGTGGGGGAGAGAGACGCCTGCGGCGGCGGCGGAGCCGAGGGTGAGGAGTTTTTGGTCGAGGCGGGCGGTGGTTCGTGGGCGCTTGGGCATCGAAAGAGGGTTGTAGCCCAAAGAGAGTGGGTTGTCGAGGGGATAGGAGGAGAGTTGCGCGGTCTCGCAGTTACGCAGTTGCGCAGGGGAGAGTGATGCGAGGTGGCGGCCTTGGGATTACGCGGCTTTTTTGCGGCGTCTTCTGGCCGTTAGGAGGCCCGTGGCGCCGGCGGCGAGGAGGAGGGCGGAGGAGGGTTCGGGGACTTGGCCGACGGTGATGGAGGAGGGGTCGCTGAAGTTGAAGGCGGATTGGAGGTGAGTGACGCTGCCGAATTGGAGTTGGACCCAGCCATTGATGTCGGGGCCGCCGTTGCTGGTGCGGCGGAGAGCGAAATATAAGGTGTCCGGCGAGTTGTCGACGAGAATGCCGGTGGAGTAGGTGAAGTCGGATTCACTGAATCCACTGATATCGACCGATGCGGTGGCGGTGAAATAGGTTCCAGTGAGAAACAGGTAGGAATAGATTAGTCCCGAGTTCGAAGCGGTTGCGCCAAAGAAGGTCATTCCAACCCTGGTGCTTGCGCTGTAGAAGTAGCCATTGAAGTTCCAGCCTGGGATGCCGAAGGAAGAGACGGTGATGACGTCGATGGGCGAGGCGAGATCGGTCAGGTTGAGCTGGATGTTGATTCTGTCATTGATGCTGTCGATCGCAGTGAGCACGTCGTTGTTGACGATGATGCCTGAAGGAAGCAGGGCTGTAGCTTCGGCTTTTTCGGGCAGGGAAGCGCCTGCGGCGGCGGCGGAGCCGAGGGTGATGGTGAGGAGTTTCTGGTCGAGGCGGGTGGTGGTTCGTGGGCTCTTGGGCATCGAGGGAGGGTTATAGCCCAAAGAGAGTGGCTTGTCGAGAGGATAGGGGGGGCGCGCGACGCGCGAATTTTGAATGTTGAATTTTGAATGTTGAAGGGAGAGGCAAAAGGGTGAGTTGCGCAGGTACGCAGTTGCTCAGTTACGCAGGGGAGAGGCGAGAAAGCTCTGTCGGGACTACGCGGTGTTTCTTCGGCGTCGGCGCGCAGCGAGGAGGCCGGTGGCGCCGGCGGCGAGGAGGAGGGCGGAGGTGGGTTCGGGGACTTGGCCGACGGTGATGGAGGAGGGGTCGCTGAAGTTGAAGGCGGACTGGAGGTGGGTGACGCTGCCGAACTGGAGTTGGACCCAACCGTTGATGTCAGCTCCGAGGCTGCTAGTGCGGCGCAGTCCGATAAACCAGGTATCGGTTGATGTTGTGAGGGCATAACCTCGGCTATCGGTAAAGGCTGAGATACCGAGGGTCGCGAGGTCGAAGGTCTGCGAGGCGGAAAAGATGGGGAAGGCGGTGTCATTTGGGTCGAGGATGAAATAAGTGTAGATTCCATCGACACCGGAGCCGGTGCGGTCGGCGAAGGTGAACGCGAGGTCCATGGAATCGAGATATCCATTGAAGTTCCACCCCTGAATTCTCGTGGTGACGGCGCCGATGAGGATGGGAGCCAAGGAATTTCCCAGGTCCAACTGAATGTTGAGGTAGTCGGTCGCGGTGACGCCATCGTTGTTGACAATGATTCCAGATGGTCCGCCAATGACGATGGTGGCTTCGGCTTTTTGCGGAAGAGAAGCCCCGGCCGCCGCGGCGGCGCCAAGACCCAAGGTCAGGAGTTCGTAGCGTTTGGCGGGCGATGAAGGGAGAGAGTTCATAACGGAGCAGAGGTTAGGGGGTGGAGGGGGGGTGTCGAGAGGAATGATGAATGGTGAATGGGGAGGCAAGGGGGGCGCGCGGCGTGCGAATGGTGAATGTTGAAGTGGGAGGCAGAGGGGAGGCAGGAGGCAGGCGCGTCCGGAGGCCACGCCCTACCGGGCTTTTTCGCGGTGGAGTTCGGGTTTGATGGCGGTGGCCATGGCGGCGGGGTCTAGGTCGGTGGAGAGGAACTTGGCGAGGGAGGCGATGGTGGCTTCGGGGTTGGCGAGGAGGTCGGGGTAGGAGACGGAGACGTGGGTGAAGCGATCGGCTTTTTCGAGGAGGTCGCGGGTCTGGGTGCGGAGGAGGTCGAGGGCGGCCTGGATTTGGTCGGAGTCGACGGGTTTTTCCGGGTCGGGGGCGTCGCCGTTGCCGGACTCGGCGAGGACCATCTTGCGTTGGGAGGCTTCGACTTCGACAGGAGGTCGTTCCATGTGGATGACCTTGTATTGGTGATGGGTGGGGAGATAGCGGAGGAGGGGCGAGACGACCTTGGTGACTTTTCCGTGGGCGCGCTCAATGAGGAGCGGGTTTTCCGCGAGCTTTTTGATGTCGTCCCACTCGAAGTATCCCTCGGGATTGTGTTCGTCGGCGGGGCGTTCGTCGTCGGTCTGGAGGTCGAGGCCGCCGGCCTTGAGCATTTGCATCATGAGGGACGTGCCGGAGCGGGGGAGGCCGGAGACGATCACGAACTCCTGGCCGGGCTCGAGGCGTTCGGCGGGTTGCTCAGGCGGCGCCATGGCGGCGGCGACTTGTTCGCGGTGTTTGGCTTGTTGTTCGGCGAGTTGTTCCGGGGTTTCCGTTTCGCCCCAGACCGCTTCCTGTTCGCGGGCGAGGCGGCGGTCTTCGGCCTCGGTGCGGAGGCGGTCGAGGCGGTCGGTATCGGGGGGTGTTTCCTGTTGGACGCGTTCGGCGCGGGTGCGCCAGGAGAGCGCGCCGTGGGAGTCGTTGAATTTTTCGCGGGCGAGGGTGGCGAGCTTGAGCATCACGCCGGTGCGGGTGCCGTCGTAGGTGATGCAACGTTCGTAAGCGTTCTTCGCTTCTTCGAATTGGTTGAGATTGATGAGGGCGTCGCCGAGGACGGCGTGTGCGGTGGGGAGATTGTGTTGCAGGGCGACCGCGTCGATGGCGGCGTGGGCGGCGTCTTCCCATCGTTCCGCGATGAGGTGGGTGCGGGCGAGGCCTTGGAAGGCGAAGGCGTTTTCGGGTTCGAGTTCGAGGACTTTGCGGAAGGCGGCTTCGGCTTCTTCGAGTTTGTTGAGCCGGAGCCAGGCGCGGCCGATGGCGAGATGGATTTCGCGATTGTTTTGGACGAGCTCGGCGGCGGCTTCGTAGTGGGTGAGGGCTTCTTTTTCGTCGTCGCGTTCGAGGGCGAGGTGGCCGCGGAGGAGGGAGAGCATGGGGCCTTCGTGGGCCATGCGGAGCGCGTCGCCGAGGGTGCGTTCCGCTTCGGCGGCGAGGCCGAGGCGCCATTGGCAGTAGGCGAGTTGGACGGTGAAAGAGGGATTGCCTGGGGCTTTGTGGTGGAGGGTCTCGAGGTGAGGGAGGGCGTCTTCCCAAGCGCCGTAATCCATGAAGTCGCGCGCGAGGTTCCAACCGTTTTGGATGAGGGTCTGGTCGTTGTTTTGCTGCGCGTTATCGCCGAGGGGCGCGATGTATCCGAGCTCGACGAAGCGATCGAGGAGTTCTTTGGCATCGGCGTCACCCATGGTGGAGCCGTCGGGGTGACGTCCGTCTTCGCCGGGGACGTTTTCCCAGGAATCGATGTATTCGATTTCCGGTTCTTCTTCGAAGATGGCGGTGAGGGCGCGGCCCTGCATGTCTTTGCCGAGAGGGAGACCGAAGAGGGAGAGGATGGTGGGGGTGATATCGAGGAGGCCGGCGCCGTGGATGAGGTGGTCTTTTTTGACGCCGGGACCCTTTACGAGAATGATGCCGTGATCGCGGTGCCAGCCTTCGGGATCGGCGAAGGCGTTCTGGAGGTTGGGTCGCGGGCGGAGGTGATCGTGGAGGAACCCGTGATCCGAGAGGATCATTACTGTGGCATCCGGGCCGGCTTTGGCGAGTTGGAAGGAGAGGAGGAGATCGATGAAGCGATAGGCGCTGTTGATGGTATCGGAGTAGTGTTCGAAGAGTTCATCGGGGACGCCTTCCATTTGGGGGGGATGGAAGGGCATGAAAATGTGGCAGAGGATATCGACGACGCGGAAGTAGACCGCGTGAAAATCCCAGGGGTGGTTTTCGAGAATGTCGAGGGTGGTGCCTTGGAGGGTGTAGGACTCGGCGAGCTGCATGCCGAGCTGAGTGATGCGTTGGTCTTTTTTCTCGTCGGCGCCTTCGAGGTCCTTGATGAAGAGATCGCCGATGGAGGAATCGATGTCGTCGAAGATGACGCGCATGTCGCCGAAGTGTTCGGCTTTGTCCCAGGGGTGGACGGAAGCGTCGGGGACGGGGGGTGGTTCGGTGGCGTTGGCGGGACCGGGGCTGGGAAAGAAGTCGGAGAGAGCGATGCCGTTGAGGGGTTCGGCGGGGTGCGAGGCGAACCAGTTGGAGAGGTTTACGGTCTTGTCGTTTTGCTGGAGGATATTCCAGACGGCTTTGCATTTACGTGAGACGGAGGAGACGGGGCGGACGCGATTGGTGGTGGGATCGATTTCCGTGAAGCCATGGATACCGTGGAGGCCGGCGCGTTTGCCGGTGGCGATGGAGGTCCAGAGGACGGGGGACAAGGTGGGGGAAAGGGTGGCGAGATTCCCCATGGTGCCGTTTTCGACGAGGTGGGTGAAGGCGGGGAGTTCGCCGTTGTCGATGAGAGGGCGGATGAGGTTCCAATCGGCGCCGTCGATGCCGATGAGGAGGAGCTTTCTATTTTGGGAGTGAGGGGAGGCGGGAGGCATGAGGAATGAGAGGGACTATAGCGGGGAAGGAGGAAATGAATAATGAATAATGAACAAGGAATATTGAATGATGAAGTAGGAGGGAGGGGGAGAAGCGACCAGGGTTCGGAAGTGAGGAAGGGGTAGTCCTCGTTGCGCCCTTCGGGCTTCACTGCGGAGGCTCGACAGGGACGTCTCGCCCCACCTTCGTTATTAGGGCGAACGAAGGATGATCGTCAGGCGGCTTTTTTGCGGCGGCGGCGGGCGTTGAGGAGGCCAGTGGCGCCGGCGGCTAGGAGGAGGGTGGAGGAGGGTTCGGGGATTTGGCCGATGGCGATGGATCCGTTGTTTGTGGTGTTGAAGGCGGCGCTGACGACGGTGACGCTGCCGAATTGGACTTCGGCCCATCCGTATTCGGTGGTGCCGAGGCCGACGCGGCGGAGGCCGAAGTAGAAGGAACTATTTGGTATTACTGGGGGGAAAATGTTGGCGCCCAGACTTCCCCAGACGAAGTTCGTGTTCAGGGTGGCGTTGGAGAGGAGAAAGGTCTGCGTTTCCGTGAAGAAGACGGCATTGATGGTGGGAAACTGGCCGGTGGCGGTGGGATCGTTGGTGGCGAGAAACTGGTAGACGTAGGTGATAGTGCCGTTCACGAGGTCTCCGCCCTGAACCAAGCCGAGTGTCGAGCCGGAATAGTTGACGATCTGGAAACCGAAGCCGGTGATCATGGTGGTCGGGAAGCCGCTGGAAAAGAGGATGTTGGTGCCGTCGAGGGTCATGAGGACGGCCCCGGGGGTATTGGGGTCGGTGAGGCCGGTGCCGGTGTAGACGATGGCGGCTTCGGCTTTCGGGGTGAAGGCGAGGCCGGCGGCGGTGGCGGCGACGGTTCCGAGGCCGAGGGATTGGAGGCGGTGGTCGAGATGGGCGCGATGGGGGATTGGGGAGGGGCTCATGGCTTTGGGTAGGTTAGGGGAAGAACTAGGAGAGGTAAATGGCTAAGAGAGGGAGGATCGATGGGGGTGTTTTGAAGGTATTGGGCGGAAGGTTTTTTTGAATAGTGAACAAGGAACACGGAATGATGAATGATGAAGTTGGAGGCAGGGGGAGAAGCGACCTGGGTTAGCAGGTGAGGAAGGGGTAGTCCTCGTTGCGCCCTGCCGTCTTGGCTTCGCCAAGCCGTTCTACGCTCTTCGAGCTTCGAAGGGCACGCCCTTCGGGCTTCACTGCGGAGGCTCCGTTCTTCGCTCTCCGAGCTACGAAGGACACGTCGACAGGGACCCTTCGGTTTCGCTCAGGGCAGGCTATTCGCCCCGCCTTCGTTATTAGGGCGAACGGAGGATGGTCGTCAGGCGGCTTTTTTGCGGCGTTTGCGGGTGGCGAGGAGGCTGGCCGAACCGGCGGCCAACAAGAGGGCAGTGGAGGGTTCGGGGACTTGGCCGATGGTGATGTTGCCGTTGCTGGTGCTGTTGAAGGCGGATTGGAGGTGGGTGATGCTGCCGTATTGGAGTTTTGCCCACCCGTAAAAGGCATCGCCGTCGGCTTCGATGCGGCGGAGGCCGATGTAGAAGGGGTTGGAATTGACCGGGAGCGGGTTTCGGAGAAGCCCGTTGTTCAACCAGGTATAGGGTGAGGGGACGGCCGAGAGCAGGAAGGCTTGTGTGTCTGAGAACAGGGTAATCTGGGTAAAGATGTAGGTGGAAGAAGCGGGCGGGAAGTAGTAGCTGAACGTGAATCCGAGGAACTGGTAGGTGACGCTAGCGATGATTGTGCCTGTAGCAAACTCGAAATAGGCAGCGTAGAAGATGTCGGTGTAGCCGGGGACGGTTTGGGTTCTTAGGTCAAAAATCCAACCGGGTGCGGAGGGATTGATTCCGGCGCTTAGCTGGATGCCACTGTTGGTGCCGGTCGGATTGAATTGGAGATTGATTTGGGCGGTGGCGGCCGGGTCGGTAAGGACGTCGTTATTGACGATGATGACGGCTTCGGCTTTTTCCGGGAGGGAGACGCCGGCGGCGGCGAGGGCGGCGAGGCTGAGGGAAGATAGTTTGTCGTCCGGGATGAGTCGGGAGCGGTGGTCGCGAGGCATGGGGGGAAGGTAGGGGAAGAATGGGGAATTGTGAATGGTGAATGTTGAATTTTGAAGGGGGGAGGCGGGGGGGAGTTTCGCAGGTACGCAGTCTCGCAGTTAC
>JBCCIR010000026.1:0-44828 GCA_039028175.1 Verrucomicrobiota bacterium
CGCTTCCACAACGTCTACGGCCCCTTCGGCACCTACGACGGCGGACGCGAAAAAGCCCCCGCCGCCGTCTGCCGCAAAGTCATCGCCGCAAAACTCTCCGGGAATCACGAAATCGAAATCTGGGGCGACGGCGAACAAACCCGCTCCTTCATGTATATCGACGACTGCACCAAGGGCGTTTACGACATCCTACAAAGCGATGTCATCGAACCCATCAACCTCGGCAGCGACGAAATGGTCACCATCAACCAACTCGTCGACATCGTCGAAGAAATCGCCGGCATCAAACTCGAGCGTAATTACAAACTCGACGCACCCAAAGGCGTGCGCGGACGCAACTCAGACAACACACTCATCCGCGAACTCATGGACTGGGCTCCCTCCATACCGCTCAAAGACGGCATGGAAAAAACATACCGCTGGATCTACGACGAGATGACCAGTCGCACGCCTGCACCGGTGAATACCCACTAGTCGGAGCCCCCCGCCTCGCCCAACAAAAACACATAAAGAACGTCCCAGCGCAGCCGATACAACGACGACCGTCCGCCGGTGGCGCCGAACCGGAAGCATGAAACTGGCATACGTCACCGAATACGACGCCACCGACGTTCACCAATGGTCCGGGATCGGCCTCTTTGTGAGTCGGTCCCTGCGCAACCAAAACGTTCACATCGACTACGTCGGCCCACTCGCCGTTCACCACAGACTCAGGCACCTCGGAAAGAAATCCGCCTACTACGCCCTTCGAAAACGATACCTCACCGACGTCCAACCGGACGTCGCGCGGCACTTCGCCGAGCAAGCCGCCGAACAAATCGATCGACTCAATCCCGATATCATCTTCTGCCCCGGGACGCGGCCCATCGCCCACCTCGAATGCCGGCAGCCCGTCGTCTTTTGGTCGGATTCCACCTTCGATGGCCTGGTCGGCTTTTATCCTGAGTTCTGCAACCTCTCACAAGAAACGCTTCGGAACGGGCACAAACTCGATCAGATCGCGCTGACGAAATGCCATACCGCTATCTACAGTTCCCAGTGGGCCGCTCGCGGGGCGACACGTTTCTACGACGTCGCTCCCGGGAAAATCAAAGTCCTCCCGCTCGGAGCCAACCTCGAATCACACCCTTCCGAAGCGGTGGTCGAAGCCGCCATCTCAAATCGCTCAGATAAAGAATGCTCACTCCTCTTCGTTGGAGTCGACTGGAATCGAAAAGGGGGACCTCTCGCCCTGGAAGTCGCGCGCACGCTGAACGATTCCGGTCTAACATGCCGACTCCACGTGGTCGGGGTCACTCCCCCGGGCCCACTGCCCGATTTCGTCTCGACTCACGGATTCCTATCGAAATCCAATGCTGCCGATCAGGAAAAACTGCACCGCCTCTTCGCCGATTCCCACTTTCTGATCCTTCCCACCCTCGCGGAATGCTTCGGCCTCGTGTTCGCCGAAGCAAGTGCCCACGGCCTCCCGTCTCTGTCCACCGATGTGGGAGGGATAGCCGAGGTGGTTCGCAACGGAGCCAACGGCTACCGCTTCCCCCGGGACGCCTCGCCGCAGGAATACGCCTCACGTATCCGCGAATGCCTCCACAACCGAAACGAATACCGCGAACTCGCGCTCACCTCACTCTCCGAATTCCAAACACGACTCAATTGGAATACGGTCGGACACAGTCTCAAAGAGATTCTCAAAGACGCCTGCTCCCCCGCTGCCGCTGCGCCCATGCCAACTCCAATCCCTGTGGCCTGATCCACCATGAGCGGACCACCCACAGCATCCAATGGCACACACCGCCGTAATCACGCCATCCGCTGGGCCGTGATCACGTCTCTCATGTCCAAAGCAGGCACCGCGCTGCTCCAACTGATTTCAATTCCCATCGCGATTCGTGTGCTCGGACTCGAGGTCTTTGGCATCTATTCGACAATCGCCATGGGCATCCTCATCGTGATGCTCCTCCAGGTGGGTGTCGGACCCGCGCTCACTCACGGGATATCCCAAGCCCTCGCCCGCAACTCCCGCACCGATCAGCAAAACTATTACACCACGGCTTTCTTCATCATTCTCGGCCTCGCCACGCTCGGCGTCACCATCGTATCAAGCATCCTCACGACAATCCCCATCCCCGTTCTCTTCGGCGCAAAATACGCGCCCTTCGCCGATACCATGCGACCCGCTCTTTGGCTCGGCCTCGGCATCGTCATCGCGCAGTTCATCCTCAGTCATACCGAACGCACCCGGGAAGGATACCTCGAAGCAAACATCAACAACGCGTGGGGCGCCGCCGGCAATTTTCTCGGCGCCGCCGCCCTCGCCGTCGGGATTTCCCACTTCCCGTCAATCGAATACCTGCTCCTCTGCGTCTTCGGATCAAACGCTCTCGCCAAACTCGGGAATACGATTCACCTTCTGATTCAGCGGCCATGGCTCTTCCCCCGCCCACGCCTGTTCCGCCGGAGCATCGCCCGCCATCTCCTCAGCGACGGCGTCGCGTTCTCCCTCTCATCTTCCGTGACCGGTCTCGTCGAGTTCAACGCCTGCGCCCTGATCATCGGTCACCTGGCAGGTCCCGCGACGGTCGGAATCTTCAACGTCATCGTCCAAATCGATGTCACACTCGCCGGCTTCGTCATCATGATCACCACCCCCACTTGGCCCGCGATCGTGGACGCAGTGGCCCGCCACGACCTCAAATGGATCCAAGCCGCCGCCACAAAACTCCGGCGCTTCGGTGCCGCCTACTGCGTCGCCGCCATGATCGGAATCGTCACTCTCGGCCCCTGGCTGATCCCCCTCTGGCTCGGTCCCGAAGTCCAAATCCCACGCCTCACGCTCTTCGCCTTCATGTGCTTCTTTAGCATCGGCATCTGGAACCATATCCACCACTCCCTCCTCATCGGAATGGGCAAAGTCAAACCCGCCGCCGTCTTCGTCCTCGCCGAAGCCCTCGTCATCCTCGGCCCCGCCACCCTCGGCCTCACCCAATTCGGACTCCCCGGACTCCTCCTCGGGATGGGCCTGACGAAACTCGCCATCACCGGCACGGTCTTCCCAAGAATGTTCCGAAAGTCCGTCCATCAAATCCAGCCAAGCCGTGATAAATCGAACCCAAGCGACGCCCCACTCGCCACCAATCCCAGCGCCTCAACAACCTGAATCGTCCTCTGCTCAACCTCCCCCCAACCCATTCATGAGAATTCTCCACCTCAGCACCCATGATGCCCTCGGCGGCGCCGGTCGCGCCGCAAGTCGCCTCCATCAGGCCCTTAACCAACTTCCCGAAATCGAAACCTCCCATATGCTCGTCGCCGAAAAGTCCGGCGCCGACCACGACACGCGCGCCATCACCCACCCCATCTGCGATTCCCTGCGCCGACACATAGAACGCTGCCCCCTGAAGCTCACATCCTTCCCGGATCTCGTTCACCAAAGTCTCGCCTGGCTTCCCAACCCGAAACTGGTCCGGGCAGTGCGCCGCTTCCAGCCCGACATCATTCACTTGCACTGGGTCCAGAACGCCTTCCTGCCCATCCAAAGCATTTCCAAACTCGCGTCGCCGAACACTCCCATTGTCTGGACCTTCCACGATATGTGGCCCGTATGCGGCATGTTCCATCACGAATACGCCGAAACCAAACGCTACCCTCTTCCCTACCAGAAAAACTCCCGACCACATACCCAGGGCGGCCTCGATGTAGACGCATGGACCTGGCAGCGCAAATCAAAAGCATACCGCCGTCTCGATACCCAGCAACGCCCACTCAGCGCCGTGACCCCCAGTCACTGGCTCGCCAGTAAAGCAAAACAAAGCGCGCTCTGGAAAAATCGCGCCCTGAGCGTTATCCCAAACGGCATCGATACCAAGGTCTTCAAACCCATCGACCAACAAGCCGCCCGGAAACTCCTCAACCTCCCTCAAAACAAGCTCATCATCTCTTTTGGCGCCATGTTCGCCGAATCCGACCCGAACAAAGGCTATCGTGAACTCATCACCGCGCTCAGACAACTCCGCTTCAATCACGCCGATGTTCACCTCGCTCTCTTCGGAATGACAAAACCCGCCGGTCCAGAAAACGCCGAGCTCCCCTACCCCGTCACATTCTTCGGAACCCTCAAAGACGACTTCACCCTCGCCGCGCTCTACTCCGCTTCCGACGTCACCATTACACCCTCCCGCCAGGAATCCTTCGGGCTCGTGGCGGCAGAGGCCCAAGCCTGCGCCACTCCCGTTGTCGCTTTCGAGGCTTCCGCAACAAAGGAGGTCGTCCAACACAAACGGACCGGCTACCTCGCAGAACCATTTAACCCCGCCTCCCTCACCCGCGGCATCGAGTGGACACTCGAAGACCCAGATCGCCTCAGCCAACTCGGCTCCCAGGCCCATTCCCACATTACAAAGCGCTTCTCACTCAAGTCGGTCTCACGACAACACCTCGACCTCTACCGCCAACTCCGCAGACCACACTCAAAAAATCCCCCACCCTCAGCACCACCACACCTGCCCCTCCCGACGCACCAAAACGCGCGCTGACCGCCCCGCCCCTTGAAACCCGACACCCCCTCCCGACAATCCCCCAACTCAACCCAAAACACCACTCAGCCAAAAGACCCGGTTGCATTCATTTAAATATTGATTATAATTATAATAATTTACCTAAATAGCATGCCGATGTCTCGCTGCCGCCTCATCCCCGCTCTCCGCCTCGCGCTCGTCCTCACAAGCGCTTCCCCCCACCTGCCCGCGCCCTCCCACGCCGATACCGTCGTGACCTTTCGCGAGGACAGGGAAGATGGCTCCGATGGACCGAAAGAAACAATCACCATCACGCAAGGGCAGGCAATCCTCCAACGCTCCAGCGATCCCGATCACATCCTCATCTTCCAGGAAAATCCGAACGCCATCATCCACATCGATCATCACCACCGCTCCTACCTCCGCCTCGATCGCGAACGCCTCGAAGAAATGCGCAGCAACATTCGCACCGTGCTCGCCCGCGCTTACATCAGCGTGGAAGACTACGTCGCCACCCTTCCCCCCGCGGAACAGGACAAAGTCCGCAAACACCTCGTCAAAAAACTCGAGCAACTCCACCCGCCCGAAGAACTCAACACCAAGAACAAATCCATCCGATACGAAGACACCGGCGAACGCACCAAGATCGGCCTCCACGAATGCAAAGTCCTCATCGGTTGGGAAGGCGATCGTAAAGTCTCCGAATTGTTCGTCACCGAGATCGAATCCCTCAAGCTCCCGCCACAAGACCATCACACCATCCAGGTCTTCACCGAATACCTCGAAAAAATCGCCGCCAGTCTCCCCGGTCAGGCCCGCATCCGCGCCACTTCGCGCCTTGCCCTTCCCCAAATGGACAGCGATCTCTTCCCCGTGATGATCACGAACTTCTGGCACGACGGCTCTTCCACCACCCTCCGCCTCCGCAGCGTTCGTGAAATCAAAGTCGATCCCGAACGCCTCAAAGTCCCCAAGGGATACCAACCCGCCGGGGAAGCCCCCGCCATCGGCGCCCTACCCTGACTTCGGGATCCGATTCAAAGTGTAGTAGGCCTCGGGATGCAACAACGCCTTCCCTTCGGCCGATCGCAGCCCCTCCACATGCAATTCGTGCACGTATCCCGGCCGCAAGCCACCGCACTTCAGCAAAACGCTCCGTCCATCGTCCCCAATCTTCACCCCTTTGACGTCAACCGCCCGCGCGTCCACTTCCTCGCTGCCATACCGCTGGTGGTAAGTGTACGTGTATGAACTCATCACATACGACCCCAGCCTCTCCGCCGATTCGACATCCACTTTCTCGGTAAAGGTCAAAAGAAACCCGCCCGGACGCGCTTCCATCTTTAAAATCTCAAAGGGCACCCTCCCCGTCCACACCACGCGCTCCAAACCAAACGAACGCGTCCCCAACGAGTTCCATCCGCGATTCGTCTCACCTGCAACCAATGATCCGTCCGGCAAAAACGCGAGCGATACCACCGCACTCTGAAATCCGCTCCGAAATCGAAAACATGCCCCCTGATATTCGCCTCCGACTTTCTCCAAAAATACCCGGCTCACAAACGCCTGCGTAAATTCCCCCACGAAAAACTGACCCTCAAACGGCCCGAACTTCCCCCCCGTCAAATCACAGGCCAAGCCCGTCGTGCTCTGCCCCATCTTGTCATACGGAAACCAAACCGCCGGCGCCGCATAACCCGGGATCGCCGAGATCGCCTGCGCCACGGTCAATCCCTGGGGAACCGTCCCCGGATGCTCCACCCGCGATCCCGGCCGCCCCGCGTCCGCCAAGGCGTCCGCATGCCCATGAAAAGCACCCGCCTTCAAGTGCACCAGGGGATTGGTCCCCCACCAGGTACCCTGCTGATCCGTCGCAAAAACATCGCCCGCCCCGTTCACCCCGATCCCACATGGCGATCGCAGCCCGCAACTCACCGGCTCCAATTCACCACCAGGTCGCATCATCATCGACCACCCCCGCCAAGGAAACTCCGTTGCCCGGTTCCCCGGCATCTCCGGCCGATCCCCAATCGTCGCATTCAAGGTCACCCACATGTTTCCATCGGAATCAAAGACAGGCCCATAAGCATACTCATGATAGTTCCCCGAAACACCCCACCCTTTCGCCGCCGACAAATAGGCATCCGCCGTCCCATCGCCGTCGCGATCCTCCAACCGCGTCACTTCGCTCCGCTGCGTCGTGTAGAGCGCACCGTCATGCCAAGCCAAACCTAAGGGCTCATGCAACCCGCTCGCAAACAAATGATATCCCAGACTTTCCGCCGACGCAGGCTCCGCCGTCGGCTTCTCAATGATCCAAACTTCCCCCTTCCGAATCGCCACCGCCAATCTCCCGTCCGGCAAAACCGCTAGCCCGCTCGCCTCCAGCTTCAACGCGTCCGGAACCCCGTAGGTCTCCAGGCGATAGTATTCCGATTCCTCACCACCCCTCACCGTCCCCGCAAACAACATTCCCACCCAAACCAAAAACCACCCCGCCACCCTCACCACTCCAAAACCTCCTCAATCGTTCCCACCCCATCCTCAAACTCCACCTTCCGCCGACCCGCCTCGCCCCCCTGCAGCCCCTCAAAATACACATCGCCCGATCCCTCAATCGTCACCCGCCGCTCCAATCGCCCGCCCCCCTCATCCGGTGCCAACCGATCCTCAATCTTCATCCCCGCATAATCATACAAAAACACCGGCACCCCGTCGTCCTCGATCCGATACCCCCGAAACACGTAACCCGCCTGTTCCCCCGCTTCTTCAGGCCACGCCTCGTCCGCTTCGAGCAGCATCGCGAAGGGCACCCCCGCACTCAAGGATATCACTTCCTCACCCAACGGCACCGCCGGGGTCGCATGCCGCTCTTCCCAATTACTCATCGCATCTAAGAATCGCCCCTTCCACGCCAGGGCCCATCGCCCCTCCAACGCATCAAAGGCCACGTTCAATCCTTCCGGATAACCCACCGCCACCGCCTGAAACCCCGCGCCCTCCAAAAAAGTCCGCAATAATATCGGCACGCCCGCCTCCGCCGGATTCAATTCAAACGCCCCATCCTTCAACAACCCATCCGGTAACCGCGATTGGTCTAACTCTTTAAGATAAGTCCAAATCTGCTCCACCTCCTGGTCCGCCTTCGCCCGGTTCATAAACAAAGGCGGCATCAAGGTCCCCGGCGTCATCCCCTGGGGATCCAACAACACCTCCTTGAAATACCCAGGCCGTAACCGCTCCACCGTCCGCGTCAAATCGATCGACGGCGCACCCAATGCCTTCTCCCCCTTCAATCCATGACAGGTTACACAACCCAAACCATTGATCCCCATCAAATCCCGCCCGAAATGACTCCGCTGATGCCGCTCCGATCCGCTCGTATCCATCTCCACTGCCGGCTCCCGCACATCCGCCTCTTCAAACAATTCCACCAATCGTCCCACATCTTCCTCCCGATATCGCGGCATCCTCGCCGACAAAAACGGACGCACCTCGCCCCCCTCTCCAAACAATATCTTCTCCAGCCAATCCCCCGTCAGCTTCCGCCCCACATGCGTCAACGGCGGAGGCAAACGCCCCTGGTCTCCCAACGACATCGCAGTCGCATCCGAAGACGTAAAATAACCCGCCCGCGACAACTCCAGCCCACCCTTCCCATCACGCGAATGACACGCATAACACCCCATCCGCGTCATCAGTCGATCCGCCGCCTCCCACGCTTCCAGCTGCCCCTCCACCTCACCCCCCTGCATCCGCTCCAAAGCCAAAGTAAGCGCCTTCCGCTGAATCAAATCCAACCGGTAAAACGGTATCCCCCCCGGCTGCGCCCGCGTCGATAAACAACTCTTCGCCGCCTTCACATTCAATTCCATCAACGGCTTCGCCGGCCGCTCCCCCGCCACCGCCATCCCGCCATCCTCACCCACCGCATGACAAGCCACACACCCCTTCGACTCAAACATCCCCTTCCCCGCCGCGATCAATTCCGCATCCTCGGCCAAATCACTCGGCTCAAAGGGGGGCGTCGGCGTCGGCCCCGTCCGCAAATACTTCGCAATATCCGCCGCCTCCTGCGCCGACAAATTAAAATCCGGCATCCGCCCCCCGGGCCGGTGCGCCAGCGGATCCATCAAAAAACGCGTCAAATAATCCTCGCTGTATACCCCCGCCAAAGTCACCGGCACCGACGGAATCGCGGGCAACTCCGCTTCCACATCCTCCCCCCAAAACTCGGGCCGATACTGCGCATCCGGCATGTGACAGGCCACGCACCCCACCTCGTGATACAACGTCGCCCCCCGCTCCTCATCCCCCTCCGGTAATTCGTCCCCCTCTTCCCGCGGTTCCTCTTTCAACGACGCCAAATAATGCGTCAATGCTTCGATCGCCGCCGGATCACGATCCTCCGCAGCAAACAAGGCCGGCATCCGTGTCCCCGTTTTCACAAACCGCGGATACTGAATCATCGTGTGAATGTCCTCCGTCGTCATCCGCGATCCCACTCCCGCCAAACTCGGCCCCACGTTGCCGCTGATCCGATCCTCCCACCCCTCCGGTGGCGCATGACACCCCACGCAATTCAACTCCCCTAACAAAATCTCCCCACCATCCGCCAAATACTCCTTGTCGTCGTTTTCGATATAAAACGTCTCAAAACCCTGGATCAACGGAAACTCGATCTGCAAGGGCGCATGCACCGGGTGCGCCGACAAACCCGTTGCCAAAACCGACCACACCCCGATCGCCCACCCCCACCATCTCATCCCCGCCATCACCCCGCTTTCCGCGCCGCCTGCGCCTCTTCCAACATCGCAATCCACGCCCCCATGTAATGCCCATGATCATGAAAGGTCCGCCCACTCACCAGGTTCCCGTCCACCACGCACGGCTCGTTCACAAAAATTCCCCCGCACACCTCCAAATCAAACTGACACTTCGGCACGGTCGCCATCCGCCGCCCCTCCACACAACCCGCCCGCGCCGGTATCTCCACCCCGTGACAAACACTCGCCACCGGCTTGTTCGTCTCAAAAAAATGCTTCGTGATCCGAATCAAATCCTCGTCGTCGCGAATATACTCCGGCGCCCGCCCCCCACTGAAAAAAATCCCCGCATACTCCTCCTCCTTCACCTCGGAAAACGCCACCTGCGCGTCGATCGTATACCCCTCCCACTCCTTCGTAATCGTCCACCCCGGCCGCACCTCGTGCATCACCATCTGGTAAGGCCGCTTCTCCGGCGCCGCCACCACCGGCTCAAACCCCGCCTCAATCAATCGATAATAAGGATACAAGGTGTCCACCGTCTCCGTCGCATCACCCACAATAATCAATACTTTGTCGCTCATAATCGTCGCTCTAAAAATTACAACTAAAGTTTGCCCACGATCCCATCCAAATACGCCCGTGATCGATTGATCTCCGCCGTGGTCTCAGCCGCCGTCGGCAAAATCGGTATCCCGCGCGGATAAGGATGCATGAATATCTCCGTATACCACTGGTAATTGATCTTCTTCAAGGCCCGCAACATCGGAGCGAAATCCAAAGACCCCCGCCCCGGCATCTGCAATAACTCATCCTCCTTCGGCTGCGCCTCCATGCACCCCTTCCCATACTGCCACGCATAAAATACAAACAACCGATCCCCTATCTCCTCAATCAAGGCCCCCATGCTCTCCGCATCTTCCCCCAATGCCTCCAAGTGATACGGCGCCAAAGCGATCCCCACGTGCGGCGAATCACAATACTCCAATAACCACCGAATCGAATCCGGCGTGCTGATCACGGAGTTCCCATGATTCTCAATCGCGATCTGCACCCCGTTGATTGATTCCGCATGAAAAATAGTGTCGGAAAGCCGGTCCACAAAACCACGCACCGCCGCCTTCAATTCCGGCCCGGACGGATTCGCCAACTTCTTCTCCGGCCACTTGCTCCCCGTCACAATCACGCCACCCCCACTACAGTTGATCAAAAACACACACTCGTCCTCCAACGCAAATGGCCCCAAATCATAACGCGTCGTCGCCCCCACCCGCACGCCCGTCTCCTCCAACAAATCCCAAAAAGCCTCGTGCCCCATCTCTTCCACTTCATCCCGCTGCGTCCCATGCTTCCGCGGCCACAAATCAATCAGGTCCGTCCCCGTCTTCTCCACCTCAGGCAACACCTCCGCCAGCGGCAAATCCCCATACATCGAAGACGCCAACATATACCGCAGCTTAAACCCTTCTTCGCCACCGCTCCCTTCGTCCGCCACCGAAAATCCCGACCCAAAAAAGGTCCCCGCCGCACCCGCCGCCGCCGTCTTCAGAAAATCTCGTCGCTTCGTGCCTTTCACCTCACCAATCCTCCTTCATATGATTCAACGCGAATCCCACCCACATACTGTCACTCCTTGACACCCGGCGTCCACCAATCATCCAGCATCTTCCGCAACGCCATCACCCGCTCCCCCAGCGCCTCTTCCCCAATCAAATTCCGCTCCTCCCCAGGATCATCCACTACATCAAACAAAGCATCCCCCTCCAAATACCCGCCCCACACGTCGCCTCCCGCGTCCGCATGCGGCACAATCAATTTGTCCCGCCCCTGCCGCACCCACCGATACGCCACATCTCGCGAAGGCTCCCCCAACACAGACGCGTCCCCCGGATAAATCTCCCCAAACACCGCCCGCCCCTCCGGCAACTCGACCTCGCCCCGCGCATAAGGCATCAAATCCATTCCCGGTAAGCCCCCACGATCCTCCCCCCCAATCCCCGCCGCCGAATACAAGGTCGGCACAATATCCACACTGCTCACCAAGCCCTCGTGCGTCCCCGGTTTCACCACTCCGTCCCATCGAATCAATATCGGCGTCCGCAACCCATCCTCGAACGGCGATCGCTTGCTCCGCCGCGTATGCCCATACCCACCCTTCTTGCCCCGCTCACGACTCGGCGCCCAGCCATTGTCGATCACGAAAACCACCACGGTGTCCTCCATCAACCCCCTCCCCTCCAAGAACCCCAGCAGCTGCCCCACGGTGTCGTCAAATTGACTACAACTCGCAAAATACGGAACCTCGTGCGACTCCACACCCGGTTTGCCCACGTATCGCTCCCGCCATCGCTCCGGCGCATCATGCGGCTCATGCGGCAGGTAAGGCGCATACCAAACCAACCAAGACTCCCCACGCGCGTCCTTCGCTTCCACAAATTCGAAGATCGGCTCCATCGTCTCCCGCCCGATCTTCAAACCCCAATCCCCGTTGCCGTGCGCCGCCAATTCCCCGTTCGCCAACACCCGGTTGCCCCCGAAAGCCTGACCCGGTACCGGCTCCATCAAAGTCATCCCCTCCGTAAACCCCGCATTCCGAAAATGCCCCTCCCAAAATTTTCCCGTCTGCAAACTCACATACCCCAGCCGCTCCCCCAACACCCGCGGCAAAGTATCCGCCGACCGAATCAAGTCATAACTCTCCCCCCGCACCCGCTCGTATTCCTCACGCGACCCCATCGCATTAAACCCCGCATTGCCAGGGGGCGGATGATTGTAATGCAAGCCGCTCTCATGCGGATACAATCCCGTCAACAAGGTCGCCAATGACGGACTGCACACGCTCGTCGGCACATAACCATTCACAAATCGCGCCGACCGCGACGCCAATTCATCCAAATGCGGAGTCTCCACCTCCGCACTCCCCATGAAACCAAAATCCCGGTATGCCTGATCATCCGCAATAATCAGCAACAAATTCGGGCTCGCTCCCACACCCCCCTCTACACCACTCCAGGTCACCCAAACGAAAACCACCCATCTCATTACACCACGCCATCGCTTCATTTGCGGTTCGTCTTTCGATTTCTAAATAATAAAGAATCCCTCTAGCCTCCAATCCCCTCGCAATCCCCGCCCTACCAACGCGCCCACCACACCAATGCTGTCACTTCCAACCCCGCTCCCTAAATCAATCCCCCACGAAATATCAAATCAGTTAGAAATGACGAAAACTCTGAAAATACATTGAATTATTTGCTAATATTCCCTAAATAAGCAGGTCAGTGGTACAAGAATTGCTCCACTTAACTCCGTCGGTTTGTTCGCTCAAACCCGACAAACCCATTAGAAATAAGAGACTAACTACATCCTATCAAATGATTAAAAGAACAACTATTCCCGCTGCTGCTGCTGCCGCTTTGCTGCTCGCATTTGCTCCCGCTCAGGTCTTCGCAGGCGAAATGATCGACTACGGTAAGGCCCCTCCCGCACCCGTCGTCGTCGAAGAAGATGATTCCTGGTTCCCCCTCTACGGCTCCGTGTCCGTCGGATACGACTCCGCCTATATGTTCCGCGGCGTCAATCTCGGCGACCGCGCTCCGTGGGCGGGCCTCGATCTCAACTACGACATCAACGATAGTGTGTCGCTAAACTTCGGCACTTGGTACATCAATCCGACCGGACAAACCTTCGGTTCCGATGCCAATGACGAACTGGATGTCTACGGCTTTCTGAACTTCGCGGTCGGTCCAGTCGACCTCTCCGTCGGAGGCACGGGCTTCTTCTTCACCGAAGCCGGCACGCAAAGCTCCGAGTGGGGCCTCGCCGCCGGATACAGCCTCATGGATTTCGTCGACCTCGGCTTCATGTGGTGGGCAGACCTCAATGCCGGTTCGGGCGGTGGCACAGGCCACTACTTCGAACTCGCCGCAGCCAAGTCCTTCGACCTGAACGACTGGATCGCCTTCACCGTGGCCTCAGGAGTCAGCTACTCTGACGATTACTTCGGAGTCAGCTCATGGAACCACGTGTATGCCACGGGCGGCCTCACTTTCGCCCTCACCGAAACCATGGCCTTCGACGCCTACATCGGTGGCAACTGGCCGATCGGACAGCTCAAAGACCTGGGCGAACAAGATCGCGTCTACGGCGGAGCCAGCGTCAGCGTATCCTTCTAAGTCTCGCCTCTCAACAATAGTTATCCCTTGGCTATTGGGTAGCAAAGGCCTGTCCCGGCCCATCCGGGACAGGCCTTTCGTTTTGCCCTCGCATCGGGAAAGATCAATTGCCCCCAACGCGTTTCATTGGTTCAATTCTTAATCACAAGGAAATCACCAACCCCCACGCTAACCAGTGTCGCCCATGAAACCCACCACGCTCACTCTCCTCATCACGCTCGCCCTCGGCCATTCCTTCCTCCACGCCCAAAAGGCGGCCGAGAACAAAAAGAAAGGCAAACCCACCCCAGAAAAAGCCGCGCCCACACCTCCAAAAGTCCCCCCCACCGGATACACCGACACCCCGTTCCTCCCCGGCGACAAATGGCGCGTTCACGATGACACCCGTCCCCGTCCCAAAGTCGTCACTCCCGGAAAACAATCCACCGCACCCCCCAAAGACGCCGTCATCCTCTTCGACGGCACCGACCTCTCCGGATGGATCAACCAAAAAACCGGCGAACCCGCCCAATGGCTCGTCAAAGACGGATTCTTCGAAGTCCCCCCGCGCGACTCGGGCAAAGGCGGCACCATCTGCACCAAGGAAAACTTCGGCGACGTCCAACTCCACATCGAGTTCGCCACCCCCGCCAAAGTCGAAAGCGTCTCCCAGGGACGAGGAAACTCCGGCGTTTTCTTCTGCGGAGGGAAATACGAACTCCAAATCCTCGACTCCTACAAAAACAAATCCTACGCCGACGGCCAGGCATCCGCCCTCTACGGATACAAGCCGCCCCTCGTCAACGCCTCCCGGAAACCCGGCGAATGGCAAACCTACGACATCGTCTTCGAAGCCCCCGAATTCGATAAAGACGGCAAGGTCACTAAAAAGGCCGCCATCACCGTCTTCCACAACGGCGTCCTCACCCATCACCGCGAAGAATACCTCGGCGCCACCGGCCACAAGAAAGTCGCCCAATACGTGCCCCACGAAAAAGAAGGCCCCATCTGCCTCCAGGATCACAAAAATCCCACCCGCTTTCGCAACATCTGGGCCCGGCGCCTCGACCTCGACGCCCACGAATAGGGGCGGGTCCTTCGCGCAAATAGCACGAAGCCAAAAACGACTAGTGGTTAAAAAAATGCCCCCCTCTGACCGCCGACACTTCCTGAAAACCACCACCGGCGCCGCCCTCGCCCACGTCGCCATCCCCCACGTCCACGCCGCCCACTCCGACGAACTCAAAGTCGCTCTCATCGGCTGCGGCGGCCGCGGCACCGGCGCCTGCGTCCAGGCCCTCTCCACCGACGGACCCGTCAAACTCTGGGCCATGGCCGACGCCTTCCCCGATCAACTCGAGAAATCCTACGCAAACCTCGTCAAAGGCACCGACTTCTCCCGCTCCCCCGATGCAGGTTCCCAAAAAGACGTCATGGACGTCCCCCCGGAACGACGCTTCACCGGTCTCGACGCCTTCCAAAAAGTCCTCGCTCTCCCCGAAATCGACGTCGTCATCCTAACCACCCCGCCCGGTTTCCGGCCCACGATGTTCGAAGCCGCCATCGAGGCCGGGAAACACGTCTTCATGGAAAAACCCGTCGCCGTCGATGGACCCGGCGTCCGCCGCGTGCTTGAGAGCGCGAAGCTCGCCAAAGAAAAAGGCCTCAAAACTGCCGTCGGCCACGACCGGCGCCATAGCCCCCTCTACCAAGAGTTCACCTCCCGTCTCCACAACGACGAAATCGGAAAACTCATCTCCCTCCGCTCCTACTACCTCTCCCGCGGCGTCGGAAAATACTACGCCCGCACCCCGGAAGATACCGAACTTAAATACCAAATCCGCAACTGGTATTACTTCACCTGGCTCAGCGGCGATCACATCGTTGAACAACAAGTCCACCAAACCGATATCGCCACCTGGATCAAAGACGATACCCCCGCCTCCGCGATCGGCCTCGGCGGACGCCAAACACGCAACACAAACGACTACGGACAAATCTACGATCACCACGCCATCGACTACACCTTTCCCGACGGCACCCACTACTTCCTCCACACCCGGCACATGCCCAATTGCTACAACCTCCACGCCGAATACGTGGACGGCGCCACCGGCCAGGGCGGCATCACTTCCAAGTCCACCGGCCTCCTCCACAAATGGGGCGAAGCGAAGTCCCCCTTCTGGCGCGCCCGCCTCGAAGAAAATCCCTACCAGCTCGAACACGACAACCTCTTCGAAGCCATCCGGAAAGACCTCCCCTACGACGAAGCCACCCGCGGCGCCAATTCTACCCTCACCGCCATCCTCGGCCGCATGGCCACCTACTCCGGCCAACAAGTCACCTGGGAGGAAGCCCTCAATTCCGAAGTGGTCCTTGGCACGGAAGCCCTCACCTTCGACTCCCCCGCCCCCATCCAACCCGGCCCCGACAACGCGTACGAAGTCAAAGTCCCCGGCTCCGAAGGAATCTATTAGGGGTCATCCCTCCCTCATCATGCTCCGCCACTCCGTCGTCACGACTATCGCATGCGGAACCCTGACCGCCACTCACGCTGTCGATTTCAATCACGAGATCGTTCCCATCCTCCGCGAGCACTGCGCGGAATGCCACGCCGGCGATAAGAAGAAAGGCGGCCTCTCCTTTAATTCCCGTGCCGCCCTCCTCGAAGGCTCGGAGAATGGCGAAGTCGTCGTCCCCGGCAACGCCGGCGAATCCTACCTCATCGAAGTCATCACCACCGACGACTCCGATATCCAAATGCCGCCCAAAGGCGAACCCGTCTCACCCGATCAAATCGCCCTCCTCAAGGAATGGATCAATGCCGACCTCCCCTGGCAGGAAGGGTTCTCCTTCTCCGGAAAGCCCCCATACCAAGCACCCCTCAAACCACACCGCCCCGATCTTCCCGACTACTCCGACGATCCCCACGCCATCGACCGCTTCCTCCACGCCTACTCCGTTGATCACGAACTCAAATACGGCGGTCCCGTCGACGACCGCGCCTTCATCCGGCGCGATTCGCTCGACCTCGTCGGCCTCCTCCCCACCCCCGAAGAAACCGCCGCCTTCGTCGCCGACCGTTCACCCGATAAAGACGCCGCCCTCATCGATCGCCTCCTCGCCGACGACAAAGCCTACGCCGAACATTGGATGACCTTTTGGAACGACGCCTTGCGCAACGCATACAAGGGCACCGGCTTCATCGACGGCGGACGCACCCAAATCACCACCTGGCTCTTCGATGCCCTCTACCACAACAAACCCTACAACACCTTCGTCCGCGACCTCATCGATCCTCCCAAAGACTCCGGCTCCCAAGGCTTCGTCGACGGCATCAAGTGGCGCGGCAACGTCAATGAATCCCAGCGCCGCGAAATGCAGGCCGCTCAAAACATCTCTCAAGTCTTTCTCGGCACAAACCTGAAGTGCGCCTCCTGTCACGATTCCTTCATCAACGATTGGAAACTCGCCGATGCCTACGCCATGGCCACCATCTTCGCCGACGAAGAAACAGGCGCCCTCGAACATCATCGCTGTGACCAACCCAACGGCGATACCGCCACCCCCGGATTCCTCTACCCCGAACTCGGCGAGATCGACGCTCCCGACCGCGCCGGCCGCCAATCCCAACTCGCAGACCTAGTCACTCACGAAGACAACGGCCGCCTCGCCCGCACCATCGTCAATCGCCTCTGGAAAAATCTCATCGGCCGCGGCCTCGTCGAACCGGTCGACGACATGGACGCCCGCCCCTGGTACCCCGACCTCCTCGATTGGCTCGCCGCCGACCTTGCCGAAAACAACTACGATCTCAAACACACCCTCCGCACCATCGCCACATCAAAAGCCTACCGCCGGCATTCCCAACCCATTTCCAAGACCCAACTCCTGTCCGACGAATACGAATACCGCGGTCCCCTCGCCCGACCCCTCACCGCCGAACAGCTTCTCGATGCCATCTCTCAGGTCACGGGTCAATGGAACCCTGTCACCGACCAAATGACCGCATCCGCCGGCCGCGCCCAAGGCGCCCAACTAGATGCCGTCGCCAAAATTCTCAAGCTCAAACCGTACGACTATCCCGCCTACACCCGCGCCGTCTTCACCTTCGCCACCCCTCTCCAGCGCGCTCTCGGCCGCCCCAACCGCGAACAAGTCGTCACCTCCCGTCCCGACGAACGCTCCACTCTCCAAGCACTCGAACTCACCGCCAATTCCGCTCTCAACGAAAAACTCAATGCCGGCGCCGCCGCCCTCCTCGCCGCCCAAGGCAAAAAGAAAAATTCCAGGGCCCTCGCCAACACCATCTACCTCCGCGCGCTCTCGCGCCCCCCCAACAAAGAAGAACTCATTCTCGCCCTGGAACTCCTCACCGACAACCCCGCCAAAGCATCCACCGCCGACCTCCTCTGGTCCGTCTTCATGCTCCCCGAATTCCAACTGAACCTCTAAGCCATCTCATTAGTGTATCTTAATGAAGATGAGTGGTCTGAACACTATGAGCCCCCAATCATCATCCGAGTCCCGGCGCAACTTCCTCAAAAAACTCTCCGCCGCCTCCGCCGCCACCTTCACCCTCGGCGCCCCTCGCCTCCTCGCCAGCGAGGACGTCGAACATCCCGCCCCCACCGCCGATACCTGCATCCTCCTCTGGATGGCCGGCGGCATGGCCGCCCCCGATACCTTCGATCCTAAACACTACCTCCCCTTCAAAGTCGGCACCCCCATCAACGACATCCTCTCCACCTTTCCCGCCATTGATACCGCCGTCCCCGGCATCCAATTCACCCAAGGCCTCGAAAATATCGGCACTGTCATGGATCGCGGCACGCTCATCCGCTCCCACAAGGTCGCCGACCTAGGACACATCCTTCACTCACGCCACCAATACCACTGGCACACCGGATACGTCCCGCCACTCACCGTCGCCGCGCCACACATCGGGGCCTGGATGGCGAAAGTCCTCGGCCCACGCAACCCCGCTATCCCCGCCTTCATCGATATCGGCCAGCGGCTCGAGGGCAACGGTGAATCCGAAGAACTCAAAGCCTTCCACACCGGCGGCTTCTTCGGTAGCGAATACGGCCCCTTCGTCCTCCCCGATCCGACCCAAGCCATCCAGGCCGTTCAACCTCCCGAGGGCATGACGCCCGGCCGCTTCTCCCGACGCGACAAGTTCTACCGCAAACTCATCGAACAAAGCCCCGCTGCGCGCATGAGTTCCGATTTCCATCAGGAGTCCATCGTCCGCTCCATGGACAACGCCCACCGCCTCCTCTCGTCACCCGATCGCACCGCCTTCGACCTCTCCCTCGAACCCAAGGATTCCTACAACAAATACAACACCGGCAACTTCGGCCTCGGCTGCCTCCTCGCCCGGCGCCTCACCGAGGCCGGCGCCCGCTTCATCGAAGTCACCACCGAATACAATCCCTTCGGTCAATGGGATACCCACGAAAGCGGCCACACCACCGTGACCGAGATGAAAAAACAAATCGACCGCCCCATCGCCCAACTCATCCTCGACCTCGAAGAACGCGGCCTCCTCGATCGCACCCTCGTCATCGTCGCCTCCGAATTCTCACGCGACATGATTACCGAAGGCGTTCCCGGCTCTAACGCCAGAGATCAATCCCGCGCCAAAACCGACGTCCTCGAAGAACTAAAACAATACGGCCAGCACCGACATTTCACCGGCGCCGGCTCCGTCCTCCTCTTCGGCGGCGGCATGAAGAAAGGCCACCTCTACGGCGAAACCGCCAACGAACGCCCCCTCATCACCATCAAAGACGAAATCGGCATCCCTGATCTCCACGCCACCCTCTTCACCGCCATGGGCATCTCCCCAAAAACCGCCTACGACATCGAAAAACGCCCCTTCTACGCCACCATCGACGGCACCGGCGTCTCTCGCACTGAGCTTTTTTCGTAGCCACCCGCCACGACGCACGCTGCTCGCAGGCTCATCCCTCCTGCACCGCCCGATAAGTATCGAGCTCCTCCGGTAATAATTCGTCCCGGTTCACCTGCCCCGCAATCACTTCCGCCCCGGCCCGATCGCCGGACCGAGCACGAATTCCCGCCAATACCGCCCTTTCCCCATTCTGCAACGAATCCCCTCGAATCACCTTGCACCTGTCCAACGCCGCCGCGTCTTCTCCCCTGCCGGAATGCCACATCGCCATCACCAGGTTCGCGCGACTGTCCGTCGCATTCCTCTCCAACACCGTCCGCGCATACTCCGCCGCAACGTCAACGTCTTTCCCTAGCAATAGCCTCACATAGGCCGCCCGGCCCGACACATACAAATCCTCCGGCTGCAAATCTTTGAGCGCATCATAGTGGGTCAACAGTTCGGAACTGTCGCCGCGACGCTCACTCAGAAGAACCAAACCGATCGTTGCATCCACGGGACGCCGCTCCTGTGCCAGCTTGAACGCTTCCTCCGACCAAAAAAATCGTCCCGTCTCCATCGCCATTCTCCCCGTCAACAACAACCACTCATCCTCCTTCTTCGTCGCCGCCAACAAAATCGCCCCCTCAAACTCCTTGTCCACATCCTCGCGAGATCGCCCCTGATCCGACAACAACGCCGCTCGCCCCAGGGTCGCCGCGATCGGCCTACCCCGCCTCTCATACGTATCCAGCATGTTGTGCGCCGCCCCAAAATCACCCATCCGCACAAATGCATCGAGACAGATAAACAACAAAGATGGCATCTTCTCCAATTGCTCCAAATTCAAAAAGGTCGCCACTTCGCGCGCATACCCCGCTTCATTCAGCCACCGCAGCCTCTTCGCCATACCGTCGGGGTCCAGCACTCCGTCCCAAGATTCCAACGCCGCCGCGACCCGCTCTCCTCTTCCCTCCCCATCTAACGCCAACTCCCATTCAAGAACCGCTATCTCCGGCTCCCTCGCCGTGTTTCGCTTCGGATGCTCCCGCAACAACTTCAAAAAATGCTCCTGCGGCATGGCTGCTCTATCACGATTCTCCTGCAAGAAATAAAGAGCCTCCAAACCAATCTCATCTTTCCCCTTCGCAATCTCAAATACATCAGCCCACCCCACTTCCGCAACGTCGGGAATAGGACTCGCGATCTTGCCCAGCGCGTAACCGTATCGCGCTCCCATGTGATCCGGATCAATTTCCATAACCCGTTGCAACAAATCCATCTCCCGCTCGCGCCGTTCCAACACCCGCTGCAGCTTGCTCACCTCGTATACCACGTCCACATCACTCGGATATCGCTCCAGCAACTCGTCCCCCAATACGTCCGCGTCCGTGTAATACCCAACGTCCACATACAAATTGAGCAACGCCTTGCCGTCCTCTCCCGTCGCCTTTCGGGCCCACCACAATGCTTGGTAAAACCCAATCGCCTGCTTGATATCCACCCCCTCATAATACCGGGCCAAGGCCCGGGTCACCGGAATCCGCTGCGGCGACAACCGGTAGGACTCGTTGATCTGTCGCCACGCCTCGCGATAATCACCGGATTCCACCGCCCCCATCGCCCGATTCGCCAGCCAATCGCCCCGAATCCCGTTCACCCGCTGCATTATCCCGTCCCGCTTCCACACAAACACTCCAAAACCCAACGCCACGACGACGCCAAAAATCACAAGCCGCCGCCGCCAGCGACGCTTCTTGAACTCTTCTTCCGAGTGTTCCCGTCGCCGGCGCTTCTTCTTGACCGGCTCCACGCCGTCTCTTGAGGGTTCTTCTTCCGCCATGGTGCTCTTGCCGCCGAACCCCCAATCTAACAAAGCCAGCCACGCGCGCAAATAAACTGTTCCTAGCTCTGGATCAGCCCTTGAATCCCCACGCACCACCTGCTTCACTTCCCAGCCCAGACCAGCCACACTCACCCAAATAACCATGAACAATCCGATCACCAACGCCCAAAGCGAAAAACTGGACTACACCTTTCACGACGCCGGATCAAATGCCAAAACCCTCGTCCTAATCGGACACGGCGTCACCGGAAACAAAGATCGTCCCTGGGCCCCCGCCCTCGGCAAGGCCCTCGCCAATGCCGGATGCCACGCCCTCCGCTTCTCCTTCTCCGGAAATGGAAACTCCGAAGGCACCTTCCAGGACTCCACAATCTCAAAAGAAGTGGCCGACCTCGCCGCCGTCATCACCGCCGCCCAAAACGCCGGACACTCCCACATCACCTACGCAGGACACAGCATGGGCGGCGCCGTCGGCGTCCTCGCCGCCGCCAAAGATCCCCGCATCCAAGCCCTCATCTCCCTCGCCGGCATGGTCCATACCGCCAAGTTCGCCCAAACCGAGTTCGGCGATGTCACCCCGGATCAAGGTAATATGTGGGACGACGACGATTGCCCCCTCTCCTCAACCTTCGTCAATGACATGACCACCATCGACACCGTCCTCCCCCTCGCACCCCAAGTCCAAGTCCCCTGGCTCCTCGTCCACGGCACCGCCGACGACGTCGTCCCCATCCAAGAAAGCCGCGATATCTTCGCCCAAGCCAACCAGCCCAAAAAACTCGTCGAAATCCCGGATGCCGATCACGTCTTCTCCGAACAAGGCCTCCCCCCCATGCTCGACGCCGTCATCGCGTGGCTCGATGATCCACTCGCCTCCTAAGCCCGCTCCCACCCCGGTCCACCCCTCTCGCCCCCCCCAAATCCTCCGCCCCTCGAATATCGATGGGCTGATTATATCGTTGTTTATAAACGAGTTATAAGATTATTGACCGGAGCGCTTCTCAGTCGGAAAATTCAGGCTTTATAATTATCATAAATATGATACATTTTAGACCTCTCCCGGCTGTCTGTCTCCGTCCTATTAATATCCACCATCCATCACCAATTCGCAGCCATGAAGACGTCCCTGCTACGCCATTCAAGCCCACACCACGCCGCCGGCCTGTCCCTCGTCGAACTCATGATCGTCGTCGCCGTCATCGGTATCCTCGCAGCCTTCGCCTTCCCCGCCGTTTCCAAGGTCTCCGATTCCGCCTCCGCCACCGCCACCTCCGTGAACCTCGTCAATTTCGCCAAAGCATTCCGCGCCTACGAAAAACTCGAAAAACAATGGCCCCCGGATAACATCGTCGGCACCATGCCCCCCGGCGTCGGCATGGAACACTACCTCTCCGAGGCCGCCTTCGAAAGCGAGACTTCCATAGGTGGAAACTTCAATTGGGAAGGCCCCGAAGTTCATCCCTACGCCGGCATCTCTATTCAAGGCTCATCCGCTTCCACCGAACTCGTCACCAAACTCGATGTAATCCTCGACGACGGAAACCTCTCCACCGGCTACTTTCTCCAAACCCCCAACGGACGCTACACTTACATCATCGAGTGGAACAACTACTGAGGCAACCTCGCATCTCTCCTCGTAAAACGCTGCCAAAGCGAACCCTCTTCCTGCGCCCCAAAAACGCCGCCTTCTCCCTCCTCGAACTCGTCATCGTCATAACAATCATCGGCATCATCGCCGCCTTCGCCCTCCCCACCATCACCGGCGTCACCGATGGCGCCAAACTCACCGCCACCGCCGCCGACCTCAAAAACTTCGGAAAAGCCTTCTACGGATACCGCATGCTCGAAGGCTCATGGCCTCCCGACTCACACCGCACCGTCCCCGTCGCCCCCAATATCACCTCCTACGTCCCCCCGCAATCCTTCGAAAAAGAAACCCCCATCAGCGGCTACTACAACTGGGAAGGGCCGGACTCCTACCCCTACGCCGGCGTCAGTATCGAAGGAAGCTCCGCCCCCTTTTCCACCTTCCTCGCCATCGACGAAATGATCGATGACGGAGACCTCTCCACCGGTTCCTTCCAGGAAACCCCCAACGGCCGCTTTACCTGGATCATCGAAAAAGTCTCCCCCTAAACCTCCCCCTCACAACGCAGCCCCTCTACTGCACAAACATGAACTCCTGCGAGTTCAACAAGGCAAACAACACATCCCCGTAAAATTCCTCCCCACGCCACTCCATCTCCTCCAATAACAATCCCTGCTCCGCCTCCGTCGGATATCGCCCCAATACCGACAAATACAACGCCTCCACCCGCTGCCCCGGGGAGGCCGCCTTCGCAATATTACGCGACAATACCGAATACTTCTGCATCAAATCACGCAACGTATTCCCGTTCATCAACGCCAGGGCCTGCGGCACCGAAGCGTCATCGCTCGCGTTCTCGATCGTGATCCGGTCCGACTGCCCAAACTGACGCAAAAAATGACCCCGCGGCGCCGGCGACGGCAAGTTCGCCGCCCGCATATACCGCTGCTGCACCCCCCGCCGATACCCCGCATACGCCCGGCGTTCCTTCTCATCCAATATCCCCGCCGCATCCATCTCTTCCTCCACCAACTTCTGCTCCCATTCCGACTGAATGGCTTGAAACTCCCGCGTCGTCCGCCCCTGGTTGTCGATCATCGACAATCGTAACTTCACCTCCCCCTTGTCCGGGACAAAACTCACCGGAATCACCTTCGAACTCATCTTTTGCAAGGCCCGGCCATAAATCATCTTCGCCACCCCCTGCCGAATCTCATTCCGCATCTCGTTCACCTGCCGAGACAAAGTTTTCACCCGCTCGTTCTGCTTCGCAGCCCGCGCCTCTCGCACTTGCTCCTCCAATCGCGCCAGTTTCCCGCTCATCGCCGACTGCATCTCCGCAATCTTCTCCAACGACCGCATCATCGCCTTCGGACTCGTCTGGTCAATCCCCCCCATAAACTCACGATTCACCGCCGCCCGAATCTCCCCCTGCTGCACTTGCTTCCAGTTCGCACGATCCGGCGTCTCATTGATCAAGGTCACCACCGAATCCCAAACTTCCTCCGCGCTCATCCGACGCATCAATGGCCCCGTAAATTCATAGTCATCCCCCGCCGCCACCTCCTCCCGCGCCGCCTCCCGCTGATACAACTTCGTATTGTAAAGCATCCGCAAGAACCCCTTCATGTCATACCCCGTCTGGATCATCTCCCTCTCCAAAAACGCCATCAGCTCGGGATGCGACGCCGCCGTCTCATCCGTCAACTCGTCCACCGGCTCGATCATCCCTCGACCCATCACCTCCCGCCACAGCCGGTTCACAATCACCTTCGTAAACCGCGGATTCTCCGGCGATGTCATCCACGCCGCATACCGTTCCACCCGCTCGTCCGGGATAACTTCCCCTTCCATTTCCCCAAACATCACCTTCGGCTCAATCTTCTCCTTCGGCTTCCCGTCCTCATACTGATAATCGTGCGGCAGCTGCGGTAATTTCTCCGCGACATGATAAACACTGTTGCTTTGCTGCAACGGCCGTCGCACCTCCTGCATCGCCCGCTGCAAGTTCCGCTTGTGATCCCGGTCCATCTCCCGGTCCTGGCTGATCATCCGGTTGACCTCCGCCAAGGTCCCCTTGTTGCCCCCATTATTCCGCGCCTCCATCCCGTAACTGAATCCCGCCATCTGGAAAAAATCCATCTGGGTCCACTTGTCAAAAGGATGATCGTGACACTGCGCACATTCCAAACGCGTCCCCAAAAATACCCGCACCGTGTTCGCCATGTGATCCAAGGGCATCCCTCGATCCCGAATCGTATAACCCGTCGCTCCGTTCGTCGCCGGATCACCCGACGCCGTTACCAGCTCCCGCACCATTTCGTCGTAAGGAAGATTGTCCCGCAACGCCCCCTTCAAATACTCCGCGTAACGCCCCGATACGTTGTTCCCACCCCCGCGCCCCGAGTTCACGCGCAATATGTCCGCCCAGAAATTGTAAAACTGATTCACATACCCCTCCGAATTGAGCAACTCATCAATCAACACCGCCCGCTTGTCCGCCCCTTCACTCGCATAAAACGCTTCCGCTTCCCCCTTCGTCGGAATCCGCCCCGCCACATGCAAGTAAATGCGCCGCAAAAAGACTTCGTCACTCGCCGGGGCGTTGCCCTCCACCCCCGCCTCACGCCACGACCGCTCCAACAAATAGTCAACCATCTCCGACGCCGTCTCCGGCACCCGCTCAGCCTTCGCTTCCGCTTCCGCTTCCTCCACCGCCACCACTTCCTCCTCATCCACCGGCAGGGCTGTCCCTCGCGCCACCGCCTCCCGTTCCAACACCAATACTCCCACCCCAATGATTCCGATCATCCCCACCCCGAACATCAACAAACGCATCGTCTTCTTCATAGGCGCCCCCTAACGGCTGATAACCATTATTTAACAAACGCAAATCAATGTCACTTCCTTTCACCCGCCCACCCCTATTCTCACCCCCTCAATTCCCCCCGTAATACTTCATCGCCCGCCCCAAAAACAAAGCCCCCACATCCAATAACACCAAGACCGTCACCCCCCAGCGAAAGATCGCCCCCACCGACGCCCGCCAACTTCCCCAACCCACCACACGCGCCAACGGAGCCTCCCCCGCGCACCGACACAACGCCCAGTTCACACAAAATAAAGCCGGCAAAAATAAAGGCTGCACAAAACGACCACCTGCCACCATCGCCCCATACCACGCACACAACACAACCGTCTGCACACAAAGCACCACCGCAAACAAAGCCGGCACCCCATAGTCTCGCAGCAACCCACGCCGGATCTCCCGCCCGAACACCAACATCCCCACCCCCATCAACACATGCAATACCACATACTTGAACCACCCATACGAATGCCGGCTCTCCCTGTATATGTTCCCCAACCCTTTTAGCTCACGCGACACAATCTGCCCCACCGTGTGCTCCCGTAAATACTTCCGCATCCCCGGCAACTGCTCCGGCGGCAAGTCCGGCAGCTGCGACACGTCATGGTGCGCCCGCGTCCCCGTGGGCGCATACACTTCGTCCATCGTGTCATACCACATCCGGTATGTCGTGATCACATTGTAAAAATACCGGTCAAAGACGCGCTTGTTGTTCGCCAAATAAGGCCACGCTGTCCCGACAAATACCACCACCGCCAACAACGCCATGACCACACAACGAAACGCCCTCCCGCCCCCCCGTTCACCACGCCACCAAATCACAATCCCCCCCATTACCGAAAACCCCAGAAACAACACCACCACCGGCGGAATCGACGCTTTCGTCAAATAGCAGGCCCCTAACAAAATACCGCAAACGATCGCCAACCACCAACGTGGTCGCTGCAATTGCCACACCATCGCGACAAACAACAAAAAGAAAAGCCCGTAATACATCACTTCCGCCTGAAAAAACGGCGCCTTGAATACAAACATCGAAAACGCCGCCGCCCCCGTCACATTCAATACCCCGTGCCAATCCAACCAGCGCCGCATCACCCCCGCCGCCACAATCAAAACCAATACCGACAACAAAATGTTCCGCCGCTTGCCCTCCCGAAAAAAATCTTCCTCCTCCATCCCCTCCTCGTAAAACAACGACTGCCACATCGAATACGCCGGCATGCGATTGCGCGGCATCATCCAGTCATAATTCTCCTCCACCATCCGCCGCGACGATGTCATATACGCCGCCTGGTCGCTCTTGCTCGCGTCCACATTCTTCTCCGCCGACCGCTTCAATGAAAATCCGACGTATATCACCCCCGCCACCAGGACCAACCCGCCCACAAACCAGCGATTGGCAAATATCCCTTTCCACGCCACACTCATCTGTGACCCCCGGCTGTTCGTTCCCCGTCGATACGCCCTTTCAAACACAACCTGACCCCGCATGACAAGCACCACACCTCACCCCGCCGCCTGGCGCGGCCCCGAACTCCTCAAACGCGAAGACTGGCTCCTCAAACTCGCACCCACAGACTCACTCGAGTCCGACGCCCTCCAACAGAAACTCCATGCCGTCCAACACTCCCTCGAACATGGCTCCGGCGCCTCCCTCCTCCGCGGACTCCCCGTCGACAAGCTCTCCGAACCCGACTCGAAAGACCTTTTCCTCACCCTCTCGCAGTCCGTCGGCACACCCCTCTCCCAATCCGCCGATGGCGAACGCGTCTTCTCCGTCCGCGATGCCGGCTTCAAGAATGACGACCCCCGCGCCCGCGGCCCCAATACCCGTAAAAAACTCTCCTTCCATACCGACCGCTGCGACGTCATCGCCTTTCTTTGCCTCAAACAGGCAAAGAAAGGCGGCGATAACGAAATCGTCAGCTCGCTCACCCTCTATCACGAAATCGCCCGGCGCCGCCCAGACCTCCTCGAAATCCTCACCCAACCCTTCCCCTACAAACGACATACCATCGATCCCGCAAACGAGCGCTCCCACTGCCTCCAACCCATCTTCTCTTTTCACGAAAACCATTTCGCCTGCGCCTTCCTACGCGTCCTGATCGATCGCGCCCACAATGATCCCGAGCTCCCCTCCCTGACGAACCAACAAGTGGAAGCCCTCGATTTCCTCGAGGCCGTCGCCGCCGAACCCGAACTCCACGTCCGCTTCCGCCAACAACCCGGCGATATCCTCTTCCTAAACAATTGGACCACCCTCCATCGCCGCACCGAATTCGAAGACTGGCCCGACCCCGAGCAAAAACGCCATATCCTCCGCATCTGGCTCTCCGTCCCCAACTCCCGCCCCCTCGACCGCGCTTTCGCCGACAACTACGGCGACACCCGGGCCGGCGCCCTCCGCGGCGGAATCAAACCGTCGTCCCGCTAATCCACCCCAGCCCCCAGCGCCCGACCAATCGCGCAACCCGTAAACAATACGAGTGACTTGACGGTCGGGCGGGCCTCTATCACACACACACACACGCAAACCAACTCTTCTTCAGTCTCCCGAAGTCACGTCGCCACGAGTTCACCCGCTCCTCGCAAAATCGGCGGGACCTCGACCCGGCGGGAACCACGCGACTCCTCCAAGGGAGACTCAGCCGAATCATCGTCGCCCTCTCCAGCGATGATCCACGCCGCGACGATGTCCCCAGAAATCGCAGCGTGCATCGCCGCCAGCTCCCGCAGCCAGGTCGCCAATGGACTCGCAGAATCCTCCCGGGCCGCATCCTCCGAAAGCCGTTCCAAAACAAGCTCACACCACGACAGGGCTTCCACCGCCTCGTGAGGAGACGACTCCGCATAGGCCCCCCCCCCACGTTCCTCCTCAATCCCCGGCATACAGGTCTCGATCTGAAACAAAACCAGCTCCAGAGTCCCCAGGGACTCATCCAGAAAAGCCCCCCGGCCAGATCGCCTGCCCTCCCCTTGAAGTCGGCTATGCAAATACCGCTGCACGACTTCGTGGGCATCCCACAATTCCTGAATACTCAGGGCGATTCCTTCTTCATAACGATTGCTATAGTTCTGATCCATGGTGCTCTTAATATATGACTTACATTACATGACTCTTGTGTCGTGTTATTAGTCGCATGTTTTGGGATTCTGTTCAATTGTTTTTTGCTTTTTCTCCCCAATCCATTCCCCCCCACAGATTTCCTTTTCCCAACCGCCCCCGCGGCCCCACACTCAATGTCCCCCATCCTCGCCTCCACCACTTGAAACACCCGCCCCCGGCACACCGTGTATTATCTGATAATGAAACACCTACGCCTCTTCCTCACCGCCTGCGCTTTCCTGCCCCTCGCACACTGCCTCCACTTCGCCCAAGCCGCAAAACAAGACGCCGCTACCACCACGACGCCACCCAATATCATCGTCATCCTCGCCGACGATATCGGCGCCCACGAACTCGGCGTCTACGGCCACCCCGTCCACCAAACGCCCCACCTCGATCAACTCGCCAACGACGGCATCTACTTCGCCACTGGTTACACCAACCCCATCTGCCACCCCACCCGCTTCGCCATCATGACCGGGCAATACCCCCATAACAATGGTGTCTACCACTTCCCCAATCGCCCCGGCGGCCCGCCCGTCGCCAACGAAGGCGCCGATGACATCACCAACCACACCACCTTCGGCCAGATCTTCCAGGACGCCGGATACGCCACCGCCCACGCCGGTAAATGGCAACTCTCCGGCGAACATCCCACCCTCATCCACGAAGCCGGCTTCGACGACTACATGATGTGGGCCTACAAACACAATCTCCCCCCCGGCGCCGAACACACCGGCATGTGGGAAAACAACGCCGGCAAAACCGCCCGCTTCTGGCACCCCTCCATCGTCAGCAATGGCAAACACATCCCCACCACCGCCGAAAGCTACGGCCCCGACATGTTCGTCGATTTCATCGTCGACTTCATGACCGATCACAAAGACGACCCCTTCTTTGTCTACTACCCCATGGCTTTCACACACTCCCCCTTCTGGCCCACCCCGGACCAAAACCCGACCCTCAAAGAAAAACCCAAGAACTCCAAAGACAATTGGCGGGCCAACGTCGAATACATGGACCGCTGCATCGGCCGCATCGTCGCCGGCCTCGATGACCTTGGCCTCCGTGAGAATACCCTCATGATCTTCGTCGGCGACAATGGCACCGGTGGCAACGGAAAGGGCCAATCCACAGAGATGGGCGCCCGCGTCCCCTTCATCGCCAGCGGGCCCGGTATCGTCAAAACTCAGGGGAAATCCCTCGAACTCGTCGACATCACCGACGTCCTCCCCACCATCTGCGAAGTCGCCCAAATCGACCTCTCCGACGACCTCCACATAGATGGCGTCAGCTTTGCCCCCTACCTCCGCGGCGAAACTAAACCCCTCCGCGAATGGGTCTACGCCCCCCTCGGCACCAAGCGTGTCCTCCGCACCAAGCGCTGGCTCCTCGAAAACAATTCCCCCGATAACTTCGGCCAACTCTACGACTGCGGCGACTCCCGCGATGGCACCGGATACAAAGACGTCACCAACTCAAAAGACCCCGAAGTCCTCGCCGCCAAAAAACAAATCAAAAAAATCCTCGCCGACAAACCCGTCCCCGCAGACAGCGGCACCGGCTCTGATCAAAAGAAGAAGAATGCCAAGAACAAAAAGACCACGAAAACCTCCTAACAGAAGAACCGAAAAATGAAAAACCTCCGCTTCATCCTCACCCTCGTCGCCTTCCTCCCCCTCGCCCACTGCCTCCACTTCGCCCAGGCCCAAAAAAAAGCCGCCACTCCCGCCGAAGCACCCGAGGGCGCCACGGAAAAGAAAACCTACAAGACCGTCGACGGCACCGAACTCCCCCTCTACATCTACAACCCCGCCGATCACTCGCCCGATTCCAACTCCCCCGCCATCGTCTTCTTCTTCGGCGGCGGCTGGAAAGGCGGCACCCCGAAACAGTTCCAGGAACAATGCAAATACCTCGCCGATCGCGGCATGGTCGCCATCACCGCCGAATATCGCGTCTCCTCTCGGCACGACGTCAAAGTCGAAGACTGTATCGCCGACGCCAAATCCGCCATCCGCTGGGTCCGCAGCCACGCCGATGAACTCGGCATCGACCCCGATAAAATCGCCGCCGGTGGCGGCTCCGCCGGTGGCCACCTCGCCGCCGCCACCTCGGTCATCAAAAAATTTGATGCCGACTCCGATGACACCTCGGTCAGCGCCAAACCAAACCTCCTCGTTCTCTTCAATCCCGCACTCGCCATCGCTCCCCACGAGCGCCTATCCGAAGCATACAACCAAGCCATGTCCGAACGCATCAACGACCGCTCTCACGGACCCATGAAACATGCCTCTCCCCTCACGAACGCCGACAAAAAACAACCTCCCTGCATCATGTTCTTCGGTACCGCGGACCGACTGCTGCACGGCGCCGAAGTCTATCGCGATGTCTCAGTCGAGGCCGGCAACGACTGCGAAATTGTTCTCTACCCCGATCAAGGCCACGGCTTCTTCAACCACGGCAGAAATGAGAACAAATTCTACGACCTCACCGTCGCCGAAACCGACAAGTTCCTCACCAAGCACGGTTACTTGACCAAAGATTAAAACACCCGGCCCCGAGCCCACACCAAATCCCTCCCTCTGCCCATGTCGCCACGCCGCACGCTCCTCCTCGCCCTCTACGTCTCGGCGCTTTTCTACGCGAGCCCTTCTTCGGCGAACCAACCGAACATTTTGTTCATCGTCTCCGACGACCTCCAAGCCTGCATGGGTTCCTACGGAAACCCCATTTGCCAGACCCCGTCCCTCGACCGCCTCGCCACCGAAGGGGTCCGCTTCGAAAACGCCCACTGCCAATACCCCGTCTGCGGCCCCTCCCGCGCCTCCTTCATGAGCGGCCTCTACCCCGACTCCAACGGAATCCGGGGAAATAGTTCCAAAATCGGTTCCTTCCGCGCCGTCACCGATTCCCTCGCCAATCACCCCTCCATCGGCGGCTTCCTCCGTCACAACGGTTACTACTCCGCCCGCGTCGGAAAAATCTACCACATGGGCGTCCCCGGCGGCATCGAAGCCGGCGATCCTGGCGGCGACGACCCCGACTCCTGGGACTACGCATACAACGTGCTCGGCCCCGAAACCTTCAGCCCGGGAAAACTCGAACTCCTCTCCCCCACCCGCACCCACTACGGCTCAAACTTCGCCCGCCTCATCGTCCCCGATGACCAGGCCAATACCCAGGCCGATTACCTCGCCACCTCCCAAGCCATCGCCATCATCGAAAATCGCGCCGGCGACGTCTCCACGCGCACAAACAAATCGAAAGCCTCACCCGAGGCCCCCTTCTTCCTCGCCGTCGGCCTCGTCCGTCCCCACGTGCCCTCGGTCGCCCCGAAACGTCTCTTCGATCTCTACCCCGAAAAGAAAATCGCCCTCCCCGAGTTCCCACCCGATGACCTCGACGACATCCCCGCAGGAGCCGCCGGCATGAAAAACGACCCGCGCTACGGCATGAACAAAAAACAACAAAAACAAGCCATCGCCGCCTACTACGCCACCGTCACCTTCCTCGACGAACAAGTCGGTCGCCTCCTCGACACCCTCCAACGCCTCGACATCCGAGACAACACGGTCGTCATCTTTACCGCCGACCACGGCTTCAATCTCGGTGAACACGATTGCTGGCAAAAACTCTCCCTCTGGCGCGATAGCACCCGCGTCCCCCTATACATCTCCGCTCCCCAATTCCCAAAATCAGCCGGCCAAACCGCCGAACAAATCGTCGAACTCATCGATCTCTATCCCACCATCGCCGAACTCACCGGCCTCAAAGACAATGCCCCCGCCATCCTCCAGGGACAAAGCCTCGTCCCCCTCCTCGAAAACCCCGCCCGCACCGACTGGTCAAAACCCTACGCCTACACCGTCACCTACAACAAGGGACAAGCCATCAACACCCAACGCTATCGCTACAGCAAATGGGGCGACCAAGGCGAAGAACTCTACGACCACAAAACCGATCCCAACGAATTCAACAACCTCGCCGACAGCCCTGAGCACGCCGCCACGTTAAAGCAGCTCCAATCCCACTTGGAAGACGCCCAAAACCGCACCAATTTGTAATACCCGCCTCTCCTCGGCGCACACCCGCAATTTCCCCCGATTTTTCATGAAACGACTCTCGATTCACACCCCCCTCCTCGCCGCGACCTTGGCGTTTTGTTGCTCATTGCCTTCCCCCGCGACCGCGGCGAAGGCGCACCTGGATCAAACGGCACGTTTGCCCAACATTTTGTTCTGCATCGCCGACGACTGGGGCTGGCCCCACGCGAGCGCCTACGGCGACCCCGTTGTCAAAACTCCCGTCTTCGACCGGCTCGCCGACGAAGGCATCCTCTTTAAAAACGCATACATCTCCTCCCCCTCCTGCACGCCTTCACGCAACGCCATCCTCACCGGCCAATACCACTGGCGCCTCGACACCGGCGCCAGCCTCTACGGCGCTCTCCCCCAATCCGAAGAAACCTACCCTCACCTCCTCGAAAAAGCCGGATACAAAACCGGCCACTGGCGCAAGGCCTGGGGCCCCGGAAAACTCGAAGGCAAATGGGCCGACAAACATCCCGCCGGAGAAAACTACAAAGGCGGTTTTGCAGAATTCATGGAATCTCTTCCCGAAGGCCAACCCTTTTGTTTCTGGCTCGGTGCCAGCGATCCCCATCGTGGGTATAAACTCCACTCCGGCGCCGAAAGCGGCATGAACCTCCACGAAATTGAGCTCTTCGAACACTTCCCCGACTCCCCCGAAGTCCGCGGAGATGTCGCCGACTACTACTTCGAAGTCCAACGCTTCGATTCCGATGTCGGCAATGCAATCGCACTCCTCGAAGAAAAAGGCCTCCTCGACAATACCATCATCGTCGTCACCGGCGACCACGGCATGCCCTTCCCGCGTTGCAAAAGCAATCTCTACGACGCCGGCGCACGCGTCCCTCTCGCCGTCCGCTGGGGGGACAAAATCAAACCCGGTCGCGTCATCGAAGATTTCGTCTCCACCACCGACCTCGCCCCCACCTTCCTCGAAATCGCCGGCCTCGACCCCCTCGACGCCATGACCGGCAAAAGCCTAACCCCACTCTTCAAAGGAAATAAATCCGGCCGCACCGCCGAAGACGAACGCCCCTACGTCCTCACCGGCAAAGAACGCCACGTCCCCAGCCAGGAAGCTCCTAACAGCGGCGGCTATCCCATGCGCGCCCTCCGCAACCACGACTTCCTCCTCATCAAAAACTACGCCCCCGACCGCTGGCCCAATGGCACTCCCAATCACCAAAAAGCCTTCATCCCCGGCGCCTGGTATGCCGACACGGACAACGGCCCCACCAAATCCTACATCGTCGACAACAAAGACAAAGACGATGAACACCGCCGCGCCTACGAACTCTGCTTCGGCTTCCGGCCCGAGATCGAACTCTACGACCTCGCGAAAGACCCCGGCCAACTCAACAACATCGCCGACGATCCCGAATATACCGCCACCCTGAAAAAACTGATCGCCCAACTCGACGCCGACCTCGAAGAAACCAAGGACCCTCGCGCCGTCGGTAACGCCCCCTTCGATACCTACCCCTACGGCGGCGGTGCCCCAAAATTTCCCGGCCTCCGAAAAGAACCGAAAAAGAAGAAGTAACCAGTTCCTCTGGTCCCCATTCCCACCAAATCACCCATGCAATCTCTAAAGATCAAATCTGCGTTAATCTGCGTAATCGGTGGACTCCTCCCGTCCGCCGCATTCGCCAAAGACCACACCAACGTCCTCCTCATTATGGCCGACGACATGGGCTACGAATGCGTCCAGGCCAATGGCGGAGAAACCTACGACACTCCCCGCCTCGACGACCTTGCCGCCACCGGCATGCGCTTCGAACATTGCCACTCCCAACCCATCTGCACCCCCTCCCGCGTGCAGATCATGACCGGTATCTATAACAACACGAACTACGTCAAATTCGGCATCCTCGACCCCAAGGCCCGCACCTTCGGCCACCTCTTCAAAGACAACGGATACAAAACCGTCATCGCCGGCAAATGGCAGCTCGAAGGCGGCTTCGAAGGCCCCAACAATTTCGGCTTCGACGAATATTGCCTCTGGCAACTCACCCGCCGCCCCCCGCGCTTCCCAAACCCCGGCTTCGAAATCAACGGGAAACAAGTCGACTTCACCGGCGGCAAATACGGCCCCGATATCGCCTCCGACTACCTCTGCGAATTCATAGAGAAGAACAAAGACGAACCCTGGTTCGCCTACTACCCCATGATCCCGCCTCACTACCCCTTCCAACCCACGCCCGACTCCGAAGAATGGGACCCCACCGAAAGTCGCGAGTATCCCAAATCCGAATGGCGCGACGAATGGTTCGCCGACATGGTCACCTACACCGATAAGATGGTCGGCAAGCTCGTCGACAAACTCGCCGAACTCGGCCTCCGCGAAAATACTCTCATCATTTTCACCGGGGACAACGGCACCTACAAAGGCTTCGAATCGCAGTTCAAAGGCGAAACCTACCTCGGCGGAAAAGGCACCACTAAAGACAACGGCACCCACGTCCCCCTCATCGTCAATTGGCCCGGCACCACCCCCGCCGGCGTCGTCTCCCAGTCCCTCGTCGACTTCTCCGACATGCTCCCCACCATCGCCGAAGCCGCCGGCATTGAAGTCCCCGCCAATTGGGGCACCGACGGATACAGCTTCCTCTCCGAAATCGAAGGCGGCAAACCCTCTCCCCGTAAACACATCTACTGCTGGTATAGTCGCGACGGCGTCCGCGATAAAGCCTCCCAGCACACCCGCAACCAACGATACAAACTCTACGCCGACGGAAAATTCTACGATATCGTCGAAGACTTCGAGGAACAGAATCCCATCGACACCAAATCCCTTCCCGAAGAACTTAAAGACGTCTACGCCCAACTCAACAAGCCCCTCAAAAAACGCACCGCCCAAACCAAGAAAGCCGACCCCGTCCAAAACGAAAAACGAGACCAATACTCCCGCGAATCGAAGGAAAACAACAAGAAAGCCAAAGAGGCCAAAAAGAAAAAGTAAGCGCACGCCAACCACCGTCATGATCCACAAAACCTTCTTCATCTTTGTTTTCGTCGCGGCCTTCTGTTTAAAAACTTCTCACGCCGCCCAATCCCCAGCCGATCTCCTCGCCGAATCCACCCTCCAAGGCGGCCTCATCGTCCACCTCGGCTGCGGCGATGCCACCCAAACCGCCGCCCTCCACGCGAATCCCACCCTCCGCGTCCACGGCCTCGACCGCGATCCCGCCAACATCGCCGCCGCCCGCAAACACCTCCAAGCTCAAGACCTCTATGGACCCATCTCAGTCGACCAACTCCTCGACAAATCCCGCCTGCCCTACACCGATAACCTCGTAAACCTCCTTATCGCCGACGACCCCTCCGGTATCTCCGAAGAAGAAATCATCCGCGTCCTCGTCCCCAACGGCATCGCCTACCTCCACACCAAAAATGGCCAGTCCTGGAAGAAAATCACCAAGCCCCGCCCCGAAGAAATGGACGAATGGACCCATCACCTCCATTCCACCGACAATAACCCCGTCGCCGGCGACCGCCTCGTCGGCCAACCCGATTCCATCCAATGGATGGCCGAACCCAAATTCTCCCGCGCTCACGAACAACAAGCCTCCTTCTCCGCCTGCGTCACCCAGGGCGGTCGCATCTTCTACATCATGGACGACGCCCCACGCGTCGATATCCGCCTTCCCGCCCAATGGATTCTCATCGCACGCGATGCCTTCAACGGCACGGTCCTCTGGAAACGCGAACTCGGCGACTGGGTCAGCCAATACCGCCGCTTCCGCTCCGGCCCCGCCAACCTCCCCTTTCGCCTCGTCGCCGCCGATGACAAACTCTTCGTCACCCTCGACTTTACCGGCCCCGTCCAGGTCATCGACGCCAAGACCGGCGAGACCATCCGCACCATCGCAAACTCGGAGAACACAAAACAAATCATCTACGACAAAGGCGTCCTCACCCTCCTCATCGACGATCAAGTAAACAAAATGGACGAAATCGACGCCGCCCGGCGCCGCGGCGAGTTCATCCCCCGCGACTGCCGCATCATGAAAGTCGACGTCGAAACCGGCGAACCCTTCTGGGTCCAACCCGTCGCCGAAAATATCTTCCCCTGCATGGCCCTCAAGAACGGCCGCGTCTTCGCCCAGACCCCCACTCGCGTCTTCGCCCTCGACTACGAATCCGGCCGCGAAAACTGGAACAACGATTTCCAGGCCGAAATCCCCGTCTCCGCCGGTAAACTCAAGAACAACGAAATGCAGTGGGAAGCCCCCACCCTCGTCGTCGGCGATACCGTCATCTACGTCGCCGACTTCAAAAAAGTCCACGCCTACAACGCCGGCGATGGCGAACTCCTGTGGACCGGTGACAGCACGAACGAATACAACGCCCCCGCCGATGTCATCCTCGTCAACGATCTCGTCTGGATGCGCGCCAAGGGCGGCCGCGCCGGCATCGACCCCCTCACCGGCGAAGTAAAACACCAGATCGAAACTCCGAAAGGATACATGCACCCCCGCTGCTACCGCGGCATCGCCACCGGCGACACCATTATGGCCGGCGAAATGGGCGTCCAAATGATCAATACCGCCACCGGCGATGTTCGCGACAACGACTGGATTCGCGGCACCTGCCAACTCGGCGTCATGCCCGCCAACGGCCTCCTCTACGTCCCGCCGGACTCCTGCGCCTGCAACATGAAAACCAAACTCAGCGGCATCTACGCCTTCGCCTCCCGCCGCCAACAAAACAAACCCCAAATCGACCAAGTCTCCCACCCCCTCGAAAAGGGCCCCGCCTTCGGCAAGATCGAGCAACCAGCATCGAGCAACGAGGATCAAACTTCCTGGCCCACCTTCCGCGCATCCCCCTCCCGCAGCGGCATCTCCCCGACCAACATCGGCGAAAACCTCACCGAATCCTGGTCCGCCCAACTCCCCGCCCCCCTCTCCGGAGTCACCGTCGCCGATGGCATTGCCTTCGTCTCCGCCATCGACCAACACACCCTCCACGCCCTCGACAGCAAAACCGGCGAACCCCTCTGGCAATTCACCGCCGGCGCCCGCATCGATTCCCCGCCCACTCTCCACAACGGCGGCGTCTACTTCGGCTCCGCCGACGGATGGGTCTACTCCCTCCGCGCCGCCGATGGCGAACTCGCCTGGCGCTTCCGCGCCGCACCCGATGACCGCCTCATCTCCATTCGCGGCCAGCTCGAATCTGAATGGCCCGTCCACGGCGCCGTCCTCATCCAAAACGATACCCTCATGTGCTCCGCCGGACGCTCCTCCTACATGGGCGGCGGAATCCACCTCCACCAACTCGACCCCGCCACCGGAAAACAAGTCGTCGCTTCCACAGTCTACAGCCCCGACCCCGAAACCGGCGCCCAACCCGATGCCGGCGAAGACAAAATCGAACGACGCGATGTCGAAGGCCTCCTTTCCGATATCCTCCTCGCCGATGGCGCCGACGTCTACATGCGCCAAGCCAAGCTCGACTTCGCTTCCGGCGACGAATCCGCTACCGGCGTCCACCTCTTCTCTCCCCTCGGTTTCCTCGACGATACCTGGTGGCACCGCGCCTACTGGCTCGTGAACGACACGTTCACCTCGCACTGGAGCGGCTGGTGGAAAGCCGGCAACGAAGTCGCCTCCGGACGCATCCTCTCCTACAACGATAAAGAAATCTACGGCTTCGGTCGCGACGAAATCCACGGCGGTAATACCGGCCAATGGCGCGGCGGCGAGAAATACCACCTCTTCGCCCACGACCGCACCGTCCCCAAAGGCACCGAAGAGGTCATCGACCGGAAAGGCAACAAAACCACCGAACCCAAAAAGCCCGAAGTCGAATACCGCTGGACCGCCCACGTCCCCCTCCTCGCCACCTCTCTGGCCGTCGCCGATGACACGGTCTTCATCGCCGGCCCCCCTGACTACTTCACCGCTGTCGCCAACGAAGGCGAAGAAGCTCTCAATCTCGAAGACGCCAAAAAAGCACTCGACGCCTGGACCGGAAAATCCGGCGGCATCCTCTACGCGGCCTCCGCCACGGACGGCACCAAACGCGCCCAAATTGACCTCCCCGCTCCCACCATCTTCGACGGCCTCGCCGCCGCCGATAACAAACTCTACCTCGCCCTCCAAAACGGCCAACTCCTCTGCCTCGCTTCCCCGGAATAATTACATGAACACCCGCCCCCTCCTCTCCATCGCAGTCCTGGCGATCTTCTGCTCGACCCCCGCTCCAGCCGCCAATCAAAAGCCCAATATCATCTTAATCCTCGCCGACGACCTCGGCTGGCAGGACACCGGCTTTACCGGCGCCGATTTTTACGAAACCCCGCACCTCGACAAACTCGCCGCCGACGGCATGACCTTCACCGCCGCCTACTCCGGTGGCCCCAACTGCGCGCCCACCCGCGCCTGCCTCATGACCGGCACCTACACCCCGCGCCACCAAATCTACACCCCCGGAGGCGCGTCCAAAGGCAATCCCGAATACATGCGCCTCCTCGTCCCCGCTCGGGATCGCGAAGACAAAAGACTCGAGAAAAAAGCCGCCGCCCAATTTAACATCACGAACGATCTCGACCCCGCGTTCGTCTGCATCCCCGAAGTCCTCAAACCCGCCGGATACACCACCGCCCGCATCGGCAAATGGCACCTCGGCGGTGACACCCAAGGCTTCGACGTCTCCTCCTCAAACGGCATCAAAGACAAAGCGTCCGGTAGCCACTACGGCGACGTCGATGTCGCCGAACAACTCACCGACCGCGCCCTCCGCTTCATCGACGAAAACAAAGGCACCCCCTTCTTCTTGTATCTCACCCACTGGGACGTTCACACCCCTCACCGCGCCCGCGCAGAAGTGGTCGCCAAATACGAAAAGAAACTGCAGGCGCTAGGCAAAAAGAAAGCCCCGGGCCGCGATCCCGTCCTCGCCGGTATGATCGAAGCCGTCGACACCTCCGTCGGCCGCGTCGTCGCCAAAATCGACGAACTCGGCCTCTCCGAAGACACCCTCATCATCTTCTCCAGCGACAACGGTGGCCTCCCCAATGTCTCCCACCTTCCGCCCCTCCGCGGCCAGAAAGGTTCCCTCTTCGAAGCCGGCACCCGCGTTCCCACCTGCGCCCGCTGGACCGGTACCATCGAAGCCGGTTCCACCTGCGACACCCCCGTCACCAGTGTCGACTTCCTCCCCACCTTCGCCGCCCTCGCCCACACCGGCCTCCCCGCCGATCAACCCGCCGACGGTACCGATATCTCCCCGCTCTTCACCGGCGACACCATTCCCGAACGCTCCATCTTCTGGCACTACCCCCTCTACCTCCAGGGGATCGGCCTCGAGTTCGAAGTCCCCGGAGGAAAAACCTACAGCTGGCGCGGTTTCCCCTCCACGACGCTCCGCAAAGGAAAATACAAACTCGTCGAGTTCCTCGAAGACAATTCCATCGCCCTCTACGACCTGGATAAGGACCCCGCTGAATCCAATAACCTCGCCGACACCATGCCCGAACTCGCCGCCCAACTCCGGGCCGAAATCGACGCCTGGCAAGCCGACACCAACGCCCCCATCCCCACCAAGATCAATCCCGATTACATCTTGGAATAGCGCCCCGAGCTTGGCTCCCTTCGACAAAACTCCGCCAATCTCCCAAGGAGGTAATCTCTTCCGCACCTTCCACCGCATAACCCTCGCAAAGAAAGCCCGGCGCCACTTCGCCACCCTCCAGTTCCACTTTCCCGATTCCAAGCGGCGCCGGAATCTGCGCCACAAAATCACCGAAGCACGCCGTCGGTAACACCCACACCTCCACGGCAACAGCCGCCCCCCCACCGTCTTCCCGGATAAGCCCCGGCCGAGGCGGCAGCTCCCCCGATGCCGGCAAAGCAAAAAGCCGATAAATTGGCAACGTGCGAGTAGCCGCCACAAACCGTCCGCCACGCTCCATCAGCTGCCCGTTCAATGGCAACCCGCGCATGTGCGCCCCGCAAACCACCACCTTCGTCCACCCCTCGTTGGGAACCGCCGCCACCTCTTTTTCCCCTCCAAATCGCGCCGCCATATCCAACAACCGCCCGTCATGAAAAGCTGGCGCAAATAACGTCGCCCCAAATGGCATCCCCGATTCCATCACCCCAGCCGGACAGGCCAACGCGCTGTAATCCAATAAGTTCATAAAGTTGGTGTAATAGCCCAAATTAGAATTCAACTTCACCGACTCCGCCTCCACCTCCGCTACGGTGTAAACCGTCCCCGTCGTCGGGGTCATCACAAAGTCCACTGCTTCCCAAACCTCGTCCGCCACCCGCTTCAACTCCTGCAAACGATATGCCGCCCGAAATGCATCCACCGCACGCGCATCACCGCCTCCCTCGATGATCCCCCGCGTCACGGAATGCAATATCTCTGGCTTCTCATTCAAAATATCTTCGATCGCCGCATACCGCTCCGCAACCCAAGGCCCTTCATACAAAAGCCGCGCCGCCTCCAAAAATGGCCCAAAACCAATCTCCACACGCTTCCCTCCCAACGACTCCATTCGCGCCACACCCTCCGCAAAGCACCCCCGCGCCGAACCATTCCCGAAGAACTCCAACTGATCCTCCCGAGGCACGCCGAAGGTAAACGTCTCCCCCAATGGAGCCGCCTCCACCAACCCCGGATCAGCCCGAGCATACGCATCGGCCCTGTCAAATGTCGCCGCAACGTCCAATACCGCCCCCGCATCACCCGCACTCAACGAGAACACCGACACACAATCCAATGTCCGACAGGCCGGCACGACTCCACGACAACTCAATAGCCCCCGAGTCGGCTTCAATCCCACCAGGCCGTTAAATGCCGCCGGCACCCGCCCCGATCCCGCCGTGTCAGTCCCCAAGGCAAAACTCGCAAACCCCCGCGCCACCGCCACCGCCGATCCCGAACTCGATCCTCCCGGAATATACTTTTCGTCAATCGCATTGGCCGGAAATCCATACGGCGACCGCACCCCCACCAAGCCCGTCGCAAACTGATCCAGATTCGTCTTCCCCAAGGGAATCGCCCCCGCTTCCATCAGGCGCCGCACCACAAACGCCGATTCCCCGGGTTCGTAAGCAAACTCTGGACACGCCGCGGTCGTCGGCATTCCCGCCAAATCAATGTTGTCCTTGATCGCAAACGGAACCCCATACAAAGGCTGCCCCTCCCATCCCCGCGCCTCCACCTCCCGGGCATACTCCAGCATTCGCTCCCGCGAAACCCGGCTTATCCATATCCGCGTCGGTTCCGCCGCGCTAATCACCTCGTCCAAAGCTTCCACCAACCGCGTCGGTGTCCATTCGCCCGATGCATAAGCCGCCCGCAGCGATTCCAATTCCAATCCCGGCAATTCCACACTCACGTCTCGTCCACCTCCACAATTACTAACACCTGTCCCGCGCTCACACTCTCTCCCTCTCCCACCAACACCTCACGCACTCGCCCCGCCTCCGGCGACATCACCGCAATCTCCATCTTCATACTCTCCACTGCCAAAACCAGTTCATCTTCGGACACCACATCCCCCTCCTTAACCTCCACTTTCCACAAACTCCCCGCCACCGGCGAAGTTACCGCTTCACATCCCGTAGGCACCTCCACCGCTTCATCCTCGGGCGGCATTTCCACCTCCTCGACCTCAAAACTCATCGCCCCGCTCGCTTCCCACCGCTCCCGCTCTTCCGAAAACGCTTCCCGCTGGCGCTCCCGAAAGACCGCGATGCTCTCCGCATGCGCCTCAAGGAAACCATGATACTCCACCGGTCGAAATACGGTCTCTTCCACCTCGATATCATAATGCCCCGTTAAAAAATCACGCCGCATCTCCAGCAATTCTTCCGCCTCCACCGGAAACCACCGTACCTGATCGAAAAACCGCAGCAACCACGGCTTCCCCGCCTCAAAATGCCCCGTCTCCCGAAATCGATTCCAAACCGGTAAGGTTCGCCCGACAAACTGATACCCCCCCGGCCCTTCCATCCCATAAATACAAAGATAAGCACCGCCAATCCCCACCGCATTCTCAGGCGTCCACGTTCGCGCCGGATTATACTTCGTCGTCACCAATCGATGCCGCGGATCCAAAGGCGTCGCCACCGGTGCGCCAAGATAAACATCCCCCAAACCCATTACAAAATAACTCGCCTCATACACGATTCGACGCACGTCCTCAACCGATTCCAATCCGTTGATCCGCCGGATAAACTCGATGTTGCTCGGACACCACGGAGCGTCCGCCCGCACAATCTGCATGTACTTCTCGATTGCCTCTTGCGTCGCCGGATCATCCCAGCTCAGCGGCATATGCACCACTCGGCTCGCAAATGCCATCTCCTCCACAGGCGGTAGCCCCGCTTCCACCTCCTCGATGAGCTTCAACACTTCCTTCCCGTGAATCCGCGTCGGATCAAATTGTATCTGCAACGAACGAATCCCCGGCACCAACTCCAACATCCCCTCAAACGGCTCTCCTTCCAACCGGTCGTGTAGCGCCTGCACCCGAAACCGCAAATCCAGGTCCAAAACCATATCCCCAAACTCCACCAGGATCACCCCGTCCCCGCTTTGCCGAAAACACACTTCCGGTAACCCGTCCCGCTCCGGAATCGAATCAAGAATCGGAGGCGTGCGCTTGGACTCGACCGCTGCTCCCACACCGCCCGCCCCCAATGTCGCCACCGCCCGCTCCTGCGCCTCCAACATCACTTCCGCATCTTCGTTGGATATCGATACAAAGCGCACCCCATCCCCGGGCTTCAACTGCCCCAGCTTCCACAAATCCGCCCGCGCCACCACCGCCGGACAAACAAACCCCCCAAGACTCGGCCCGTCCGGCCCCAGCAAAATCGGCATGTCCCCCGTAAAATCCACCGACCCCACACAATACGCATTGTCGTGAATGTTCGACGGATGCAATCCCGCTTCCCCACCATCCCGTCGCGCCCACTCCGGCTTCGGCCCGATCAAACGCACTCCCGTCCGGTCCGAGTTGTAATGCACTTCCCAACTCGCCCCAAAAAACATTTCAATGTCCGCCTCCGTGAAAAACTCCGGCGCCCCATGCGGGCCATACACGACCCGCAACTCCCAATCCCGTGTCAATTCCGGCCGCCCCTCCAAATCGAACCCCGCCCCCGTCGCGTCCCCCCCGACACCGTTCACGTGTAAAACATCCCCCGCCTTGAGCGCACGCCCCCCATGCCCCCCAAAACGACCCAGGCGAAAGGTCGCACGGCTTCCAAGATACTCCGGAACGTCAATCCCCCCGCTCACTAACAAATACCCGCGCTGTCCGGCCCCCACAATATCACCCAGCTTTAATACCTGCCCCGCCGCCACTCGGATCGGCTCAAACATCGCCACCGCTTCGCCATCCAAAACCGCCCCCATGTCCGCACCCGTCAAACAAATGGTCGTCCCCGCATTGAAACGCAACTTCGCGCCACGCACGGACATTTCAATGCCCGCCGCCTTCTCGTCATTCCCCAAAACCCGGTTCCCCAATCGAAAACTCAACGCGTCAAACGGCCCCGATGGCGGCACTCCCACATCCCACATTCCGATCCGTCCCGGATAATCCTGCACCGTCGCTTCCAATCCCGGACTCAAAACATCGATCGTCTGCGCCACATGCTCGAACCCGTTCAAATACTGCGTCGTCACCCTGCCGTTCACGAACGCCTCCGCCTCCAGAATCGCCCCCAGATACGCCAGATTCGTCTCGATCCCATAACAGGCAAATTCCTCGAGCCCAGCCTTCAACGACGCGATCGCTTCCCCACGCGTCGGACAATGCGCAATCACCTTCGCCACCATCGGGTCATAAAAACTCGGCACCTCCACGCCCGACTCAATCCACGTATCACAACGCATGTCCCGCGGCCCCGCAAAATGCGTCACCAACCCGCTGCTGGGTTGAAAATCCTTGTTCGGGTCTTCCGCGTATATCCTCGCCTGAATCGCATGCCCGCTCGGCGCCAAGCCCGCCCCCCGGGCCCCC
>JBCCIR010000027.1:0-44181 GCA_039028175.1 Verrucomicrobiota bacterium
CCACCTCACAACTTCCCCCCACACATTCCCGCGGCACCACCGCCTCCACCAAAGCCAACGCCGCCCCCACACACACCAAAAAAATCGTTCCCGCCTTCACAAACTTACTCCTTAAATCGACTCACCACGATCGCCGCATTGTGCCCACCAAACCCAAAGGAATTGCTGATCGCCGCATCCACCGTCGCCTCCCGCGCCTCGTTCGCCACATAATCCAAATCACACTCCGGATCCTGATCCTCCAGGTTGATCGTCGGCGCCACCTTCCCGTCACGAATCGCCATAATACACGCCGACAATTCCACGCCCCCCGCCGCCCCCAGCAAATGCCCCGTCATCGACTTCGTCGAACTCACCAACAACCCGTTCTTGGCATAGTCACCAAAACTCCGCTTGATCGCCTTCGTCTCGCAAATATCCCCCATCGGCGTCGAGGTCCCGTGCGCGTTCACATACTGCACATCCTCCGGATTCAACTCCGCATGCTTCAAAGCCATATCCATACACCGGCTCGCCCCCTCGCCCTCCGGATGAGGCGCCGTCAAATGATAGGCATCCGCCGACACCCCATATCCCGCCAATTCACAATAAATCTCCGCCCCGCGCTTCTTCGCATGTTCCAGCTCCTCGATAACCATCACCCCCGCACCCTCTCCCATCACAAACCCGTCCCGCCCCGTGTCAAACGGACGCGACGCCCGCTCCGGTTCGTCATTGCGCAAACTCAACGCCCTCATGTTCCCAAACCCCGCCAACCCCATCGCCGCAATCGTCGCCTCCGCTCCCCCTGCTATAAACCCGTCCGCATCACCAAACTTAATCATCCGCCACGCCTCCCCAATATTGTGATTCGCCGTCGCACACGCCGTCACAATACTCATGTTCGGCCCCTCCAACCCATACTCCATCGCCACCATCCCACTCGCAATGTTCGCAATCATCATCGGAATCGTAAACGGCGATACCCGCTCCGCACTGCGCTGCAACAAAGTCGTATGCTGCACCTCCAAGGTCCGTAAACCCCCGATCCCACTCCCCACCATCACCCCGAAACGCGTCCGGTCCACCTTCTCAAAATCCACCCCCGAATCCGCATGCGCCATCTTCGATGCCGCCATCGCCAGCTGCGTATACCGGTCCGTCCGCCGACTGTCCTTCGGATTCTGAAAATACGGCTTGGGATCAAAATCCACCACCTCACCGCCGATCTTGCAGTCATAAGCACTCGTGTCGATCGACTCAATCCGCCGGATCCCGCTCTTCCCCTCCAGCATACTACCCCAAGAGGTCTCCAGATCGTTGCCCAATGGGCTCACAACTCCGATCCCCGTTACCACCACTCTGCGTTCAGACATAAGACTGCTCATTCTCTTCCTGTTGCCACACGGATTATCAGCGCTCCTCAGGGGTTCTCAAGCCCTCCTTTCGAAAAAATACCCCTTCCCCGTATTATATCTCCCGAATCTTCGTCCGCTCGTTCACGCTCCGGCACACCGGACACCGCGGAAGAGGATCCGCGCTGCGATCCTCATACTTCATCCCGCAAATCGTGCACCCCACCTGGAACCGCCGTGCCCGCTTCTCCCGCCGCTTCCGCATAATGTCCGCTCCCAACCACAAAACAAATAACACCGCCAGAATCGCCACCAAATAAACGACGATAATATCAGGAAGCGCCACCCGGATCATTGTCCTTCCCCCCCTTCCACTTCCGCCGCTTCCGCCGCCCCGGCGGCATCCCCTCCCCCACGCAATGCCTCAGGCAACTCCAAAGGTATCATCCCCAGCCCCTCACCCTCGCTCCCACCCAATAGCGGCTTGCGAATCTTGGGACGGTATCCCAAATACGAAGGCTCATATTTTAACGATAACCCCTCCAACGAACCACCAAGAGCCGTCTCCCGCGTCCCCGCATCAAAATAAATCACCCGATCCTCCACCCCTCGCAATACTCCCCGCACCGCCGGGTCGTCCGACATCAACATCGTTACCCGCGCCGGAACCGGACTGAATCGCTCCGGCTGCGGATAAACCACCTGGAACAAATAAAACGCAATCCCGTGTATCCCCAACGACAACAATATAAACACCCCCAATCGCCAGTGCGTCACCCGGTGCCGGCTCCAGTCAAAGGTCAACAGCCCGCGGGAACCCACCTCCCCAGACCCCGCCGCTATCACCCCTGTCTCGTCACTCGCCATCTCAAAATAGTCACACCACAACAGCTGCCACGCCAACGGTTAATTCCGCTGCGCCGGCGTCGTCGCCTCATAAAGTTCATAATCCTGACCAATCACCACGTTGCTGATCTCCATCACCAATCCATGCGGCGCCGACCGGTCAATCCTCATAATCACCTGACCCACACGGTCCGATTGATTCTCCAACGCCTCCCCCAGGTTCTGCAATAATACCGGATCCTCATTCAAATAAATCTGCGGCGCCGCACCCCCCGTCACCGTGATCACATGCGCCACACCCACCGACGGCAATGCCGAATTGGAGGTCGGTAATTCCACCGAAATTCCCGACTGCACCACGAACCGCGACCCCAGCAAAAAGAATATCAGCAACAACAACACCACGTCCAAAATCGGTGCCGTATGCAATACGACCGGATGCGTCCTTAACGTGCTCTCGAGTTTCATCGCTTCAAAATCACTCGCCGCAGCGCCCGCTGCGAAAAACCCCCGTCAAGACCCCGCCTCTTCCACCCCGCCAGACGACGACTCCGCCTCAAACCCAATGATGTCCCCCGAATCCTTGCGGGCATCGACCAGGATATTCACAATCTCAATCCCTCCACGCTCCATGTCGTGCATCAAACTCCGCGCACTCGTCGCTAAATAAGAATACAAAATAAAAGCCGGAATCGCCACCACCAATCCCGCCGCCGACGTAATCAAACTCTGATACACCCCCTTCGATAACTCGATCGGCGTCGCAAATCCACTCGCCGCATTCATCGCAATAAACGTCTGCACCAATCCCAAAGTCGTCCCCAATAACCCAATCAACGGCGCCACATACGCAATCGTCAATAACACCGCCAAATACCGCTCCAATCGCGGCACCTCCAACTGCCCCTGCTCCTGCACGATCTCCTTCAATTCACTCCGCGGCGCCTCATGCCGCTCAATCGCCACCCGAATCACCCGCGCCACCGGCCCAGGCGCCCCCTTACACTCATACAAGGCCTCCGCATAATTCTTCTTCCGAATCAAATTCGACAAACCCTGCAGCAAATCCCCCACGTCCACCCGCGCCCGATGAAAAAACAAATATCGCTCCACCGCAATCGCCAGGGCCAAAACACTGCACCCCAGCAACAACCACATCAATGGCCCTCCCCTGACAATGAGATCAATCATGAAAATTCCCGGCGGTGCGCGCGAACGGTCTCGCCGCAACCCATCGGCCAATATCGGCCCTCGCCCCCCGCTCTGGCAAGGGTTTTCTCCAGTCCCTGCACGCCCAATCCACCATCACTCAATCGCTTAAGATCCCCCGCCCTCACCCCCCTCGACCCCATCATCCACCGTAAATGGACTCTTGAAGGCCGGCGGCGCTTGTTGCCCCTCCCCCTCGGGCGCCTCCCGCGGCGGCGGCGGTAATACCAAACCATCTCCTCCCCCTCCCCCCAACTCACCCCCCGTCCCCGCATCATCCCTCGGCGCCACCGCCCCAAAGGTAGGACGCGGCCCCAACGCATGGTCCGGAGGATCATTCGCCCCCACAAACGCTCCCGAACCCGGAGGCTCAGGCCGCGGCCGAGGCGACTGATAAACCGACTCCGCAGGAGCAAACCCCGGCGGCGGCTCCACCGGCGCCGCCCGCTCACGCTCCGCCGGCGGCTCCGGATGGGGATCAATCGAAAACGGCGACGACGACGGTCTCACACCCGATTCCTGCCCAAACAACGGCGGCTCACCCATCGCCCGCCCCGGAGATACCGGACCCGCGCCCGGTGCCTCGGGTTCCGTCGGCGTAAACAACGCTTCCTCCGCCTCCACCGGCGCCTCCGGTGGCATCTCCGTTGACTCCGGCATCGCCGGCTCCAACGGAGGCGGCGCCATCGAAAAAACCGAATCCTCCTTTTCCTCCACCTCTTCCACCCCCACGCGCTCCTCCGCTTCCCCCACCGGCTCCAAATCCTGCAAAAATGGCAACGCTTCCTCCGCCCCCCGCGCCTGCGCTACCTCCCGCAACTGCTCCTGCAAAAAGGACAGGTTATCTCCCACGTCCCCACCCTCACCACCACCCACTTCCACCTCGGCCACCTCCGCCACCTCGCCGACCACCTCCACCACCTCAACCACTTCCTCCTGCACCAGTGTTTCACTCGCCGGCTCCGGCTCCATCGTCACATCACTCTCCAATACCCCCGCCGGCTCAATCTCAGCCCGCGCGTCCCGTTCCCCTCTCGCTTCCCCTCTCGCTTCCCCGCCACCCCCGGACATCACCTGCTCCATCTGACCCTCTCGAACCGGCGCCGCCATCTGCCCCCCAATCGCCTCCGCAATCCGCCCCGAATACACGCTCACCAACCCCGATGGCACCCGGTTCCCAAAAACACTCACCAACAACAATCCACCCGGCACCGGACACAAATGAAAATGCCGCTCCTTCCCATGATGAAAACACCCGCTGAACTCCTCTTCCCCCAAACGCTCCGCCAACGCCTGCATCGATCCAAACGCCCCCGTCGCCAATGCCCCCATCGCATCCAACTGCCCCGGAGGCATATCATCCCCCCCACTCGTCGCCACCGGCATTCCGTTCTCATCTAACAAAGCAACAACATCCAGCTCCACGTGCGAACGATAACGCTCCAGCAAGACCGAGAGCCCCTCATAAACCTCCGCCGATAACTCCAGACTGCTCATCCCAAAATCATCACGCAACGGCAGCCCCGCTCCCCCGGCCTCCCTATCTTTCCCATCACTGCTGTCGCTAAACATCATCAAATCCTGTCTTCCCTATCGCGCTAAGCCCTTCGCCGCCGCCACCGATGACGACGTGCTCCCCGCTGCCGCCGCCCGCACTCCCGTCGCCCCCTGCCCCTCGCCCGCCGGGGCGCCCGCTGCCGCCATCCCCGTCACTTTGTAAAAACGCTGCAGTATCATCTGCGATACCGCATTCAAAACCGCAAACACCTGGTATCCCTCCGATGCCACCGCCTCATACGCCGGCAGACGCCGACTCCCCGCATTCAAACTCGCCTCCAATCGCTCCACCGCCACCGCCCCGGGCAAATCCCGCTTGTTGTATTGCAACACCAAAGGAATGCTCGCCAACGACCCCTGGTTCCGCTCCACGTTCTCCTCCATCGTCCGAAACGCCCGCACATTCTCCTCCAATCGGTCCGGCATCGAATCCGCCACAAATACCAACCCGTCCACCCCCTTCAATACCAACTGACGCGTCGCGTTATACATCACCTGCCCAGGTACCGTGTAGAGCTGAAACTTGCTCTGATACCCGTTCGCCAACGGCGCATTCACCGGTAAAAAATCAAAAAACATCGTCCGGTCCGTCGACGTCGATAACGAAACCAAATCACCCCGCTGCTCCCCTTTTATCCGCGAATGAATGTATTCCAAATTCGTCGTCTTACCCCCCAAACCCGGCCCACAATACACCACCTTGAAGACAACTTCCTTCTTCGCGTGATTGATGAGGGCCATTCCAGTTCGTTCGCGATCGCACGCGGGTGCTAGATGTGTAACTTCCCGAGCTCGCGCGCGATCAAAAACAACCGCTCACGCACTCCAGGCACCATCCGGCGACTCGAATGTAACACACTCAGACACCGGTTCTCTCCAATGAAAAAACTAACCATCCCACGGTCCGTGTGCACCGTGAACGTCTCCGCATTGCCTACCCCCAATCCCGTGCTCATGTCCCGCATGTTCGCGTAAAGCTGCGGCGCCATCTGCGCAAAGCCCTCCGTGTCCACACTCGATGGAAAATTGCCCCCCATCACCTCGCCCTCCCCGGACAAAATTAAACAGGCCCCAATCCCCGGAAGATTACTCGCCAGTTCCGCCACGCGCTGACTCGTCAATACCTCATCCGTCATCAACGCCGCCCGTAACTCCAACAACTCGTTGGACTCCTCGTCGCCCCAGGAAAAATCAGCACCACTCTGCCCGCCCCCGGTCAACGGCGCCGCCCCACCCGCCCCTCCTCCACCCGGCACTACCGGCGCCGCCGCTTCTCCAGGCGCCGCCTGCCCCGCTACAATCGTTTCACCCATCATCGGCCGCGTGGTCGGCAAATAGGTTTCCACCGGTAAATCATTCGATTCAGTATCCATCTCTTTTTCGATTTCTTGGCTGGAAAGCCCGTCCGTACTCGCCGCCGCCGGCGTCCCCGCCGACTCGTCGAATGGCGCCGCTTCCAGCGATTCCAGCGGCTGTGGCTCCTCATCAACACTCATCGATGAAGACATGCCGCCAAAAGGATCCATAAAGCCAGGCTCCGCCGCCTCCTCCACACTCGCCCCATTACCCGCCGCTCCCCCCTCAACCGCATCGCCCGCCCCCACCCCTTCCACATCTTCCTCTCCAGGCTCCGCCGCCGGCCACCCATCCGCCGCTTCCAACAACGCCTCCGCCTCAGCCGCCTCCTCCGCAGCCTCCGCATCCACCACCTCCGGAACCGGCTCCGCCCCCACCGAAACTTCCGACATCGCCGCCGCATCTTCCGTCGCCACCTGAGAAAACGGCGTCTCCAAAGCTCCCGCCGCTCCTTCAAAATCAACATCACCCCCCGATGCCTCCGGCATTTCCACCTCCTCTACCGCCGCCCCATCCCCCACCACAGGCTCACCCGCCGCTTCCACCACCGCCCCCGGAACGGCCGGCTCCCCCGAAGCAGCCGCCTTACCCCCGGGCGGCATATGCCGCATCACTTCCGCAACCGGCAAGGCCACCCGGTGCGATAAATCACCCTTCGCAAATGCCGGCTGATACGCGCCGTCACACCCGTCACGAATCACCTCAAGCAACAACGTCACCCGCCCCGTCGCCAACTGCGGCTTCACCATGTTGAACGGTAGCCGCGTCACAATCGTCGGCGGCACTTGCGTCGCATCAAATCCCAATTTCTCCGGAGAAATTCCCGCCAAAATCGATCGCAACGGCAATTCAATCACGTCCCCCTTGCTCGCCGCCTCCGGCGACGGCGCGTGCCCTTCTTCCACCACCGCACCCATATCAGCCGCAACGTCCGACACCACCCCTCCACCCCCGCCATCCAAAGGCGACGCTAATTCGTCAAGCCCCTCCGCCAAACCTTCGTCATCCAACGAATCCGCCAATGAATCAAAAACATCCACCCCCATTGCCCCCCCGCCGTTCGCCGCAGGTGGCTCTCCCGGAAACGCCGGAATACCCGCGCCATCAGCCGGTGCCGACACTTCCCCGGGTATCGATCCCCCCAATGGCGGCGGCTCATCCCCTCCCCCGGCAGACCCCGCCACCCCTTCCTCCCGCGCAAACGGAGATTCCCCCGCAGCAAGCCCACTCCCCGGCAACGACGCATCCGCCTCACCCACAACCGCGTCGCCCATCCCGGCATCCATCGGCGGCGGACCCGGCAACGACGGCATCTCCGCCGGCTCGGAAGACGGCGCGCCCCCAGCCGAAGTAAAGGCACTGTCTGGCGGCGGCGCAGCAGGCATCGGGCCCGCCGCCTCATCCGCGCCTTCCGCCGCCCAAGACGCTCCTTCCGTCGGAATCGGCTGAAATCCCGGTATCTCGCCCTTCAAAGGATCATGCACCGGCGGATTCACATAAAAAGGATGCTCAGAAAATGGCTTCCCTTGCTCCGGCTTCACCGTCGTAAAGGGCGACGGCGCAGCCACACTTTCACCACCGTCACCACCTCCCTCACTAACAGAAACACGATCGCCGTCCCCAACATTCCCACCGTCCCCACCCGCCTCACCACCGGCCCCCGCCGCACCTCCCTCCGCATTCTCCGGCGGCGTAAACACCGAACCAAACGGAGGCGCCCCCGCGTCCCCTCCCGATGCCACAGGCGCCCCGCCCTCACCAATACTCGATGGCGGCGCCACCGGCACCCCCGTCTCAGAAAATGGACTCGCCTCCACTCCCGCCACCGGCGGCGGCGTCATCGCCCCACCAACACCCACACCCCCCTGCGGTGGCAAATCCCCCGACGACGGCACTCCTTCCGGCGTCCCCGCACCCTGAGACAAATCAACCGACGATAAATCCGGTCCCGCACCAGCCGCCCGGCCACCACCCATCCCCTCCGGGTCGTACCCTTCCTCCCCCTCCTTCTTGAAGAGGTTTCGAAATGAAAATGACATGATCTACAAAGTCAGCTTGCCCCCAGGCCGGTCCGCGCCCATCGCGACGCCCCGTCTCCCCCAATGAGGACAAACGAAAAAATAACCGAAAAGAGCCTTAGTTGTCAATAATTCCCAATTTTTAAGAATTCTTAATTATTGGAGCCCGAACCAGCTTTGCCCGTCAAGAATGAAAAACACACCCCTCCCCCTCCCACCCGCCCCACCACGCCTCTCAACTCTCGCCCGCCAAATCCCGCAACACCCGCCGTAATCCCAATTTCTTCGCCGCACTCACCCGGTCCACAAACAACACCCCAAACAAATGATCCGTCTCATGCTGAATCACCCGCGCCAGCAACCCGTCCGTCTCCAATTCCACCCGCTTCCCCTCCAAGGTATCCATCTTCATCTTCAAAGCCGCGGGCCGCCTCACCTCCGCCCGAACATCCGGAATACTCAAACACCCCTCCTCCATCACATCACGCTCCACACCATACTCAATCTCCGGATTCAAAAATACCAACGGCATCGCTTCCGCCACATCACGCTCCTCCCCGTCAATCCGCAAATACGTCACCGACTCCATCGCCTCCCCAATATCCGCCACCGCCAGCTGAATCGGAATCCCCACCTGCGGCGCCGCCAACCCGATCCCCTCCGCATCCACCATCGTCTCCAACATGTCCCCCACAAGCTCCCGAATCTCATCAGTCACTTCCAACACCCGTGCCCCCTTCTCACGCAAGACCGGGTCACCATACATCACAATCTCCCGTATCATCCCTCGCCACCCAATTGAATCCGCGCCGGCACCTCCTGAATCTTGAACCCCGACTGGTTTAAAGCATCCCAAACCTGAACCAAGAAACCCAACGGTATCTTCTCGTCCGCCCGTAACTCCAACTTCGTCTCCGGACGCGCCTCCTTCAACGCCATCAACGCCCGCGCCAAATCTTCCACCGCGACCTGCTCGTCTTCCACATACACCTCCTCCTCCGCGGTCACCGATATCGTCATCCGGGTGATCGGCGTCCCGTCCGCTTCCAATTCCGACGATTTAGGCAACGCGATGTTCAACAACGCCTTCTTCGTCTTAAACGTCGTCGTTACAATGAAAAAAATCAGCAGGATCGCGAGAATGTCGATCAACGACACGATCGGAACAATCGGCGACGCCTTCTTGCGGGTGTAAAACTTCATCTCACCTCCTGCGCGTCACGTTCCCGTCGCCTCCGCTTGCCCCCCCTTTGGCGATACATCACGAGCCTTCGGTGCCGGCGCCCCCATCGCCACCTCCCCCGGCCCCGGCCGCGAAATCGCCTTCGCCATTTCCTCCTCGGACGGCGAACGATACAAAACCCCGATCACATCACTCATGATCACCTCCAGCCGCGCCGATAACCGCTCGATCTTCTTCATAAAATAACTGTGCGCCACCACCGCCGGAATCGCCACCGCCAGACCCGCAATCGTCGAGTTCAACGCCTCCGCAATCCCGCGCGCCACCTGCTTCGGATCCGTTCCATCCACCGCATCATCCCCCAAGGTGCCAAACACCCCCACCAACCCCGAAACCGTCCCCAATAACCCCAATAACGGCGCAATCGTAATCACCACCTCCAGGATCGCCATCCCGAACTGCAAATGCACCACCTCCTCCCGCGCACTCGCCTCCACCGCCGTCGTCGCCTCCTGCCGATCCTCATACCCCTCCGCAAACGCCGTCCGCGCAATCCGCCCCAAGGTCGAATCATCATCCGCCACCAAATTCACCAACCGGTCCGTGTCCCCGTCCCGCACCCGCCGGTCCAGTTGCTTCAACTCCGCTTCCAAATCGGGCGAGATCACATACTTCCACCGCAAACAAATCGCCCGGTGCACCGCGACCGCCAACGCCACCAGGGAACACAGCCCGATAAAAATCATGAAAAACCCGCCCGAGCGCAAAAACTCCCACACCAACATCACCGATCCGGCAGCCAGTCCGCTCCCCCCAACCACTTCGCTCATCAAGCCCCCCATGCAGGACGCCGCCCCTTCAATAAATGATAACGTCATAAGTCACTTCCAACATTCCATCGTCGAGAATCCCGATGATCTCCTCCGGCATCGGCGGTATATCAGCATCCATCACCGCACGCATCGAAAAATTCGCCATGATCTCATTCGCATCATTGTCCGTCACCTTCAACTCCCGAGGCGTCCCGTTCGGATCAATCTTAAACTCCAATTTTAAACTCCCGAATACCACAAAATCCATGTTGTCCTGGCGATACCGATGCCACAACCGCCCGATCGCCGCCGATACCGCCTGCTTGTACCGCCCCAACGGCGTCTCCTCCGCTAACACCGAGGCGCTCTTGCCCGTGTTACTCAAACTCCCACGCATCGCCGTCGCCCGCGTGTGCGGCGTAAATCCCGCCTCCCCCGGCAGCGGCATCACCTCCGGCGCCGGTGTCTGCGGCGGCAGCGCCGGCGTCGGCTCCATCGGCTCCTGCCGCACCACCTCCTTCTCCAATTTCTTCAATTCATCCTCCGTCTCCGACTCCCGCTCCTCCATCTCCTCCTCTACCCGCCCCGTCGTGTCCCGCATCGCATCCGCCTCCCGCGGCGATCCCGCCTCTATTATATCCAACGCATCCGCGAACGATCGCTCCTCCATCGGCACCGACGCCGGTAACTCATCCGCCTCCCCCTCACCCTCACGCGCCTCTTCCGCCGCATCCTCCACATCAATCAATTCCATCGGCGGCGCCAAGGGCGAAGGCGGCACCGCCATCGCCGGCTGCGAAGGCGCCGACCCCGCCTGATCCCGCAACGCCTCCCCGTCCACATACTCACGGTCCGCCAACTCCTGGAACGGCACATCCTCCATCCCCTCCCGACTCGGCAGATTGTTGTTCGCCTCCGGATCCGCATCCATCTCCGATTGCGCCAAGGTGCTCTTGTCCGAATAAAACGGTGCCGCTTCCGGACGCTCATCCGTCCGGTTCTCTTCGCTCGTCCGAATAAACTGCTGCCGCGCCGCTTCCTCCTCCGGCGCCGGCTCCACCGGCGCCTCAACCATAATCTGCGGAAAATACATCACCACTTCCGATGCCGGCTTCGCCTGCGCCTGCTCGGACGAAATCATGCTCCCAAACCCCACCAACAACACCGCCACCACCGCCAACAGCAGGTGCAAACCCACCGAAAGTACGACAGAAAGAATAACGGCTTTACGACGATTCATTCGACCCGGATTACAAAGAAAAACAAAGGAACCAATGTGGCCTCCCTCATCGGCCCGAACATAGCATAATCACCCCCGCCTTGCACAGCCCTCAACCTACCGCTCCATCCACCCCTTCTCCACGGTCTCCCCCATGCCGCCCCCAATGATAAAGATACTGCTGCGCATACCCCCGGTTCGCCCCAAAATACCCCTCCGCAAACGATTGCACCCGCGCCAGCGACGCCTTCCGCCCACGCATCCGGCGCCAGTAATGCTCACGCAAAATCCGCTCGATCCACACATCAATCGGAAACGCCCCCAAACGCCCAAACCCGAACAACATCACGCAATTCGCAATCTTCTCCCCCACCCCGTAAAACTCGCACAGCCGCTCCCGCAAATCCTCGTCACCCAGGATCCCCAAGGCCCCCAAATCCACCTCGCCCGACGCAATCGCCGATGCCGCCCGATGCAAGCCCTTCGCCCGATACCCCATCCCACACGCCCGCAACGACGCCTCCCCAGCCGCCGCCAACGCCCCCGGCTCCGGATACGCCCACACCTCCCGCCCAAAAAACGTCCCCGCCCGCTCCCCAAACCGCCGACGCAACTTCAACGAAATCTCCCGAATGTGCGCCACCTGCTTCAACGACGATGTAATAAACGTCGCCAAACACTCCCAGGCCGGTTGCCGGATAATTCGCAAGCCCGGACAAAACGCCACCGCCTCCTCCAACACCCGGTCCCCTCTCGGAAAACTACCGAAGATTTCCTCCATCGTATCGTTTAACCCCAAATACTCCCGCACCACCCCCTCGTCCCCGTCACTGATCCTCACCTCACCCGCACGATCCTGACAAACCCACACCCCACGATCACCCACCACTCCCACCCAGCGCGTCAACCCGTCCTCCCCTCCCTCGACCGCCTCCCAGTGAAAGACCTGCCCGCTGTTCAGCGTCGCCTCCAGATCAAACCCACCCGCCCCGTAACCGCCGCTCACCGGATGAAGTAACTCAAACTCTCCAGCTCCGCCGCCAAATCCACGTTGTGCACCGTCACCCGGTCCGGCACCTGCAACACCACCGGCGAAAAATTCAATATCGCCTGCACCCCCGACTCCACCAAAACATTCGCCACACTCTGGCCGTTCGGACCCGGCACCGCCACAATCCCCATCTTGATCCGATTCTTCTCAATGAATTCCGTTAATCCACTCGTGTCATACACCGGCACACTCAAGTCCCGCTTCCGCACCGTGTCCGGATGCTCGTCAAACCCCGCCACAATCTCAAACCCCTCACGCTGAAATCCCCCATATCGCAATAAAGCCGATCCCAGATTCCCCACCCCGATCAATATAACCGGCTGCAAGCGCTCCTTGCCCAACACATCCGCAATCGTCCGCCCCAGGGTCTCCACATTATACCCCAATCCCCGCGTCCCAAATTGCCCGAAATACGCCAAATCCTTCCGCAATTGCGTCGACTTCACCCCCGCCGCCTTCGCCAAAGCCTCCGAAGACACCGTCTCCACCCCGTTCTCACCCAAGGTCTGCAAACAACGCTGATACAACGACAATCGATAAATTGCCTTACGAGGAATATCTTCCTTCACCATTTGTGAAAAATCGCAAAGAAATGAAATAAGTCAAGCGCCCCACAATCCACCCCCGCCGCCACAAACCGAAGAACCGAAGAACCGAAGAACCGAAGAACCGAAGAACCGAAGAACCGTCAACCCCCATAACTCTCTTCCACCCGCTTCGCCACATCCAGATACCCGTAATCCGCTTCGTATATCTGCTTGAAACACTCCAGCGATGCCTCCTTGTCCTCCAACTTCTCATACACCAAGCCCATGCTATAAAGCACGTCCTTCTTCGTCCCATCCATCGCAAACAATTCCGCGTCCGCCTCCTTAAACTGACGCACCGCCAAATCCAACATACTCTTCTCCTCGTAACACTTCCCAAGCATCAACATCGTCCGAATCCGCAAATGCGGATTCGTCTTCGCCCGCTGCAACTCCGGAATCGCATCCGAAAATTCCCCCGCCTCAAACAACGCCTGACCCAACTCAAAACGCAGTTGCGGATCCGTCGGATTCCGCTCCACCCGACTACGCGATTCCTTGATCGCCGTCGCAGACTGCTCCTTCTTCATCTCCGCAATCCTCGACTTCTTCTCCTCGCGCACCGCCTCGTCCGTCTCCGATTTCACCTCCTCCTCCATCCGCTCCATGTCTTCCGCCCGCTGCTTGTCTCGCATCAAGTCCACCCGGCGCTCAAGAGCCGTGTCCCCATCGCTCAACTGGTGCGCCCACTCGTAATACGTCAACGCTTCCCCCCAGTTCTCCAACTGCTCACACAAACTCGCAATCCGCTTCACCACCGCCAAATTGTTCGGATCCTCCGCATACTGCTCCGATAACTTCGCCAGCTGATCCTCCATCTGATCCTTGGTCATCGCCGCCCGGCTCTCCTGCTCCAACTCCGCCGCCTCGTCCGAACTGGCAAGGGTCTCCTTGAAACTCTTGCCCTCCCAACTCTTCTTCATCGACGCCCGCGCCGTCGCGTTCTTCTCCCCCTGGATCGCTTCCAGGTCCGCCGGGTTCTTCTCCAAAATCTTCTCGAATATCTTCGCCGCCCGCTCCGGATCATCATGCTCCATGTGAAACGCCGCCAACTGATGCCCCACCTTCGCATTGTCCGGATGCCCCTCCAATACCGTCGCCAATGCAAACGCCGCCGTCTCCGGCATCTCCGCCGCCACCGCCGCATCAAACAAAGCCTGGTTCGCCTGCACGTTATACGGATTGTTCTCCAACTCCTTCTCAATCCCCACAATCGCCCCCAACGGATCCTTCTTGATCTGCCCCTGGAACTTCACCCCCGATAATCCACCACCCAAATTCAAAAGCTTCTTCGACGCCTTCGACTTCTGCACCTCCGCCCCACGCAATATCTTGCGCCCATCCAAAAATCTCGGCTCCTCCTTCAATACCGCCTGCAACAAACTGATCGAATAATCATAGTTGCGAAGCTCGATCGCACTCAGCGCCTTTAAATAAAGATTCTTCAAATTCGCCGCCAACTCCGCCTCGGTCACACACTCCGGCCCTTTGTCCGCTTCTTCTTCTTCGTTCTCGATATCTTCAGACATAACTTCCGTGGAGCTCATGAGTTTTCGCGTGGGGGAATGGTTGGGTATTTTGGGAAATTGCGAGAAACCGGCCCCGCTCTCGACGCATCGCGCCGGATGAAGCCGCACTCACTTTAACTGGTTGAGGAGGCCCGAAAGACCACCCGCACCACCGGTGCGAACGCCTCGCTGAGCCCAAGGCAGGACATAAAAAGAGCCTGCCCGCCCTTTAATAAAGCCAAAAAACGCACTTTTCACAACTCCACACCCGAATTTTCAGCGTTTTCCACCCTTTCCAAGCCACTAACCCCGCATTACAGTCCCTTTCCCCTTCCCACCCCTACCCGCCATGCCCGTTCGCCTCATCCTCACCCTCACCCTCCTGAGTGGCCTCGCCATCGCCCCCTCCGCCCACGCCATGGGCAAGAAAAAACAACGCACCATGGTGTCCTTCCACCTCGAAACCTCCGCCGACGAAGCACCCAAGTTCGCCTTCCCCCACACCCTCCCCGGTACGAACATCCAACGATACTTCAAAATCAATCCGGAATTCACCAACCGCCAAATCATGTGGTTCCACCCCTTCGATTCCAAAGACGGACGCAGCAAAGGCATCGTCTTCCAACTCGACCAGGCCGCCACCATCCGCCTCGAAGCCATCAGCGCCCAAAACCGCGGCAAATACCTCGTCACCAGCCTCCTCGGCGCCCAGTCCGCCCCCATCCTCATCGACCGACCCGTCAACGACGGCGTCATCGTCGTCTGGGACGGCGTGTCCGATGCCCAAATCGCCATGCTCGCCGAAGAAATAAACCAATACCAAGACCCCGCCAATCCCACCGATCCCAAACAATACAAAAAAGACCTCAAGAAAGAACAAAAGCAACCCGGCTACCCCGAAGACCCTTCCGTCCCCATCCTCCAACTCCCACAACCCGGCGAAACCGCAACCTACACGCCACCCCCTAACACTTATACGGACCCGGCCGCCGCCAACACTCCCGCCCTGCCCAATCCCCCCAGCACCACCCAACAACCCTGGTCCGGCGCCACCACCCCCATGCCCCTCCCCGGCGCCCCCGCCCAACCCGCCGCCAATCCCTCCGGCACCACGCTCTCCCCACCCCAATACATGCCCGCCCAACCCGATTACCTCCCGCCCGCTCCCGCCGGCGACACCACAGACTTCTCCGAACCACCTCTCCCACAACAAAAACCCGCCCGCGGCGACAAAACCCCCGTCTACCGCCCCGGCTTCGACCGCTGATCACAATTCCCCAAGATGCCCAAACACACCCTCCCCCCTCTCCTCCTCGGCGCCCTCATCCTCATCCCCCTCGCCACCGCCGCCCCCCTCGGCCTCGTCCTCCCCACAGAAAACACCAAGATCTTCTCCGATCCGCCCAACTACTACATGTACGTGAATCGGAGCTTCGAAGGCCAATCCTCCCGCCCCTGGCAAGGCGGCCAATACGGCTTCATCCGCAATCCCAAGCGCACCTCCGCCGGCCTCCTCTACACCAAGTTCCACGAAGGCATGGACGTCAAACCCGTCCGCCGCTCCGCCGACGGCACCCCCCTCGATGAAGTCCGCGCCGTCGCCGCCGGCCGCGTCGTCCACGTCAATGACTCCTCCTCCGCCTCCAACTACGGCAAATACATCGTCATCGAACACAACTGGGGCGACGGACCTTTCTACTCCCTCTACGCCCACCTCATGAGCTGCAGCGTCAAACCCGGCCAATCCGTCAGCCCCGGCACGCCCATCGGACGCCTCGGCTACACCGGCGTCGGCCTCGACAAAACGCGCGCCCACCTCCACTTCGAACTCAACATGATGCTCCACCGCGGCTTCGAAACCTGGCACGACAAATCATTCTCCTCTCCCAATCACCACCGCATCTACAACGGACTCAACCTCACCGGCATCGATGTCGCGGAACTCTACAAAGCCCACTCAAAAAATAAAAACCTCTCCCTCCCCGACTTCATCCAAAAAACCGAACCCTACTTCACCGTCCTCGCCCCCAAAGGCCCCTCTCTCGATCTCCTGAACCTCTACCCCTGGCTCGGAAAAAAAATCTCCCGCTCCGACCCCTCATGGGAAATCACCTTCTCCGCCTCCGGCATCCCCCTCAAAATCGAGTCCAACTCCAAAGCCGTCACCGCCCCCGTCGTCACCTGGGTCAAAAAATCACCCACCTACCACTCCTACTACACCAACGGCCGCCTCTCCGGCGCCGGCGACAACGCCACCCTCTCCTCCTCCGGCCAATCCTTCATCCGCCTCATCACCGGACAGTTCTGAGCTGTCTCACCGCACGCACTGCGCCCTCACTGATCACCGTGACTTGCTCCCCTCCGCAGTAACATGAGAGCATCCGAATGGATGCCTTCCAATTGCGATGTCGCGTATACCTGATCCATAGCGTCCTCAAATATTTCCCGGGAAACGTGATACACATCACCCAAAACTGCATGCGCTTCATTTCCTCCATCTGCACGAGTGCGAATATACAGCCCTGCCGGACGCAGGGCGACCGAGTCTAGGCTGACGTTCAGAAAAACTACATCGTCATTCATTTCCCAGTACGCCTCGACCAAGCCACTTTCGTATATCTTTTCGTTTTTCGGATCGTGCGGTGGAAGCTCTTCAAAAAATGGATGGACAGGAATGTATCGCCACCCTCGCACTTGATGGCGATATACCATATCTGGAGAGTAATCGGCCCTTCTCTCGAAGTCCGCCTTTCGATTGATAGCGCTCATTTTCTCAGGGAACGAAATATACTCTACCCCACCCCCAACCCCTCACGGTACACTCTCCCCCTGCGCCGCCTCCCACATCGCATACCAATCCTGCCGCTCCAACTCAATCCCCGCCCCCTTAGCCGCCGACTCAATCCGCGACACCTTGTTCGTCCCAATCACCGGCACCATCCGGGACGGATGCGCCAATAACCACGCAAAGGCCATCTGATCCAAAGTCGCCCCCCCATACTTCTCGGACAATTCCCCCTCCACCAACTTCCGCACCCGCCCCGCCGCCTCGTCCGCCGGATCAAATAAACGCCCGCCCGCCGTCGGCGACCACGCCATCGGGCAAATCCCCAGTCGCTGACACTGATCCAGCGTCCCGTCATACAACGCCCCCATCGACAACACACTCGCCTCCACCTGGTTCGTCACCAGCCCGCCCTCCACCAGCGGATGCAATACCTCAAACTGATGCACCGTGTAATTCGACACACCCGCACACTTGATCTTCCCCTCCTTCATCAACCGGTTCAACCCCTCCGCCGTCTCGTCCGCCCGCGTCAACCAATCCGGCCGGTGCACCAACAACACATCCAGGCAATCCGTGTTCATCAACCGCAATGACTTCTCCGCACACGCCACCATGTTCGCCGCCGTCGCATTGTAATGCGCCACCCGCGCGAAATCCTTCTCGTCCGACGGCACATCTATCCCGCACTTCGTCACAATCTCAAACTTCTCCCGTAACCCCGCCTGCTCCTTGAACGCCTGCCCCAACGCCGCTTCCACCGCATACAACCCGTAAATCTCCGCCGTATCCAATGTCGTGATCCCCAACTCCAAACAAGCCTCCAACCGCTTCACCACCTCCCCCGCACTCGGTGCCCCCCCTTCATCATCCAACAATCGCCACGTCCCATACACCAACCGGCTCACCTCCGGCCCACCTTTCGACAACTTCACTCGTTCCATAACAAAAAATTCTAGCTCCCAGCTCCTAGCTTCCAGCTTCTAATTTCCCCTCCACCATCCGCGAAATCCCCAACGGATTCGCCTCCTGCAATTCCTGCGGCAAAATCGACTCCGGCGCATCCTGCCACGCCACCGGCCGCGCAAACCGATAAATCGACATCGTCCCAATCGATGTCGATTGGCCGTCCGCCGACGCCGGATACGGCCCGCCATGCACGGTCGCATGCCCCACTTCCACCCCCACCGGATACCCGTTGAATACCAACCGCCCCACCTTCTTCTCCAACAACTCGATCAATTCCCGGTTCGCCTCAATATCCGCCTCCGTCCCATGCACCGTCGCCGTTAAATTCCCCTCCATCGACCGCGCAATCGCCAAGGCCTCCTCCTTCCCCGATGGCTTCACCAAAATCGTCGACGGCCCAAACACCTCGTGCCGTAACTCCGGGTTCGCCAAAAACGCCTCCCCGGAAATCTCAAACAAAGCTGCCTCCGCTCCAAATCCCGCCCCGTCCCCGCTTCCCTTGCCCCCGGCCAACACTTTCATTCCCTCCGTCCCCGCCACCGACGCCACACCCGCCTTGTAAGCCTCACTGATTCCCTCCGTCAACATCGCCGCCACCGGGGTTTCCCCCATCGAGCCCGTCAATTTCTCCACCAACCCCGACCCGTCACTCGCCGCATCCAACACCACCATCCCCGGGTTCGTACAAAACTGACCCACCCCCAAATTCACCGCCCCTTGCAATCCCGCCGCAATCGCCTCCCCGCGCTCCGCCAACGCCTCCGGCAAAATGAACACCGGATTGATACTCCCCATCTCCGCAAAAAACGGAATCGGCTCCGGACGCGCCGCCGCCAAATCCATCAACGCCCGCCCGCCCTTCAAAGACCCCGTAAAACCCACCGCCTTAACATCCGGATGCTGCACCAACACTTCCCCTAACTGATTCCCCAAACCAAACAACAATGAAAACACCCCGTCCGGCATCCCGCACTTCTTCACCGCCGCCCGCACCGCTTGCCCCATCATCTCCGCCGTTCCCAGGTGCGCCGGATGCGCCTTCACAATCACCGGATTCCCCGCGGCCAACGCCGACGCCGTATCCCCGCCCGCCGTCGACAACGCCAACGGAAAATTACTCGCCCCAAACACCACCACCGGTCCCACCGGCCGCAACATCGATCGCATATCCGGCTTCGACATCGGCTCCCGGTCCGGATCCCCATGATCAATCCGCGCCCGCACCCAAGACCCTTCATCGATCACATCCGCAAACAATCGCATCTGCCCCGCCGTTCGCGCCGTCTCCCCCAACACCCGCGGCTCCGGCAACGCCGTCTCCGCCATCACTCGCTCCTTCAATGCATCCCCCAAAGCCTCAATCTCATCCGCAATCGCCCGCAAAAAAACCGCGCGCTCCTTCCCACTCAGTCTCCCATACGGCCCCGCCGCCTCCGTCGCCAAGGCCACCGCCTCATCAATCTCCGCCCGGCTCGCCGTAAAGTAACTCGGCTCCAACTCCTCCCCCGTCGCCGGATTCACCGCCCGCATCTCTCCCCCCGCCGACGCCCCGCGCCCGCCCCCAATCAATGATGTCCCTTGTAATTCCATATGCCCAAAAACCCTCTACCCCACCCCACCGCCCGTCACGAGAAAAATCTGATTCCTAGCCCTCACCTATCCACAATCCCTTTCTCTTCACGGAGACTATCGTCGTGGCCAAAGACCGGTGTACCGGACTTATCGCCCACCGTCCCCCCCGCCGTCTCCAAGTCCACCCAGCATTACTCCAGTGTCGACACCGTCATCGTCACCCTCAGAAGAATAGTCTGCGTCACTGAGCAAGCCCGCCACGAAGGCCACCGACCTTCGCAATTCAGAATGGTCCTCATAATCGTTTTCGATACGCCCGAATTCACACAACCGCCCATAATCCCGTTGCGAACAAAAAACGGAATACGCTAAGTAAAGTTCGAGCCGATTCTCGAAAACTTTGTTTCGCAATACCCGACGCACTTGACCAGGCTTGTATGAAGAACGTCGGCCATAGCGCTCCAATAGCTGCTCCCCCGCCGCAATCAGCAAGTCTTTGTCTTTGCGATCAGCGCGTCGCTGCGCATGTCGCTTGGCGATCTTCCGAAAAAACGCGATCATTCCCCCACAAAGGATCGTATCTAGCTCCCTTCCAAAAATCTAGACGATTCTGTATCTCGTACAACTTCCCGGTTAATCACACTGAATGCCCTCTCGCCAGACCGCGGCCGCTCCCCATCTCCCCAAAGGGAAAAGCGCTGAAGGCGCGATGCATACCACCTGGGGCAACGCCCTAGGCCTCCCGGCGCAACCGCTCCTAACCCGCACCATCGTAATCTCCACCGCCCCGCTCCTCCCCAAGCCCCCGACCCCACACCACTCCCACCCTCACACCCCATCCCGAAACGGATCCCCCTCCTCCCGCACCACCTCCGTCTCCCCCGTCACATACGCCCGCCCCGTCACCAACGGAATCACCCGCCCCTCCCCATCCACCGACTTCACCCGCCCCTCAAAGACCGATCCCAACACCCCCGCCTGTCGCCACACCTCTCCCTCTCCCAATTTCCCGTCCGCCACCAAACACGCCAACTTCGCACTCGTCCCCGTCCCACACGGCGACCGGTCATACGCCCCACCCGGACACAAAACAAAATTCCGCGCATCCGCCTCCGCCCCGTCATACCGCGCAAACAATTCCAAATGATCAATCTCCGCCCCCTCGTCCCCCGTCACGCCGTCCCGCTCCAAACCCAGCCGCACCGCCTTCAAAAAATCCGTCAACACCCCTACCCGCTCAATCGCCACCTCCTGCTCATGCTCCGTCACCAGGAAAAACCAATTCCCACCCCAGGCCACATCCCCCCGAACCACCCCATACCCGTCCACCGCAACCTCCACCCCTTGTCGCGACCGATAACTCGCCACGTTCTCCACCGTCACCGCCCCCGACTCCTCCAAGGTCGCTCTCACCTCACCCACCGGCGTCTCGATCCGATGTTCCCCCGCCTCAATCCGCCCCTGGTATGCCAAGGTTCGCACCAACCCCATCGTCCCGTGCCCGCACATATTCAAATACCCCACGTTGTTGAAAAAAATCACCCCGCACACACAACCCTCGTCCACCGGTTCCTCCACCACCCCGCCCACAATCACCTCCGCCCCCCGCGGCTCATGCACCAACGCCGTCCGCACCCAATCAAATTCCTCACGCAAAACCTCCCGCCGCTCCGCCATCGTCCCCATCCCCAAATCCGGCCCGCCCGACACCACCAACCGCGTCGGCTCCCCCCCCCAATGACTGTCAATCACCATCACACCAATTCCTAATTCCTAATTCCTAATTCTTAATTGGGCGTCAACTGTCTCACCCATACCGCTGCGGCGCCATCAACCCCAACTCCAAATCCACTTCCTCCCCATAAACCAATCCCGCCACCACCTCCCCCGTCACCGGCCCCAGGCTCACCCCTAAAAACCCGTGCCCGCATGCCGCCACCACGTTCCCCAAATGCTCCAAGCGCCCCAAATACGGCAACCCATCCGGCGAACACGGCCGCAACCCCGACCAAGGCTCCACCCCCGCAAAACACTCCGCCTCAAACGCCGGTAAATAGTCCGGCACCGCCTTCACCATCCCCTTCACCTGCCGCCCATCCACCCGCTCATCGATCCCCGAAATCTCCATCGTCCCCCCAAACCGCACCGCGCCGCCCATCGGCGTCACCGCCACCCGCGCCTCCAACAATAAAGCCGGATGCTTCGGCACCACCGGCGGATTCTCCACCGTCAAACTATACCCCTTGCCCGCCTGCAACGGCATCCGCACCCCCAACCGTTTCCCCAATCGCTCTGACCACACCCCGCCCGCCAATACAAACTCATCCCCTTCCACCCCTTCCCCGCTCTCCAACTCCACCGCATCTACCTTCCCTTCCGATACCGCAAAATCCTTCACCTCGCTCCCCCACCGTATCTCGCCGCCCATCCCCAAAATCTCCTCCTCCAGCCCTGCAAGAAACACCTCGGGCCGCAACAGACAATCATCCGCAAAATACACCCCGCCCGCCACGTCCCACCCCGCCTCCTCATCCATCGCCGCCACTTCTTCCCCATTCAAAACATCCACTCGCAAACCCAGCGCCTGCGCATAACGCGCCGCCTCCGCTTCCTTCCGACCCGTCTCCTCCGTCCGAAACAACATCAACAACCCGCTCTCCTTCAACCCAAACGACATCGCCTCCTCACCCGACGCCATCCCCTCAAACAACTTCCGGCTCCGCAAACTCATCTCGCACAACAACGGCATCGCCCGCTCCGCCCGCGCCCGCGTCGATGCCCGCCAGAATCGCCACAACCATCCCGCCAATCCCGCGTCCACTCTCGGCTTGATGTAAAACGGACTCTCCGCGTCCGCCATCCACTTCAAACCCTGCTTGACCACCCCCGGCGCCGCCAACGGCACGACGTGACTCGGCACCACCAGCCCCGCACTCCCCAAAGCACAACTGTCATGCCCCTTCTCCCCTCGCTCAAACACCACCACCTCACACCCCCCGCGCCGCAACAAAGAATACCCCGCACACAACCCCACCACCCCACCCCCAACAATCACCACCCGCTTCGCCTTCACTCTCCCCATTCCTCCCTCCTAGTCCCAAACATACCGCTCATCATACGCCACCCCATACTCTTCCAGCATCTTCAAATACTCCTCTTCAAAGGTCTGTCCTTCATGATGCTTCTCTTGTCCCGCCACATACTCCACCACCGCTTCCAATTCTTCCGGATTCACGGAAAATACGCCATACCCACGTTGCCAACCAAATTCCCGATAACGCTCCAAATCGACCCCCCTCATCCACTTCGAAGACCGTTTCTTCAATTCCCCCAACAATTCGCTCTGGCTCACTGTCCGAGGCAAACTGGTCACCAAATGAACATGATCCGCCACCCCCCCTACTCGATAGCACTGCCCACCAACCCCTCGACAAACGACAGCTAAATATCGGAACATATCATCCCGAATACTCTCATCGAGAAACGGCTCCCTATCCTTCGTCGAAAACACGATATGAATAACCACCTTCGACAAAGACTGACCCATCCCCCCACTAATCACATCTACCTCCCCTAATCGACCAAAAATCCGACCCGCCACGGCGAAGCCGTGCACCTTCAAAAGCGCTGAAGGCGCGAAATATACTAACCTAGGGCAACGCCCTAGGCCTCCCGGCCACGCCGCTCCTAGTCCGCACCACCGTAATCTCCCCCGCCCCAATCCTCCTCGAAGCCATCGTAACCTCCCCTCTCCAATCCTCCCATTCCCACTCCCCCCCTAGTCACTAAACGAAACATAAGCCACCACCCCAAATGCAATCGCCGCCGGAATCAAACAAACGCCCGCCCCCATCAAGTCTCCCCGCAACAACCCCAACACCCCTCCCAGCAGGGCCAACACCCCCACCGCCAAACATCCCATAATCGCAAGGCCCGGCGCCGCGCCGCCAAAATCACTGATCTTTTTCTCTTCCGTCATGCCTCCCACCTTATCAATTCCGGCCAACATGTCAGTTACAACCACACTCTATTTTTCTACAACGCCCATGCCTAACCATCGAGACACCGCATCATCTCCGACCCCATAACTAACAACCCAAATCGTCGCCTAGGCGCCAGCGCGGCCAGAGGCCGCATCCGGGTGCAGCGTCACGCTGCCTCAGTGCACGTTCGCCAACCGCAACAACAACCCCCGCATCGCATGGTTCGCCCGCCGAAACGCATTCTCCTCCCGCGCCAACATCTTCACCCCCGATTGCACAAACGGCCCCTCTTCCAACTCCGGTGAGTTATCAATCAACGCCCGCAAACTCGCCCGCGTCATCTCCATGTGAAACTGCAAGCCCATCACCCGATCCTCATACAAAAACGCTTGGTTGCGACACCCCGTGCTCTCAATCAAATGCTTCGCCCCCTGCGGTATATCAAACGTGTCCCCATGCCAATGCAACACCTGCATCTCCGACTGCATATGCCCCAAAACCTCCGCTTTCTGCCCGTCCTCCGTTAACCAAATCGGAGCCCAGCCGATCTCTTCATGCTGATTCGGCCGTACCGCAGCCCCCAATACCGTCGCCACCAACTGCGCCCCCAGGCAAATCCCTAACACTTTCTTCCCGTCTTCGATCGCCTCCTTGATAAAACGCTTCTCTTCTCCCATCCACGAATGCTTGTCCTCATCCATCGCCCCCATCGGCCCGCCCATCACAATCAAACAATCAAAATCACCCCCGTCCGGCAATTCATACCCCGACTCAAAAAATGGTGTCGTCGCCAGCGGACAATTGTTCTGCCCCGCCCAGCCCTCAATCATCCCCGGCCCCTCAAACGCCACGTGCTGCAAAACATGAATCCTCATGAGCCCTTCAATCGTCTCCCCCCCGTCTCAACATGACGTCGGCACCTTCTGCGCCAGCTTCACCGCATGATCGATCGCCCCCCGCACAAATCCCAGGCACTCAACCGCCCCGGTCGGCTTCCCCGGCAACGCCACCACCAAACTCTCATCCACCACCGCCGCCAAACTGCGCGACAATATCGCGTTCGGCGTGATCTCCATCGATCGCATCCGCATCACCTCCCCAAATCCCGGCAACTCCACCCGCATCACCTCCCGAATCGCCTCCGGTGTCACATCCCGCTCCGCAATCCCCGTCCCCCCCGTCGTCAATATCAACCCACACCCCTGCTTCGAAAACGAACGCATCGCCTGCTGAATCCCCCCCTTCTCATCCGGCACTACCGCCTCCGCCCGCACCTCCCACCCATAACCCTCCGACGCCTCCCGCAAGGCCGGCCCCCCATGATCCTCATACTCCCCCGCCGATGCCCGATCCGATACCGTGATAATCCCCACCGCGATGCTCATGACTCGATTACAGCAGATTTCGTCTTCGAAACCAACTCCACACCGTCAATTCGCATCTCTTTGTCCACCGCCTTGCACATGTCGTATATCGTTAACGCAGCCACACTCACCGCCGCCAACGCCTCCATCTCCACCCCCGTTTCCGCCGTCGTCCGTGCACACGAACGAATCTCAATTCCTTCCTCCCCCATCTCAAATTCCACCGATACAAAACTCAACGGCAAAGGATGACACAACGGCACCAACAGCCCCGTCTGCTTCGCCGCCTGAATCCCCGCCACCCGCGCCACCGCCAACACGTTCCCCTTCGCCACCCCGTCCTCCTCGATCAATCGCAATGTCTCCCCCTTCATCCGAATCATCCCCCGGGCCACCGCCTCCCGCCGCGACTTCCCTTTGCCAGATACATCCACCATCGAAGCCTCCCCCTCATCCGAAAGATGCGTCAACCCATCATCCAATGCCCCCATATCCATTCCTAATTCCCAATTCCTAATTGCTAATTACTAATTCGGGCACCGCCCGCCTCATCCCCCAATTGCCACCATCCGCCTCCCCGGCTGATAATTCTCCCGAAACTCATGCTCCTTCGGCTTCCGCTCCACCACCTCCCGGAAAAACCGCGCCACCTCCTCGTCCGTCGATCCCGCCGCTCGCAACACGGCCTTCATATCAAATTCCAAATGACTCCCCAAACACGGCCGCAACTTCCCGTCACAGGTCAGCCGCAATTTGTTGCAACTCTCACAAAAATGCAGGTTCGTCATCGCCCCGATAAATCCAATCCGCTGCTCCCGCCCCGGCACCCGATAATAAACCGCCGGTCCATTCGTCCGAAACGCCGGGTCCGCTTCCAATTCCCCAAACCGATCCTCAACCCGCGCCCGCGCCTCGCCCGCCGATAAAAAATTCTCCTCCGTTAACACATGCGTCGTGCTCACCGGCATCAACTCGATGAACCGCAACAATAACCCGCGCTCATGCGCAAACTCCACCATGTCCAACAACTCCCCCTCGTTCGTCCCGCGCATCAAAACCATGTTGACCTTCACCGAATCAAAGCCCGCCCCCTTCGCCGCCTCGATCCCCTCCAGCACCCGCGACAAATAATCCCGACCCGTCGTCGCCTCATACGCCTCCCCGTCCAGAGTATCCAACGACAAATTCAAACTCCCCACCCCCGCCGCCTTCAAGGCCTCCGCATACGTCCGCCTCTCATCACCGGGACATTCCGCTCCCAGCAAGGTCCCGTTCGTCGACAACCCAATCTCCTCCAGCCCCTCCACCCGCCCCAACGCTTCCATGAATCCCAACACATCCCGCCGCGTCAACGGCTCACCCCCCGTCACCCGCACCTTGCGAATCCCCAATCCAACCCCCACACGCACCACCCGCAAAATCTCCTCGTAACTCAAAACGTCCCCGCGCGGCAACCACTCCTGCACCTCCTCCGGCATGCAATAACGACACCGCTCATTGCACCGGTCCGTGATCGAAACCCGCAAATATGAAATCCGATGCCCAAACAAATCTTCCACGATTCACCATTCGCCCGATAACCCATAGGCGTCAACGGAACTACAACGAACCCCACACCACGAAGCAAGAGCGATTTTTACCTGACGATCGCCCGACCCTCCTCTAGGGTATTTCTCAGGAAACCACCCCCTGGAAACACCGCAAACCCAACCCAACCCGACATGAAACCAATCCACACCCTCCCCCTGCTCCTGGCGCTCGCCTTCCTCGCCAACTGCGCCTCCACCCCCCAAACCCGAATCCAGGCCAACCCCGAAATCTACGCCTCCATCCCCGATAGCCAAAAAGCCAAAGTCCAGACCGGACAAATCGCCAAAGGCATGGGATACAACGCCGTCTTCATCGCTTGGGGCCGCCCCTCCGGAGTCAAATCCGCCAGCGACGACTCCGAAACTTGGATTTACGCCTACTCCTACCCCATCTACTCCTCCGGATTCTACTACGGCGGCTACGGCTACGGCCGCCGCTGCGGCTGGGGCGGATGGGTCGGACCCGTGGTCATCGGATACGACACCCGCATCTACGCCAAAGTCGTCTTCAAACACGGCCGCGTCACCTACTGGGAACGCCTCAGCGGCATCCGGTGAAAATCCCGCAATCCCCAGTAAATGTTAGAGCCCCACTCTAACTCTTCTTCACCAACGTCACCCCCCGTAAGTTCATCACGAACTTCTTCGCCATCCCCGTCGGCTTCACCGCGATCCGGTATATCCCCGGCTCCTCAAAACTCACCGTCCCAATCTCCACATCAATATAATTGTCCTCCCCCCGCGTGTCCCTTACCGCCCCACTCAACATCTGATCTCCGACGATCACATTGAATTCGCTCCCAGCTTCCTCCTTGCTCGACATCGTCAACGCCACCGCATACGACCCCGCCTCCTCCAGGATAAAGTCCCAATACACCCAAGCCTGCGGATCCGTCCAGTTCACCACCGCCTGCGAATCCTCACCAATATACGCACCCCCCGCCCCGTCCGTCTTCGCCACCGGCGCCCCTAACATCTCACCCGGAATCAACAACGGCACCTCGCCGATCGCCTTCCCGATCGTCTCCTGCGCCCGCTTCGCGTAAGGCCCGAAAGTCTTGTCCTCCGCATAGGTCCCCACGTATTCCGACGCCCAGTCCTGCGGAATCCGCGCCACAATATCAAACAACAAGGACTGATCCCGCTTCGCATCCGCGATCGACCACAAATTGTCCAGCATCTGCTTCGTCTCCTCAGGCTTGCGCGGAGCCGGTATCTTGATCAAACGCGCATACGCCCGCGCCGCCCCCGCCTTCAACGTCACTTCATCCGTGCTCAGCCCCAACTCCGCAATCATCGGCGCCGCCGTGTGATCCGGCCAATGCATCAACGCCGATAACACATCAAACTGATTCTCCTTGGGCCAGTTGTTCAATGCATTGGTAAAGAACTCCAAGGCCTTGTCGCCTCCCAAATAACCCAATACCCGCAACAACGACTGCTGATCCTTCGCATCCAAATTCCCCTCCTCCAATCGTCGGATCACCGCTCCCGTCCGCTTCTGATCCGAATCCTGCGCACGATACATCGTCACCAAGGCCCGCTCCAACGCCTGCCGCACCCCGTCGTCCTCCGTCCCCTCCAAAATCGCCAACAACTCCCCCGCTTGATCCGGATCCCCCATCAATCGAATCCCGTTCAGCGAATGCTGGCGCAACTCGGGATCTTTCGACGTCTCCACATACTCCAAAAATTTCGGCACCGCATCCTCATGCCCCCGAATCGTCAATATCTTCACCAATGCCACCCGCTCAAGCCCCGAAAAATTATCAATCTGCCGAACCAACTCCTCGTTCACCCCGTCCCCCTTCATCTCCGACAAAGCCTGCGATACCCCGTCCTTCACCAACTTCGAATTTCCCGGCCCATAAAACTCCAACAAAAATCGCACCGTCGCCGGGTCCCCAATCTTCTCCTCCTGCTCCAATATCCGCGTCAACTCGTTCTGCCGCTTGTTCTCCGCCCCGCGCTTGATCAATACATACCCGCCAATCAACAAAATGCTCATCGCCGATACCAAAATCACCACCCACGTCGTCTTCGATACCTTGCCCGCGCTCGCCGCCGACTTTCGCGCCGCCGCCCCCCCAGGCTTCGGAGGCTGATACCCCGGCGGAGGGGCCGCCCCCGCCGATGGCGCCTGCACCACCTGCACGCCCGCCGAATCATCCAAATCCGCCGCCGTCACCTGCATCGCCGGTGCCGCCACCGCCTGCACCGGCGCCTGCGCCGCCACCCGCGCTTCCGCCAAGCCGCTCGTCTGCGCATTGTAATAATCCAAGGCCTGCTTCGCCGTCTCCGGCCGATCCCCCATCTGCCGCTGCAGCAACCACATCACCCACTCCGTCACCCAAGGCGGTAAATCCGGCCGATATTTCTCCAATGGCGTGTAATTGCCCTGCAAATGACTCGCCATCACCTGCGCCGCCGTGTCCCCGCGAAACGGATACTGCCCCGTCAGCGTATAATAATAAATACACCCCAACGAATACATGTCCGTCCGCGCATCCAACTCTCCACGCTCAAATTGCTCCGGCGCCATGAAGTAAATCGACCCCATGATCGCATCCCCCTGGTCGCTCGTCTGCACACTCGGCTGCTTGCTGAACTTCGCCAACCCAAAGTCCAATATCTTCAACTGAAACTTCTCGCTCGGAAGCCAGATCACCATGATGTTCGACGGCTTCAAATCACGGTGCACCAAATGCAAATCCTGCGCCGCAATCATCGCCTCCAAAGTCTGCGTCACCACCTCCCCGAAATCCTCCGCCGTCAACACCCCACGCCCAATCGTCTCGTCCAGTGTCTCCCCGTCCAACAACTCCATCACCACGAACCCCCCCTCGTCGTCCGTCCCTATGTCGTAAACCGTGACAATGTTCGGGTGCTGCAACGCCGACAACACCTTCGCCTCGTTCATTAAATTCTCCGCCGCTTCCACCGGACCCGTCTCCTCCGACGCCTCCGACGCCTCCGGCGGTAACATCCGCTTCAACGCCACCTTCCGCCCAAGGTGATTGTCATACGCCTGGTAAACCGCGCCAATCCCGCCCGCGCCGATCTTCTCCTCTATCTTGTAGCGTCTCTCTTCGCTCATTCGCTCTCGCAAAAAATCCTGCTCCTCAACATCTGCGCGAACTCGTTCCCGGCGACAATCCGTCGCCACCTTGCCCGCCGATGCCAATTCTCGGCCAAACTACCCCAAACCCCCGCCAAAGATCAATTCGCAATCCCACAGCCCGGAATCCCCCGTCCCACCATGCGCTCACCCCCTCCCCCGGCATTGAATCCCACGCCCCCTTCCGCTCTAATGATCCCCCGACCCCGATCCCGACCATGGAAGCCTTCGACATAACCGCCATCCTGATCACCCTCGCCGCCCTCTTCGGATACCTCAACTACCGCTTCCTTAAACTCCCCACCACCATCGCCATCATGCTCATGAGCCTGGTGGTGGCCCTCCTTATCATCCTATTCGGCTCCTCCAGCGGCTTCATCACCACCGCCGCCACCAAAATCGTCTCCGGTATCGATTTCAACGAAGTCCTCATGGAAGGCATGCTCTGCTTCCTCCTCTTCGCCGGCGCCCTTCACGTCAATCTCAACGACCTCGCCAATCAAAAATTCGTCATCCTCCTCATGGCCACCGTCGGAGTCCTCATCTCCACCGCCATCGTCGGCTTCGCCTCTTACTACCTCTTCCAAGCCCTCTCCCTCAACATCCCCCTCATCCATTGCCTCCTCTTCGGCGCCCTCATCTCTCCCACCGACCCCGTCGCCGTCCTCGGCATCCTCAAACAAGCCGGCGTCCCCAAATCACTCGAAACAAAAATCACCGGCGAATCCCTCTTCAATGACGGCGTCGGCGTTGTCGTCTTCATCACCATCCTCAAAGTCGCCACCCACCAGGAAGAACTCTCCGCCCAACTCATCCTCCACGAGTTCACCGTCGAAGCCCTCGGCGGCATCGCTTTCGGCCTCGCCCTCGGCGCCCTCGGCTTCTACCTCCTCAAAAGCATCGATAACTACCAGGTCGAAGTCCTCATCACTCTCGCCGTCGTCACCGGCGGCTACAGCCTCGCCATGGCCCTCCATATCTCCGGCCCCCTCGCCATGGTCGTCGCCGGCCTCATGATCGGAAACCACGGCCGCGCCCTCGCCATGTCCCAGACCACCCGCAAACGCCTCGATGTCTTCTGGGAACTCGTCGATGAAGTCCTCAATGCCGTCCTCTTCGTCCTCATCGGCCTCGAACTCCTCATCATCCAGTGGACCCCCACCGCCCTCGTCGCCGGACTCATCGCCATCCCCCTCGTCCTCACCGCCCGCCTCATCGCCGTCTCCACCCCCGTCAGCATCCTCCGCTTCTTCCGCTCCTTCGACCCCGGCACCATCCGCATGCTCACCTGGGGCGGCCTCCGCGGCGGCATCTCCGTCGCCCTCGTCCTCGCCCTCCCCCAAGGCCCCGAACGAGACCTCTTCCTCACCATCACCTACATCGTCGTCATCTTCTCCATCGCCGTCCAAGGCCTCACCCTAAACCGCCTCGCCAAAGCCATTAAAAAAGAAACCTCACCGTCGTAATCCCCCGATTTCCAACTCCTACCCACTACCCCCCACGCTCCACCAACCCATACCAATCGTCCCGAACAAAGTCCACCACCTCCACCTGGTTCGCCTGCCCCCCCGCATCCGGATACCGCAGTTTCAAGACACACCGAATCCGCGGATACATCACCGCTCCCCTCCCCACCCCGGCCGGCTCTTTCACAAATGCCTCACGCATTCGCTCCCCCGCCGGACTCGCCTTGTCCACATACCCATATATCTGATACTCCCCGTCCCCGCTCACCAACTTGTAACAATCCCATCGCGCCCCATCCACAAATCCAAAGTTAAAGTAATTGTCCCGCTCCGCCTGCACCCGGAACGTCATCGCATCCGATGGCTTGCGCGACGTAAAATCCACCCACGAGGTGTCGTTATACTCCACAAACCACTCCCAATCCACCCGGTATCCCTCCGGCAAATAATGCAAAGCCACTCGCTTCGTCGTGTAATCATGCAAATCCACATTCACTATGATCGAAGGCCGCCCCCTCACCACCGACACCGCCGAATCGTCAATCTTCCGGTAAGGAAATGCCTCGTCACTCCGGTATCGCGACGCCCGCTCCGATAACTGCCGCACCCGGTCCGGATTCGCCACATACTTCAATCGCTCCTCGTGAGTCGGTGCCTCCAAAAACGCCTTCAATACCCCCAATGCCTCGCTCCGGGTGTCATTCACGAATGCGTAAAACTCCTCCTGACGATCCATCGATAACATACGTCCCGCCGCCTGCAAATCACCCCCGCCTTCTCCCGCGCCGCCACCCACCGCCTCTACCATCCATCCCGACTGGCCCGCGTCGGGCCGCTGGGAGCTATACCACATCCATCCCACTCCCGCCCCTAACAAAAGCAACGCCAGCCCTGAAAAGATCGCCACTCCCTTCCGCCCTCCCTTCTCCACCGCCACACCCGTGTCCTGCCTCTCCCAAGGCAATTCCTTCTTCTGCCGATACTCCTCCTCCGCCTTCGCCAAGGTCCCGTCCCCCGCCTTCTTCCGCACCCGCTTCGCCGGCACCACGTCCTCGGGCTTCTTGAACTGGAACGCACTCTCATCCACAGCCTTCTTCTGAAACGGAATCCGCTCCCGCTCTCCCTCCCCCACTCCTCGCCTCGGCACTCCCGCCGCACGCCCCCCCGCCACTGTCCCTGCACCTGCCCCTGCCCCTGCACCATCCCGCCTCCGTCGCCGCCGCTCGGCCGCACCAACCCCGTCGCCACCCGGCACCACTCCACGACGATCCACCCCAACCGCTCGATCACCACTCCCACCACCCCCGTTCTTCGCCGTGTCCACCGGCAAATCACACTCCGGACACTGCACCACCGCCCCACGATTGCCTCGCCTCAGCCGAAACACCCCCGTGCAGTCGCCGCATCGATACAATTCCCACTCCGCGCGCAAGGCCCCCGTACCATCGTTCGAATCATCGCCACCACCACTTCTCCCCCGCGATCCCTTGGACGCGCCACGCCGCGTCCCACGATACGGTTTCGCCCCCTCCTCACGCCGCGATGGTAAAGAGATCCGCCGTTCCACCACCGGCGCTTCATAGCCCGCCACCTCCACCGGAACCACTCCCGCATCTCCCACTTCCTGCAAAAATGGCACCCCATCCTCCCCCAAATACAATTCGTAACCCGGAGGAATCTGATCCGCCGATACCTCATAAGTATACCCCGTCTCCGGATCCACATACTGCAGCACCTCACCGGGCTCTTCCGTCTCCACCACCGCCTCCGGCGCCGTCATCTCCACCGCAGGCTCCACCCCACCCCCCACATAGTAATCCTGCGACGCCGTCTCCACATACTCCACTCCCTCTTCACGCTGATCCTCATCCGGAATCACCACCGGACTCGCACACAAAGGACATGCCACCTCCCAACCCGCCCCCTCCGCATCAATCACGAGCGTCCCGTGACAATGCGGACATATAAAATGCAGATCAGACATGAGCTGGGAGATGAGAGGGATGCCCGGACAAGTCGGCCTTCAATGACCACACCCGCCCCGCAAGCGTGCCACTATAACACAATCCCGCCGCTTGTGTCGGCAATTCAGCCCTCAATCCCCGCTACGCCGGTTCCAATTGAAACTCAGCCTAAAGCCGCATTCCACTCCGCGATCCGATCCTTCTGCGACTCAAATAAATCGTCCGTCCCATCCAAGACCTCCACCGCCATGATCTTGTCTCCACCCGCAATCGCATTCACCACATCCTGACCCGATGTCACCTCCCCAAATACCGTGTGCTTCCCGTCCAACCAGGGCGTCGCCACGTGCGTCACAAAAAACTGACTTCCATTCGTCCCCGGCCCCGCATTCGCCATCGAAAAAATACCCGGCTTCTCATGCTTCAAATGCGCATGACACTCGTCCTCAAAAGTGTACCCCGGCCCCCCCGATCCCGTCCCAGTCGGATCACCCCCCTGGATCATGAAATCCGGAATCACCCGATGAAACGTCAACCCATCGTAATACCCGCGTTGCGCCAAATTCAAAAAATTCGCCACCGTCACCGGCGTGTCCCCCGCAAACAAAGTCCCCTCAATATCCCCCTTGTCCGTCTTCAAAATAATCCGAATCGTATCACTCATAGCGCGCACCCAACCACATCCCCTCCGAGATATCAAGCCCTCCGCCGCCCCTTACCCCTAAGGCAGCTGTCCCCACACTTCCTCCACCCCCATCCCCCGCTCCCGCATCCCCCGCACCGTCACCCCCCCATCCCGCTTCGCATAACGCTTTCCATCCGCTCCCGTCAACAACCGATGATGCCGCCATTCCGGCACCGGCAACTCTAACAATGCGATGAGCAATCGATGCACGTGCGTCGCTTCCAGCAAATCCTCCCCTCGCGTCACCAAGCCCACCCCCTGAATCGCATCATCCACCGTCACCGCCAAATGATAACTCGTTCCCACATCCTTCCGCGCCAAAACGACATCCCCCAATAGCTCCGGTCGCGCCCGTATCACGCCGCGCTCCAAATCCACCCACTCCAAATCCCCCGCCACTTCCATCGCGCGCCCCACGTCCAATCTCATCGCATACTCTTCCCCACGCCCCATCCGTTCTTCCCGCTCACCCACACTCATCCCCCGGCAAATCCCCGGATACAAGGGCCCCTCCGGACCATGCGGCGCCGCCCCCGCCCGCGCAATCTCCTCGGCAATCTCTCGCCGCGTGCAAAAACACGGATATAACAATCCCATCCCCTCCAACCTCGCCAACGCCTCCCCATAGTCGTCCATATGCTCCGACTGACGACGCACCGGTTCCTCCCACTCAAAACCCAGCCACCCCAAGTCCTCATAAATCGCTTCCTCAAACTCCGGACGACATCGCCCCGGATCAATATCCTCCATGCGCAATAAAAACCGCCCCCCTCCCTCCCGCGCCGCATCGCGCGCCACCCGCGCCGAATACACATGCCCCAAATGCAAATACCCAGTCGGACTCGGCGCAAACCGCGTCACCTCCACACCTTCCACCCCCGCCTCACCCATGACCCTCAAACAATCCCTCGTACGCCCCCCGCACCACATCCGTAAAACAAACAAACCACAACGCCTCCAATCCCCGCTCCCCTCCCTCCAAAAATCGCCGCACCTCCCCAAACGCGATCCCCGCCGCCGCTTCCTCCGGAAAATGATACACCCCGCAGCTGATCGCCGGAAACGCGATCGTCCGCACCCCGTTCTCCTCCGCCACCTCGAGGGAACGCCGATAACACGACCCCAACAAATCGCCTTCCCCGCTCCCCCCTCCGCGCCACACCGGTCCCACCGTGTGAATCACATGCTTGGCCGGCAAGCGATACCCCGCCGTAATTTTCGCGTCCCCCGTCACACACCCGTTCAAGCCACGGCACTCCGATAACAAATCCGGCCCCGCCGCCCGGTGAATCGCCCCATCCACCCCTCCACCCCCCAACAAGGTCGTGTTCGCCGCGTTCACAATCGCATCCACCGCCATCTCCACGATGTTCTCCTCCGTCATCCCCACCTCGCAGCTCCCAATTTTCATCCTTCAAATTAAACCCCGCACCGCCGCCATCCGCAACGCCGCATGCACCCGCACATCCACCATCTTCCCCTCCGCCTCCCGCGCCGCAAACCAATCCTCCAATTCCCCCACCCCCACCACATGCACCTCGATCGCTTCCTCCCCAATCCCGCCCCCCCCCGATACCCGCCTCACCCCCGTCGCCGCATACAACTGTAATACCTCCTTCGTAATCCCCGCCGAACTCGGACCCCGACCCAGGCAAACCAACTCCCCCGTCTCACACCCCGCCTCCTCCAACAACTCCCGCCGCACCGCCACCTCCGGCGACTCCCCACGATGCTCCTCGGAATCACCCACCATCCCCGCCGGCATCTCAATCACCCGCGACCGCACCGGATGCCGATACTGCTCCACCAACACCACCTCACCCGCATCCGTCAGCGGCAAAACCGATACCGTCCCCTCCGCAAAACTCTGCACCACACACTCCCAACCCCCCTCCGACAACAAGGTCAAAAACCGCCCCTCTCCCAAAACTTCCACCTCGTCGTCTTCCATTCTAGCTCCTGGATTCCAGTTCCTAAATTCTCAAACAATATCCACGATCGATCCGTAATCCGAATCAAACAACCGCCGATACGTCCGCGTCGCCAAGCCGTCCGTCATCGACGCCACATGATCACACACCATTCGCGCCTTCCCCGCCTCACCCTCCGCCGACGCAATCTCCGCCTCCCGCGCCGCCGGCAATAAATTCCACCCACGACCCTTCCCGCCCACATAGTTTTCCCAATACACCTCAAACAATCGCGTCAGTAACAAATCCGCCTTGTGATCCAACTGCTGCAACTGCGGCGACCGAAAAACCAATTCGAACGCAATCCGCTTATACAAAGCCGACTCCTTCTCCACCTCATCCCCCACCACCAAGCGATACGCATACCGCTTCGTCATCCCGCTCATAAAATTCTCCGTCTCCTCCAGCCGGCACCCCGCAATAAAATCCCCGATCTTCTTCCCCAAACTCGCCTCGACCTTCCCCTCCCGAATCGCCCCCAACAGGTAATCCAAATGCCCGCTCTCATCCCTGTCCAATTCCCGCTCAGACCCCCACCGCTCCAATTTCTCCAAGGTCAAAAACCCCGCTTGGATTCCGTCCGCCACATCATTGATCGAATACGCCGTGTCATCCGACCAATCCATCACCTGGCACTCGATCGACCGAAACCCGTTCCGCTCCTTTCCCGCCGCCAACTCCTCCGCATATCCCTTCCCGTCGAAAACAAAATCCAATTCCCCCCCCTGCTCCCCATACAAAAAATGATTCTTCGCCTCCGGCGTCTCCGGATACAGCGTCTTATATTTCAATACCCCGTCCAACAACGCCCGCGTCGGATCCATCCCCCGCCCCTGCGCCGAGTAAATCGTCCGCGTCAACATCCGCAAGGTCTGCGCATTCCCCTCAAAACCACCATGCTCCCGCATCAACCGATGCAAGGTCCGCTCCCCCGTGTGGCCAAACGGGGGATGACCAATGTCGTGCGCCAAACAACCCGCCTCCACCAAATCCGCATCGATATAAAAATCCTCACCCAACAAATCACTCTTCGCGCGCAACGATGCACAAATCGATCGCCCGATCTGCGCCACCTCGATCGAATGCGTGAGGCGCGTCCGGTAAAAATCATACTCCCCCGACCAAAAAACCTGCGTCTTGCTCTGCAGACGCCGAAAGGCCGACGTGTGAATGATCCGGTCCCGGTTCACCTGGAAGGGCGTCCGGTATTCGTCCGACCGCTTGCCCACCCCGCCGCGACTCGCCCAATCAAACTCGCTGTAAAACGTGTTCTCCGCCATCCCCCGCTTCACGGCTGCTGAGGATAGGCGCGCTCGATCGCCAATCCCCACCCCATCAAATCTTCAATCACCACCCGCGGCGCATCCCCATACCGCCGGTCACGCACCCACTTCAAACGCACCGTCGCCATCCGGTCCTCCCCCCACCGCAAGGCCTCCCCCATCATCGTGTTCTGAGGCGACTCCGGCGCCAGGTAAATCGTCCCCGTAAACGGACTTTCGAACGGCGACACTAATACCACCGCCAATGGCTCCTCCTCACCCTCCGGCACCGTCCCCAGGAAACTCGATCGGCGCATCATCACCCGCATTTCGCGAGCATCCCCCATCGGATGCGCAAAAAATTCCTGCAAGGGATGCGTCTTCATCTGCTCATACCACTCCCAATCCACCTTGAAGCCCTTCTCGTCGTTCCCCACCACATACGTCAGCAAATAAGTCGGCTTCCCCACTTCCCAAATGTTCATCGCCGCCACCCACAATCCCGTCGTCTCGTCAAAAATAGCCCCGTCCGTCGTCACCAAGCCACGAAACGATTCCTCGTCTCGCTCTTCGTAAAACGCCTCCATCGCCGGCCCCACATCATCTCCCCCCAACACATAGGCTCTCTTCGCCTCCCAACCTTCCGCATCCAAAAATTCCGTCAACACCCGCTTGGACAACTCCACCACTCGCTCCTTCTCCGTCAGGGTCGACAAATCCACCTCCTTTCCCTTCCTTCCCTCCTTCGCAATCGCCGCCCCCGCACCACTCGCCTCCGAAGCTCTCTCCCCGTCCTCATCATCACCCTCCTCCACCTCAGCCGCCGCCTTCGCCATCCCCGGCGCCGACACTGCTTTCTCTTCGGCCTCCCCTCCACCGCCATTCTCACCCGCCTCCGCCCGCAACTCCCTCTCCTCGTCTCCCCCACCCTCCCCGGACCCCCGATTCTCACCGGTCACCTCACCCTTCGCCGGCGTCGCCAATCCATCCCCCCTCTCCCCCTCATCCAACCCTTCATCCCCACCATCCCCACTATCACCCGCCCCCTCAGAATCGGCCGCCACTTCACCTCCCCCGCCCGGCACCACTGATCGCCACCACTCCTCCACCGGAAACTTCAAACTCATCGCCCACAAACCCGCACAACCCACCAACACCGACAACAAAACCAAAACCCGCGTCGCCGTCCATCGACCCCGCGATTCCCCCGGCCCCGTCAGCTCCAAAATCGTCGCCATCTGGTGCTCCCGCACCGACCCCGCCACCCCCTTCGACAACACACGCCCTTCCACCTCCTCAGCCCCCTCCTCTTCCTCCTCATCCAACCCAACCTCACGACCCTCGCCCTTCTCATCTCCCACCTCCCCTCCTCCTTCTATTTCTTCTTCTCCTTCTGCTTCTTCTGCTTCTCCGTCTCCTTCTGCTGCTTCTTCTCCTAGCTTCGCTGCCACTTCCTCTTCTTCACCCTCTTCCGATTCCGCTTCCCCAGCCTCCTCCACCTCCGCTTCCACCTCCTCATCGTCCCCTTCCTCCTCCCGCTCCACCGGCACACCCCCCGCCCGTTGCTGCGGCTTCACCCCAAACACCAACGGCTCCCCGCTCTCGTCATCCACCCCCCCCTCCAAGGCCACCGGATCCACCCGCCCCCCACTCGCCGGCACGATCCCCGTCGCCGACTCCTCATCGTCCCCCTCCGCCCCCGGCGGCAACGACCACTTCCCCGCTCCCAAACGCCCCGATCCGCCCGCCTCGTCTCCCTCTAACAATAAACCGTCTTCGACTTCCAAATCCTCGTCCGCGGACAATCCCCCGCCCGCTTTGCCCATCGGAACAATCGGCCGCCCGTCCGGACCCATCCCCGGCGACATCTTCATCGGTCGCAAAGTCTCAATCACCAACTCCGGCTCCCCGTCCTCACCCTCCCGCTCCACCGCCACAATCCCCGCCTGGCACTCCGGACAGGCCCCGCTCACCCCCACCATCTGCTCGTTCACATTCAAAAAATGCATGCACACCGGACACGCCGCCAATAGCCGCCCGTCTTCCGTCTTCCGAACCCGCGACACCGGAGTCAACTCGTCCTCCGCCAACACCGGCGGCTCCTTCGCCAGCTCCGGCAACGGCGTCACTCCCCCTTCCTCAAGCTTGCCTTCCGCCTCCTCGCCACCCCCATAAGCCCCCCGATCCCACCTCGGCGGAGGAATCTTCGGCTTCTCGCTTGCCGCCTCATCAACCCCCTTCTCCGCCTCCATGGCTTCCAATTGCTCCCACACCGTCCGCTTCACCGCACGCTCCTCTTCGTCCACCACCCCCTCCTCCTCCCGATCGTCCTCACTCTCAATCGCACCCGCGTTGTCCTCCCCCTCCTCCGCAACAGCCTCATCCTCCACCACCGCTTCCCCCTCACTCACCGTCTCCTCGGCAAATAACCCCGCCCCCAAGTCCAACGAGCCGTCCACCGGCGTCAAATCCACCAACTCTAAATCCATCACCGCCCCCATCCCCAATTCCAAATCCTCGTCGCCCTCCGCCGCCGCCTCCATCACCGCCACCCCACCCCCCTCATCCATTCGCTCCTCCCCCGGCCCACCCGACAAACTCAAATGCACAAACTCATGCACCGCCCCACCCCCAAAACCTAACAAACATAAAAACTTCGAACGCTCCGGTGCCACACCCCCGCTCGACATCCCCTCACCAAAGATCTCCTCAAGCGTATACCCCTCCCCTTCCCCCGATAACCCGCCCGGCGGCTCATCCTCTCTGGAAGATTCCGTGTCCATCAATCGCTGTCCCAACCAAAAAACACCCCCAGCCCCCCGATCGCCACGCGATCAAACGCCCGGATGGTCCCTTTAAAAGCTTAAAATCTAAGTTTTCTTAAACGATTCGCGGGATTGCGACAAGTATTATCGGCAAACTCCCACTTGGCCTTGGATCAAGCCTCCTTTTCCGCTACTCTCCCCGCACTTCCAACGATTTTCACCAACCCACCATGATGCCCTCCCGCCAACTCACCCTCACCCTCCTCGCCCTCACCCTCCTCCTCGCCCCCGACCCCCTCTCCGCCTTCTCCAAACGCCGCGCCAACGCCCAAGCCGCCACACCCCCATACCAAAACGCCGGGATCAAACTCTCCCCCAACCAGGCCAAAACCATCGGCCAGAAAATCTGGCAAAACGAATGCGGCGGCACCGTCGAAGGACTCACCTCATGGAACTCCGGCGAAAACTTCGCCTCCCTCGGCATCGGCCACTTCATCTGGTACCACAACCAATACCGCGGCCCCTTCGACGAATCCTTCCCCAAACTCATCGCCTATATGAAACAACGCGGCGTCAAAATGCCCGCCTGGCTCGCCAACGCCCGCACCTGCCCCTGGACCTCCCGCTCCCAATTCCTCGCCGCCAAAAATTCCCCCCAAATGCGCGAACTCCGCACCTTCCTCGCCAATACCGTCCCCATCCAAACCGACTTCATCGTCCAACGCCTCGAACAAGCCCTCCCCAAAATGCTCAACGAAGTCTCCTCCCCACAGGAAAAAAACCTCGTCCGCGGACGATTCTACGCGGTCGCCGAAACCACCAACGGCGTCTACGCCCTCATCGATTACGTCAACTTCAAAGGCGAAGGCGTCAAAAAATCCGAACGATACAAAGGACAGGGCTGGGGCCTCCTCCAAGTCCTCGAAAACATGAACGGCGCCCCCAGGGGACAGGCTGCCGCCAAAGAATTCAGCGAATCCGCCAAACGCACCCTCCAACAACGCGTCCGCAATGCCCCCAAAAAAGAATCCCAATGGCTCCCCGGCTGGATGAACCGCTGCAACACATACGCCCAACCCCTTTAGCCTTCGCAACGACACCGGCACTTGCGCCTCCCACGGAATCAAGTAACCTGTCCTCCCTCTCGACTGCCATCTCACCTCTGACCTCTGACCTCTGAATATGCAGACCTCTCTCATCCTCCTCAAAACCGACTGCGTCACCAAAAAAATCTGCGGCGAAGTCATCAAACGCTTCGAAGACCAGGGCTTCCAAATCCGCGGCGCCAAAATGCTCCAAATGAGCGATGAGCTCCTCAAGGAACATTACGCCCACATCGCCGACCTCCCCTTCTTCCCCGAAGTCGTCATCTTCATGCAGGAAACCCCCGTCATCGCCCTCGCCCTCGCCGGCGACAACGCGGTCGAACGCGTCCGCGACCTCCTCGGACCCACCGATTCCACCCAAGCCGACCCCGGCACCATCCGCGGTGACTACGGCTTCAAAGACGGCGACTCAAAAATGCGCAACGTCTGCCACGCCTCCGACTCCCCCGAAAACGCCGAAATCGAACTCAACCGCTTCTTCAAACCCGAAGAACTCTTCGATTACTGACCCCCCTCCCTCGCCTCGCGCTCCCAATCCTCCGCCGTCGACTCGCCTCCCCAAAATAATCCCCCCAACTCAATCCCGCGGTATCGGGATTCAATCTGCGTAATCTGCGGGCAAAACTGCCTCGCCAGCGCTCTTCCTCCGCCACCACGCAGCCAAAAAACTCCCGATCACACAGTGATACACCGCGCTGATCGCACACGGCGCCGCCGCTACCAACGAAAAATGCTTCTTCGCCAAAGCCGCCCCCAACCCGCTGTTCTGCATCCCCACCTCGATCGACACCGTGCGGCGAAAATCCACCGGATACCCCAGCAACCGCACCACCCCATACCCCAACGAAAATCCCAGCACATGCAACAAAAACACCGCCACTAACAAAACCGCCCCCGCCTCCACGATCGCCCCCTTGCTCTTCCCCACAATCGCCCCCACAATCAATACGATCACGACCACACTCACCAACGGCGATACCGCCTTCACCGCCTCCAAGCCCTTCCCCTTCCCGAACACCTGGTTGATCGCCACCCCGCCCATCACCGGCAGCAACACGATCTTCACCATCGACCACAACATCGCCCCCGCATCCACCGGCACAATCGCCCCCGCATACACCTTCGTCAGCACCGGCGTCAAAACCACCGCCAACATCGTCGACGTCATAGTCATCAAAACCGACAACGGCACATTCGCCCGCGCCAGGTAAGCAATCACGTTCGACGCCGTCCCCCCGGGACAACAACTCACCAGGATCAAACCCGCCGCCAACTCCGCCGGCAAGGCAAAGGCCTTCGCCAGCATAAACCCACACAACGGCATGATCACAAACTGACACGCCACCCCCAACCCGATCGATCCCGGCAGCTTCAACACCCGCAAAAAATCCTCCACCCGCAGCGTCACCCCCATCCCCAGCATGATCACCCCCAGCCCCCACCCCACCAGCTTCTCATCCACCACCCACGTAAAATGCGCCGGAAAAAACCAAGCCCACCCCGTCCCCAACACAGTCCATAACGCAAAAAGATTCGTCGCTGTCCGAATGACGTTCATTCCAGTCAATCAAAGGCGCGACCATAGACGAAAACCCCCACCTTGTCACCCGACACCCCCCCTGCCAATCGAACCTTCAGCGATAGTCTCCGGTCCCGGCCGAATGACGGGAAGCCTCTCCCACGAGCGTTTCCCGCAAACCGATCAACCGATTAACTCAACAGCAACCAAATACGGAACCCCTTCCCCACCCCCCCCTCGCTCATTCACCAATACCTTCCCTTCCCCCCCCAAGCCGCCCACCCATTCCTCCACCGCCACCGCTTCTTCCGCGCCACCCTCATGCCCCGGATACACCACCACGGTCACCAACCCCCCCGGTCCCAACACGCCCAACGCCGCCTCCAGTCCCGCCACTGTCGTTCCCGGCTCCGTCACAAACCCATGATCCCCCCCCGGCAAATACCCCAAGTTAAACATCACCGCCCGCACCGGCCCCGTCACCACCCGTCCCATCTCCTCATGCCCCACCAAGTGCAAATCAACGATTCCCCTCAAACCTTCCGGCACCCGCTTGCTCGCCGACACAATCGCCGCCTCCTGCACATCAAACCCAATCACCTTCCCCGCAATACTGCCAGTCCGGCTTCGGACACCCACCAGTTCCGCCAAGAAAACCGTGTCATACCCGTTCCCCACCGTCGCATCCACCACCACATCCCCCTTCCCCACATACTCCCGCACCAATGCCTTCGCCCGCTCCGTCACCCGCTCCTTAGTCATTCTTCCATTTAACCTCAACCCATTTCAACAGTCCAAGCCCCTTCATCCCACAACGCGTCGCGGCCATCAGCCTCTTAACCAACCCTCGTTCGCAAGGGGGCGCAACCAACGGGCGCCCCGCCGCCAACAGCGGCATCTGGATGAAGCGTCACGCTTCAAAGATTCTTTCGCACGTCCACCTGCTCTTCAAGCTCTTCCCCCTCCACCAAATACCCCGCCAACTCGTTCGCAAAATACGGCCCGTTCAGCACCCCCTTCGATCCCAGCCCGTTAAAAAACACCACCTGCTCATGCTCCGGATGCCGCCCCATCAAGGCCTTGCTCTCATTCACAATCGGTCGCACCGCCGCCTCCTGCCCCACCACCTCATACCGATACCCCTTCCCAATCATCGGCTTCAAGCGCTTCTCAATCCGACGCCGCGCCTTCTTTGTCGGTTCCCCATCCAAATCATCCCACTCATACGTCGACCCCGTCCGGTAAACACTCCCGCCCCCCTCCGCCGTCGCCGGCAACAGCCAGTTCCCCCGATTCAAAATCCGGTTCTCCCGTAAGCCCGCAATCTTCACCGTTAAAATCTCCCCCTTCGCCGACTTGAATGGCACCCAATCAAAAAATCGAC
>JBCCIR010000028.1:0-43447 GCA_039028175.1 Verrucomicrobiota bacterium
ATGATGAGCATGGGGGTGAAGAGGAGGAATCGGGCATGCGGCGTGGGCGTGGCCGGGGCCGGGGCCGGGGTGAGGGGGATGGGGATGGGGAAGGTGGGCGGGGAGGAAGAGGGGGTGGCCCGCGCGGTGGTGGGGGAGGCGGGGAGAGTGGTGGCGAGGAAGTGGAAGAGGGAGGGGCTGAGGCTGAGGATCGCGACAGTGGTGAGGGGGTGGTGGAGATGGGGGATGGGTTTGTGACGACGATCACGGGGATTGACGGTCGGTCGGTGACATACGCGCGTGGTTGGTTTGAGACGGGTGGGGACCGGACCTTGCCATTGGCGGACGTGGCGTTGATTACATCGGGCACGCTAGCGCGGCGGACGCAGGCTTTTCAGCCGGGTATGGAACTGAGCGGTGGGTTGGAACATTTGTTATTTGATGAGGCGCGTGATGGGGGCCGGGGGGTGCGGGCACGCCTGGTGATTGAGGAGGATCGGATCGTGGAGATCAACGTATTGGTGACTGAGGTGACGCAGGAGGAATCGATTGCGGTGCGACCGAAGCGGCCGCCGATGAAGGAATGAGTGAGACGTGGACCATTCGATGGGCGCTGATTTGTTCGGTGTCGTTGGTATTGATTTCTCCGGTGCCGGGAGCGGGGGTGGAGGATGGGGAGGGGCTGGTTTTTTTTGAGGAGCGGATTCGGCCGGCCTTGGTGAAGTATTGTTACGAGTGTCACTCGGAAGAGTCGGGCAAGAGCAAGGGGGGGTTAATGGTGGATACGCGGGAGGGGTTGTTGAGTGGGGGGGACACGGCGGCGGCGGTGGTGCCGGGGGATTTGGCGGGGAGTTTGTTGGTTACGGCGATGCGTTATGAGGATGAGGATTATGAGATGCCGCCGAAGGAAAAGGTGCCGGACGGGGTGTTGGCGGATTTTGAGAAGTGGGTGGCGATGGGGGCGCCGGATGCGCGGGTATCGGCGGCGCCGGTGGAGGTGGCGACGGAGATTGATGTGGAGGCGGGGCGGGCGTTTTGGGCGTATCGCGTGCCCGAGGACGTGGGTTTGCCTCCGGTGGGCGAGGCGTCGTGGGCGCGGACGGGGGTTGATTTGTTTGTGGCGCGGGGATTGGCGGGGGCGGGATTGGCGCCGGCGGAGGATGCGGACGCGCTTACGTTGATTCGGCGTTTGTATTTTGTGATCACGGGATTGCCACCGGGATCTGAGGAGGTGCGGGAGTGGGAGCGGCGCATCCGCGGGGTGGCGGGGAGCGGCCTTCGGCAGGAGGGCGTGCGGGCGTTGGTTGATTATTTGTTGGGGGCGGAAGCCTATGGGGAGCGTTGGGGGCGGCATTGGCTGGACGTGGCGCGATTTGCGGAGTCCACGGGTGGTGATTCGAACAGCGTGTATCCGCATGCGTGGCGCTATCGCAATTACGTGATTGATTCGTTCAACGCGGACACGCCGTATGACCGATTTATATTGGAGCAATTAGCGGGGGACTTGCTGCCGATCTCGGATGATGGGGAATGGGCGCGGAACTTGGTGGCGACGGGATTTTTGGCAGCGGGCGTGAAGTTGGTGGGGGAAGAGGATGACCGGAAGTTTTTTGCGGACGTGGTGGACGAGCAGATTGACGCGACGACGCGGGCGTTCCTGGCGACGACCGTGTCGTGTGCGCGTTGTCATGATCACAAGACGGATCCGATACCGCAGTCGGATTACTATGCGTTGGCGGGGATTTTCCGGAACACGGAAACGCATTATGGATTGATCAAGGCGCAGGCGCGGCAGTTTTCGACCTTGTTGGATGTATCCGGGATGGGCTTGGAGGAGGTGCGAGTGGTGTTGGGCGGTGAGGAATTGGCGCGATTGGAGGCGGAGCGTGATGCGGCGGCGGCGAAGATGGATGAGATTATGGCGACGATACGATCGGGCGGTCATGTGAACCGGAGCACCTTGCGGCGATCGCGGACGGCGCGGGACCGGACGGAGGCGGCGTTGCAGGCGTATGACGGGAATGGGGCGCCGCGGACCTTTGTGATGGGCGTGCAGGAGCGGGATGCGTTGTTGGAGACGCGGTTGTTGGTGCGTGGGGAACTGGACAAGCCGGGGCAGGTGGTGCCGGCGGGTTTTGTGCAGGTGATGTCGCCGTGGCAGGAGCATGGATTGCCGGAGGGTGTGACGGGGGGTGGGCGTTTGGAATTGGCGGAGTGGATTGCGAGTCCGGAGCATCCTTTGACGGCGCGGGTGATGGTGAATCGGATTTGGCACTACTTATTTGGTCAGGGACTCGTGCGGACGGTGGATGATTTCGGGGCGACGGGGGAAGCGCCATCGCATCCGGAATTGTTGGATTACCTGGCGCGGCGATTTGTGGAATCGGGATGGTCGGTGAAATCTATAGTGCGCGAGATTGTGTTATCGCGGGCGTGGCAGCAGTCGTCGGCGCATGATGTGGAGAAGCATGCGGTTGATCCGGACAATCGGTTGTTGTGGCGGATGAGTCCGCGGCGGTTGGAGGCGGAGGCGATTCGGGACGCGATGTTGGCGGCGTCGGGGCGGTTGGAGCGGGTGCGACCGGCGGGATCGTATTTGGCTGGGGTGGGTGAGGGGGCGGTGGGGAAGGCGGTATTTGAACCGGAGATTCGGGCGATTGAGGAGCCGGTGCGGTCGGTTTATCTACCGAGGGTGCGGAATGTCTTGCCGGAGGCGATGGAATTGTTTGATGCGCCGGATGCGAGTTTGGTGATTGGTGCTCGGGCGACGACGACCGTTCCGTTGCAGGCCTTGTATATGATGAATGGGGAGTTTGTTCGGTTGCAGGCGGAGGCATTGGCGGCGGAGTTGGTGAATTTGCCGTCGGGGGAGCGTATTGAGGAAGCGTCCTTGCGGATGTATGGGCGGCCGGCGACTTTGGGCGAGCGGGAGGGGGCGCGGGAGTTTGCGCATGCGATGCGCTTGGCGGGAGAACGGCGAACGGAGCGGGAAGTTTTGGCGGCGTATTGTCAGGCGTTGTTTTGCGCGGCGGAGTTTTCGAGATTGGATTGAAGAAGAGACGATAGTTATGAAGGTGACGAAGGGATATTGCGGTGATCGGGTGGCGAGTTTTTCGCGGCGGGATGCATTGAAGGCGACTTCGGCGGGATTCGGGTATTTGGCGTTTTCGAGTATGGCGGCGGCGGCAGCGGCGGAGCGTGAGGGTTCGGCATTGTCTGGTCGGGACCCACATTTTGCGCCGCGGGCGAAGCGTGTGATCTTTTTATGTATGCGGGGCGGGCCGTCGCATGTGGATTCATTTGATTACAAGCCGGAGTTGAGTGCGAATGGGGGGAAGGCCTCGAAGTATGCGGGGTCGGCGTTGTGCCCATCGTTGTGGGAATACAAGCAGCGTGGTGAGAGTGGGTTGTGGATATCGGAATTGTTTCCGCATGTAGCGGAGCATGCGGATGATCTTTGTTTGTTGCGAGGGATGCATTGTGATCAGCCGAGTCATGCGCAGGCGTTTGTGCAGATGCACACGGGGAATTTTCAATTTGTGCGGCCGTCGATGGGGGCGTGGGCGCTGTATGGATTGGGGACGGAAAATGAGAATTTGCCGGGCTTTATCTCGATTAATCCGCCGACGGCGGTGGGGGGTGCGCAGAATTACGGGAGTGCTTTTTTGCCGGCGGCGTATCAGGGGACGCGTTTTGCGATCACGGACAGCAGTCAGCGGAACCGGTCGATTGACGTCAAGCGGCGGGGTGAGGCGAATGACGACGGCGTGAGGAACATTCGGAACGGTTATTTGACGGAGCGGGAGCAGGCGGCACAACTGGAATTGATCAACCGGTTGAATGAGGAGAAGCTGCGGCGGGAGGGTCATGCGCCATTGGTGGAGGGAGCGATTGAGAGTTATGAGTTGGCGTTTCGGATGCAGGATTCGGTGCCGGCGGTGATGGATTTGTCATCGGAGACGGCGGAGACGCGGGCGTTGTATGGGATTGACGAGGATCCCACGGACGGGTTTGGGCGTCAGTGTTTATTGGCGCGTCGTTTTGCGGAGGCGGGCGTGCGGTTTATTGAATTGGGGCATGGCAGCTGGGATCAGCACAACAATTTGGAGGTGTCGTTGGGGGGGAACGGGGCGGAGACGGACAAGCCGATTGCGGGGCTATTGGCGGATTTAAAGCGGCGGGATTTGTTGAAGGACACCTTGGTGGTATGGGGGGGTGAGTTTGGGCGGACACCGCACTCGCCGGACGCGAACGGGCGGGATCACAATCATAAAGGGTATACGATGTGGATGGCGGGGGGCGGGGTGAAGGGTGGGTTCAGCTATGGGGCGACGGATGAATTGGGGTATGAGGCGGTGTCGGGGAAGATGCACGTCCATGACTGGCACGCGACGATTCTTTACTTACTGGGATTGGATCATGAGCGGTTGACGTTTCGTCATGCGAGCCGGGAGATGCGATTGACGGACGTGCATGGCTCGGTGGCGAAGGAGATCCTTTTGTAGGCGGGCAAAGCAACGGCTGGGATGCGAGTTTTGGGAGTGGATAGAGAATTCTTTAGACGTTGAATAGAGAAGGAGAGGGTTGACGCTGAGGAGGTTGCCGTCCGTTTGCGTTGGGTGTCTTGGAGGAGAAGTATTTCCGGTCTTGCGGCAATGGAGCATGAGTAAGAGAATTTCGGGCTCTGTCCATGAATCGGATTTTCTTTTTGTTATTGATCGGATGTTTTTTTGTGGGGACGACTGTTTGTCCCGCGGTATTGATTACATTTGATCCGGGAAACTATGTGGGGAAATACAGTGTGGCTGGCGGCGCGCGGGTAATGGGGGTGCAGGCTTTTGATTTGGCGGATGGGAATCACGTGGTGGATATGGGATCTGCGATCGGGGGTTCACTGGTATCGATCACGGTGGATGAGGGGGCGGGGACGGTGACGTCATTGAATCCGGTGGCGGCGTCGACCTCGGGGGCGACGATGACGTTCAACAACGTGGACATCGTGATTGATCCGAATGCGTATACTTTGCCTTATTTGGTTACGGCGTTTGATGCGCAGCAGTTCACCGGGGAGCAGACGTTCACGTTGGTACCTTCGATTGATTATATATTGGACAACGGGACTTCGCGGGGTGTGCCGGCGGGTGGGACATTGGATTCGTTTCTTGTTTTCAACGTCGGGGCGACGGGAGATGTGGGCAGTACTGAGCCGGCGGCGATGACGGGGGTGGGAAATCGGGGGGAATTGAATACCACGCTAGTGACGATTGATCCGACGACATATGGGGGCGGGTACCAAGTGGGATCGATGGCGGGGTTTTCCGGAGTGCAGGAGTTGCACCTCGTGACGGAGACTTTGAATTTTGTGGGGTTGGGTGGGATTGCGGAGACGACGATCGAGGTGGGTGTGAATTCGGTGACGCCGGCGTCGGCGACGTTGAATATTGTGGAGGAGGATCACGATTTTTTGTTTTCGGCGGTGCCGGAACCGACGCGAGGGTTGCTGATGATGGCGGGGCTCACGGGAGTCGCGCTGATGAGGCATCGGCGGGTCAGTTGACCTGGTTGTGGAGTGGTTGGTTTGTCAGGGCGCGGAGGACTTCCTGAGCGGCCTTGGTGCGGAATTCGTGGGTGCCTTCCTCGGAGTAGTAGGCGGCGTGGGGGTTGAGGAGGAGACGGTCGTGAGCGGGGTGGCTGGGATCGCGCCAGGCTTTGAGGGTGGGGGAGTCTTCGGGTGGGGGTTCCTCGTTGAGGACATCAATTCCGGCGCCGGCGAGGTGGCCGGAGGCGAGGTGTTTGACGACTGCCTCCGTGTCGAGGACGGCGCCGCGAGCGGTGTTGATGATGATGGCGCCCTTGGGTAGGGCGGCGAGTTCGGTGTCGCCGATGAGGTTCTCGGTTTCGTCGGTGAGGGGGCAGTGGAGGGAGAGGATGTGGGATTGGGTGAGGAGGTCTGAGAGTTGATGGACGCGTCGGACGCCGAGGGCTTTCTCGACGCCGTGAGGGATGTGGGGATCGAAGATGGTTACGTTGCAGCCGAAGGCTTTGGCGCGGAGGGCCGTGGCGGTGCCGATGCGGCCGCAGCCGACGATGCCGAGGTTGCGATTGCGGAGGCGATGGATGGGGGCGGCTGGTTCGGGTGACCAGTCGGCGGAATTGGTGGCGCGGCGAAGACGGCTATTGTGAAAGTGAACGGCTCGCGCGAGCGAGAGGGTCATGGCGAGGGCGGAATCGGCGACTTCTTCGGTGCCGTAATCGGGGACATTGCAGACGGGAATTTTGTTTTCGCGCGCGGCTTCGATATCGATGAGGTCGTATCCGACGCCGGGGCGGACGATGATTTTGCAATGGGAGAGGCGATCAATATGAGGGCGATCGAGGCGGAGGTAGTGGTAGATCATGAGGGCATCCGCGTCGTCGATGTGGCCGTTGAGATCTGACGGTGAGCGGGCGTCGAGGGCGATGATATCGGCGGTGCCGTCGAGGATGGCGCGTTCGGGGTCGAGGGGTTCGGTGATGAAATCGGTGATGACGACTTTGGGGCGGTCGGGCATTGGTCTTGGTTGGGTGGAAGGGGCGAGGGATATCTGTGGGATCAGGGTGAGGGGTGTGGTGGGGAGGGAGAAGGCGAGAATTCTTGAAAATAGGGGAAAGACTCTCCCACGGTATACCGTATACTAATATAGCCATCATGAAAGTATCGGGGACAGAATTTGAATCGGTCTTGAGGCCGGTGGGGCCGAAGCGGACCTTGAGCGAGGAGGTGGCGAGGCAGTTGCGACGGGCGGTGATTGGGGGGGAATTTGAGGGTGGTGCGGCGATTCCGGAGGCGCAGACCGCTGAGAAACTGGGGGTGAGTCGGGTGCCGGTGCGGGAGGCGTTGCAGGTATTGGCGCAGGATGGTTTGGTGGAATATGGGGCGCGGGGGAGGGCGATCGTGCGGTGTTTGAGCGTTGAGGATTTTGAGGAGATATACACGTTGCGTTTGATCTTGGAACCGGCGGCGGCGATGCGGGCGGCGGAGCACGTGGGGGAGGCGGATATTGAGATGCTCGAGGAACTGATTGGGCGGCAAGAGGCGGCGGGATCGCTTTCCGAGCTGAGTTTTCTTGATGTGGAATTTCATGACCGGATCATGCGGCTGGCCAAGCATGAGCGGCTTCTTAACTGCTGGCTCACCATCCGGCATCAGTTAGAACTGTGGCTGGCGCGATTGCATCGTCGTGCGGATGAATTGACCCATGTCGCCAAGGAAGTCTCGATTGAAGGGCATCGAGAATTTGTCGGTATCTTGAATCGTGGGGATGTGCGGGCGGCCGGGGCGTTCATGCACGGGCATATCGCGGCGTGGCGTGAGTGGTTGCCCGGGCGAGACGAAGAAGAGGAGGAGGGGGATTGATTGTGAGCGTGGGGGGATCGAAGCAGAAGATTGTGGTGGCGGCGATGACGGCCGCGTTGGTTTTGCCTGCGGCGTTGTTTGCGGCCGTGGATGAGGAAGGCGATGCCTTCTTTAAGAAGGAGATTGCGCCTTTGTTGGTGGAGCGTTGTTTTGAGTGCCACAGTCATCGTGCCGGGAAGGCCAAGGGAGGGTTGGTTTTGGATTCGCGAAGCGGGTGGATGACGGGTGGAGATTCGGGCGCGGCGATTGTTCCCGGTGACCTGGAAGGGAGTCTGTTGATTGAAGCGGTTCGGTATGGGAACGCTGACATCGAGATGCCGCCGGACGGGAAACTGACGGCGAGCGAAATTGCGGCGCTGGAGCGATGGGTGGAGGAAGGGGCGCACGATCCGCGGCGCGGGAGTGGCGCCGGCGGGGCGGCGGTGGAGGAAGGGACGGAGCAAATGGAGGCGGCGGATTTGTGGTCGTTTCAGCCGCTCCTTGAGGCGGAGCCTCCGGAGGTGGAGGACAGGCGATGGGCTGGGGATGCCGTGGACGCTTTTATTTGGGCGGGGTTGCAAAAGGCGGGGCTACCGCCGGCGGAGCGGGCGCCCGATGCGACCTTGTTGCGTCGATTGCATCTTGCGCTGACGGGATTACCGCCATCGGCGGAGGCGGTCGCGGCGTATGACGGGGACTTGGAGACGGTCGTGGACGAGTTGCTGGCGTCGGCGGATTTTGGCGAGAAGTGGGGGCGTCACTGGTTGGATTTGACGGCGTATGCGGACACGATGGGAGTGGGGCGAGCGATCCCGGCCTTGGAGGCGTGGCGGTATCGGGACTATGTGATTGGTGCTTTCAATGTGGACAAGCCGTTTCCGGAGTTTATCCGCGAGCAGGTGGCAGGTGATATTTATGAGGCGGGGGCGCCGGGCAAGCCGCGAGGCGTGCGACCCACGGCGGAGGCAATCGTGGCGACGGGATTTCTGGCGATTGGTCCTTGGGAGCTGGTGAGTGGCGACAAGGTGCAGCTGAGAATGGACGTGGTGGATAAGCAAGTGCACCGGATTGGTCAGGCATTTTTGGGCATGACCTTGGGTTGTGCGCGTTGTCATGCGCACAAATTTGATCCGGTGTCCCAGGAGGATTATTTCGCGTTGGCGGGGATACTGAAGAGCACTGTTACCTTGAACGGTCGGATCGACGGGGTGTTTAGCGCGTTGAATCACTCGGTATTGCCGGAGACACCGGAGGAGTTATCGGCTCGGGCGGAGCGAGTGCGGGCGTTCGAAGAAGAGCTGGCGGAAGAGTTGCGCCTGGAAGACGAGAAGAAAGCGGAGACCGCGCTATTAGCGAAGGAGATTGCGCGACTTAAGGGAGATGAGGAGGGCGACGACACGGTGGACGAAGACGAATCTCAGGAGATCGCGAAGCTGGAGGCGAAGCGGGTGAAGATGGAAGCGGGTATGAAACGGCATGGGACGCGACGGGGTTTGCTCGAGTATGTGGAGCGGCATCGGACGCAGCCTTTGGCCTTGGCGGTGATGGACGCGCCGGAACCGGAGGACAGCCGGATCAACATTCGGGGGAATGCGCATCAATTGGGTGATGTGGTTCCGCGGGGATTTTTATCGGAAGTGGCCCCGAAGGGAAAGGTGGCGTGGACGCGGGGTGGGAGCGGGCGGGTGCAGTTGGCGGAGTGGTTGGCGAGTGCGGACAACCCATTGACGGCGCGCGTGTGGGTGAATCGGGTGTGGCATCATTTATTCGGGGCTGGGCTGGTGCGAACGGTGGACAACTTTGGGGCCCGCGGCGAGGCGCCGAGTCATCCGGAATTGCTCGACTACTTGGCGGCGGAGTTTATGCGGGATGGGTGGTCGACGAAGAAATTGATTCGGCGATTGGTGATGTCGGAGGCGTGGCAGCAGGATTCGGTGAATCACGACGCGATGGTGGCGGGGGTGCGGGACATTGATCCGGAGAACCGGTTGTATTGGCGATCGAACCGGCGGCGTTTGGAAGCGGAGGCGATTCGGGACGGGATGTTGTTTGTGAGTGGCCAGTTGGACCGCAAGCGCGGGGGGCCGGCGTTGCCGGTGGATGAGCCGGGCAACATGCGGACGAACAGCACGGGGATCATGTCGGACACGGCGGTATTTCCGGATGATTTGAAGAACCGGCGAACGATCTATTTACCGCAGAAGCGGAAGGGGGCGTTTATTGCCGCGGATTTCATGGAGGCCTTTGATTTGCCCGACACGGATCAAGAAACGGGCAAACGGACTTTAACCTCGGTGCCGACGCAGGCCTTGTATCTGGTGAATGCACCGTTTGTGCAGGAGTGCGGGCGGGCCTTGGCTGTGCGGTATGAAGCGGAGGCGCCGGCGGAGCGACTGCGCGCGGTTTACCGGACGCTTTTCAGCCGGGAACCGGAGGCGGGGGAAGTGGTCTTGGCGATGGAATACCTGGCGGAAACAAAGGCGGGTTTGCAGCGGGAGTGGGAGGGGACAAAGGCGGCGGCTGGGATCGAAGAAGAGGCCTGGGCGCGGCTTTGCCAGGCGTTGTTGATATCGAATGAGTTTTTGTTTCGGAGTTAACCAGGACCAGGAGTTATGATGAGCGAGATACAGAGACTGACGCGGCGGGGTTTGCTGCAGCGTGCGGCGTGTGGGATTGGATACACTGCTTTGGGGGCGTTGCTGCATGAGCATTCGGCGAAGGCTTCTTCAATAGCGAACCCCTTGGCGGCGCGGCAGGGGCATCATCCGGCGCGGGCGAAGCGAGTGATCTTCATGTTCATGCAGGGGGGGCCGTCGCAGGTGGAGACCTTTGATTACAAGCCGCGTTTGAATGCGGATCATGGCAAGCCGTCGCCGTTCGAGCGGGACGAGAAAGTGGAGCAACCGGGCGTGGGGACGATGCGACTATTTGGGTCGGGCTGGGATTTCGCGCAGCATGGCGAATCGGGGACTTGGGTTTCCGAGTTATTCCCGGAGTTGGCGAAGCGTGTGGACGATCTTTGTATTTTGAACGGGATGCACACGGACAACCTGGCGCATGCGCCGGCGAGTTTGCAGTTGCACACGGGGGCGACGAATTTTGTGAGGCCTTCGATGGGGTCCTGGGTTTCTTATGGGTTGGGGACGGAGAATGAGAGTTTGCCGGCGTATGTGACCATCTCGCATCCGACGGGTGGGGACGGTGGGAGTCCGCAGCAGTATGCGAGCGCGTTTTTGCCGGCGATTCACCAGGGAACGCGGGTGGACGTGCCGAAAGAGGACGGGGCGAGTGCGGAGATACGTTACTTGGAGGACCGGGGATTTCCCCAGGGTTTGCAGCGGCGGCAAGTGGACTTTGTTCGGGGCTTGAACGAGCGGCATTTGGCGAGGTCGGAGAACGACGCGCACATGGAGGGGATGATTGAGTCTTTCGAACTAGCTTTTCGGATGCAGACGGAGGCGCCGGATTTGTTTGATTTCTCCGGTGAGAGCCGGGCGACACGCGAGTTGTATGGGATTGGGAATGCGACCTCCGATTGGTTTGGGAGGCAATGTTTGTTGGCGCGGCGTATGGCGGAGAAGGGAGTGCGCTTTATCCAAGTGAACGCGCCGGGCTGGGATCATCACGGGCAGATTGAGAAGCGGTTACCGGAGTCGTGCGTCGCGGTGGATCGGCCGGTGGCGGGCTTGATACAGGATTTGAAGGCGAGGGGGATGTTGGAGGACACGTTGATTGTGTGGTCTGGGGAGTTTGGACGGACGCCGTATGAGCAGGACTTATCCAATGGGAAGGCGAAGGCCAGCAACTATGGCCGGGGGCACAATCCGTATGGGTTTACGACGGTTTTGGCGGGGGGCGGGGTGAAGGGTGGCGTGGTGCATGGTGCGACGGATGACTATGGGTATCGGGCGGTGAGCGGGAAGGTGCACATGCATGACTTGCACGCGACGATTTTGCATTTGCTAGGGGTAGATCACGAGCGATTGACGTATCGTCATGCCGGGCGGGACTTTCGGTTGACGGACGTGTATGGCGAAGTGGTGAAGGAGATATTGGTTTAGGGTGGTCTGCGCTCGGGGTTAGCATTCGATGCGAGCGGATGGCCGGGCTTGGGGCGGGGCATTCGGCGGTGATTAAGTTTAGGCGAGCGGGGTTTTTGTTCTGGCGACGGGAAGTGGGGTCGTTCAGCTTGGGGGTGAGCGGTTGGGGTGACGGCCGTTTGGAGTGATGGATTCGCAGTTGCGGACTTTTGATTTGGGGGTGCTTGTCGTTTACATGGCGGGTGTCTTTGCGATGGGGTGTTGGTTTGCGAAGCGGAGCGGGAGCACCTCTGAGTTCATGGCGGCGGGGCGTTCGCTGCCCGGGTGGGTGGTGGGGTTGTCGATTTTCGGGACTTATTTCAGCAGCATCAGTTTCCTGGGGATGACCGGGAAGTCGTTCGGGGGGAACTGGAATTCGTGGGTATTCGGGTTATCGCTTCCGATCGCGGCCTTGGTGGCGGTGCGTTATTTCGTGCCCTTGTATCGAGGGGGCGATTCGATCTCGGCGTATGCGCATTTGGAGGACCGTTTTGGGCCGTGGGCGCGGACCTATGCCTTGATTTGTTATCTGTTGTCGCAGTTGGCGCGAATGGGGACGATTCTATACCTGGTCGCATTGGCCTTGGCGCCGCTGACGGGTTGGGATGTGAAATCGATCATTCTTTTCACGGGTGTGATGGTGACGATTTACACCTTGTTAGGGGGGATTGAAGCCGTGATTTGGACGGACGTGGTGCAGAGCATCGTGTTGGTCGTGGGGGTTTTGTTCTGCGGGTTTTTGATTGTGACGAGTCTGCCGGGCGGGGCGGGTCAATTGTTTGAAGTGGCGCGCGAGCATGACAAGTTCAGCCTGGGGAGTTTTGATTTGGGGCCGATGGCGGCGTTGCGGACGGAGCCGACCTTTTGGATTGTTTTGGTGTATGGGTTTTTCATCAACCTGCAAAACTTTGGTGTGGATCAGAGTTTTGTGCAGCGATACCTGACGGCGAAATCGGATCGGGCGGCGAAATCGAGTGTTTGGATGGGGGCGCTCCTGTTTCCGGTGGTATCGGCGGTTTTGTTTTTCGTGGGGACGGGATTGTTTGCCTTGTATGAGGCGAAGCCGGAGTTGCTGGAGGAAGTGAAGGTTCAGGTGGCGGAGACGCGGCTGATCCAGGAGGGGCGGGAAGTGAACGGGGCGGCGGTTGCGGAGGCTGCGTCGGGTCTGAGTGCGGTGGACGTGGGGGACAAGGTATTGCCGCATTTTATTGTGAATGAGTTGCCGATGGGATTGGCGGGGTTGTTGATTGCGGCGATTTTTGCGGCGGCGATGAGCAGTATGGACACGAGTCTGAACAGCTCTGCGACGCTGGTGTTGTGTGATCTATACAAGCGTTATGTCCGGCCGGGGGCGGGTGAACGGGAATCGATGAAGGTTTTGCATAGTGCGACGTTTGTGTTTGGGGTGTTGGGGACGGTGACGGCGGTGGCGATGATCCGGGTGAAGAGTGCGCTCGATGCGTGGTGGAACTTGCAGGGAATCTTTACGGGCGGGGTATTAGGATTGTTTTTGTTGGGCTTAATTTCGAAGCGCGCGCGGAATGCGCAGGCGATCCTGGCGGTGAGTATCGGGATATTTTTGATTTTGTGGTTATCGCTTTCGACGACCGGGTTTTGGCCGGAGGCGTGGGCGCGATGGCGGAATCCGTTGCATTCGTTTTTGACGATTGTTTTGGGAACGACGACGATTGTCTTGGTGGGAACGCTTGCGGCGCGGTGGGCCGGACGGGCGGAAAGAAGGGAGAACTTATGAATTTATCTTTGTCGTGTCGTATTGCGGAGGGCTTTCTTTCGAAAGAGGAGGCGACGTTGACCTTTGAGGAGTTGGCGGACCTGGCGGTGGCGGCGGGATATGGAGCGATTTGCATGCGGGCCTCGCAGATTGGGGTGGAGACGCCGGAAGCGGAAGTGCGGCGCGCGCGCGATGTGTTGGACGAGCGGGGATTGGGGGTGAGCATGGTGTCGGGGGATTTTGATGTGGTTTACAATAATGAGAGGGCACCGGCCATGCTGCGGGACATCGGGCGGTATCTGGATTTTGCGGAGGCGTTGGGGGCGCCGATGATTCGGGTGTGCTTGAAGACGGAAGAGGATATTGCGGCGGCGCAGGCGGCGGCGGATGAGGCGGCGGAGAGGGGGCTGGGACTGGTGCATCAGTGCCATATTCGGAGTTTGTTTGAGACGGTGGACGAGATTGTGCGGGTATTGGAAGTGATTGGGCGGGAAAACTTTGGATTGATTTATGAGGCGGCGAATTTGGAGCAGTGCGGTCAGGACTATGGGGTGGAAACGATTCGGCGATTGGCGCCGTGGATGAGGAATGTGTATTTGCAGAATCAGCGGTTGGGAGCGGATGGGGCGATCACATTGGAGACGTGGTGTGTGGGGGCGGTTGCGTTTGATGTGATTGAGATTGATGAGGGGGGTGGGATTGATTTTGCGGAAGTGATGAGGGGATTGCGGGAGATTGGGTATGAGGGTCCGGTGACGGTTCATCAGTCGGCGCCGGAGGATGAGGGAATGAGTTCGCTGGAAGCGGCGCAGCGGACGGCGGCATTTTTGAATGGGTTATGAGGAGCGGCCGAGCGGGGGGGTGAATTGATGATTAAGGATTGAGACTTGAGAGGGCTGAGGGGCGGCGCTAGGGTGGCGGAAGTCTCACTTGGTTTGTTATGATTCGGGCGATCGTCATCGTTCTTGTTGCTTGTGTTGCCGTCGCGGCACTGGCGGTGACTTTGAATCGGGATGTCCGGATTTCGGAGCTGGAGAAGGAGTTGGCCGAAGTTCGCGAGCGGGTGGAGGAATCGGTCGATCGTGTCTCGGTTGTGGCTTCGACGGCGGAGGCGCCTTCCGAGCTTGATGACGAAATTGCATCGGAGGTGGTTGGGCCGGAGGACGAGGGGGACGTGAGGAACGGGCAGTTGGAGTCCCGGGTGGCCAAGTTGGAGGGACGCACGCAGGATTTCGATGAGCTTCACAACATCATGGTGCTGCGCGGAATTTTGCCGCCGACTCCGGCGGATGTGGAGAAGGCCAAGCAAAAAGTTTTGAATACCAATGCGAGTGAGGAGGCGCGGGTGAAGGCGCTTGAGACGGTGCGGCGATCGAAGACGGAAGCGCGGACGCGTGACATTGTGCTTTCGATGGTGGAATTGCTGGAGAGTGATCCTTTGCCGCGCATTCAGCGGAAGATATTTGAGGGGTTGGTGGGGGTGAGTGATCCGGAGTTGATTGAGCCGATTCGGGAAGCGATTGAGCGGAGTCAGAGTGAGTTTGTTCGCGAGCAAGCGACGCGGGCGCTTGTGGGATATCGGGATGACCCGACGATTCAGGCGTGGTTGGAGACGATTCAAGCTGATGCGTCGAATGGGAACGTGCGAGGGCAGGCGCGGCGGTTGCTGGAGGAGGAGCGGTAGAAGTTGGGAGACGTGTCTTGTGGATGGACGAGTTGTGATCGCTTGGTGCGGCGGATGGTGAGTTGGGGGGAGGCGCGTGGGGTATGTGGGCGGTGGCGGATTGGGGTTTACTTATTGGGGAAGGCATACGGGGGATACAAGGCGGGGGAGAAGACGCGGGAATTGCCGGTGGATGGAATCAAGGAGGAGTTAGTGGCGCATGGGCAGGCGGGGCAGTTTTACCGGCACCTGCATTTTCACATTGGGTGCCGGTTTTTGGGGTGGCCGGGGTGGTTGGCGAGCTGGTTCATGAACCAGGTGGATGAGAAGCAGGCGGCGACGGGACGTGGGGAGTCGGCGGTGGAGGTGAAAGATAATGTGGCGGCGTGGGCCTGTGCCGAGGTCTTGAAGGAGCGGTCGCGGCGGCGGTTGACGCGGCGAGAGGCGGGCGAAAAGCTTCGAGAGATCGTGGCTTCGTGAGGGGGGTCCCGTCAGATGCGACCTTCGATGTGGCGGTCCACCCACTTTGCGACGGGTGGGGCGGGTTTGGCATTGTTCATCGCCGTGATGAGGGAGGCGTGGTCTTTCTCGACGGCGAGGAGTTTGCGATGTTCTTTCAGGAGGAAGCGTTCCTCGACCATGTGATCGAAGAACTCGATGAGTGACGCGAAGTAGTTGTCGATATTGAGGAGTCCGCAGGGTTTTTCGTGAATGCTGAGTTGTAACCATGTCAGGGTCTCAAACATTTCCTCGAGCGTGCCGCAGCCGCCGGGGAGCGAGATGAAGCCTTCGGAGAGCTCGTTCATCATCGCTTTGCGTTCGTGCATGGAGTCGACGACATGAAGTTTCGTGAGACCGTGGTGCGCTATTTCGCAGTCGATGAGGCTTTGGGGGATGACGCCCACGACCTCGCCTCCGGCGTGGAGGCAGGCATCGGCGAGGGTGCCCATGAGGCCGACGCTTGCTCCTCCGTAGACGAGGCGGATTTGATTTTGGGCGAGAAACTCGCCGAGGGCATGGGCTGCGTCCGTGTAAGAGGTGCTGCCGCCGGGGCTGGAGCCGCAAAAGACGCACATCGATTGGATCATGGTGCGTGCGGGGGCTGAGGATGAACGGCTTTTGGCATGGTGATGGCGGGTCTTTTTCAAGCGAACCATTCGAGAGGGAATTCATCAAGTGCTGTCCTTGGGTGTTGCTCAAAGACGGGCCCGCGGCTTCCTTCGAGGATCTCACGATTGCGTGAAACTGTTGGGAGCGCGTCACTGTTTAAGAGGGGCATGAAAACCTCCTTTTATTGTTTCTTGATTATCTTGGGAATTTGTTTGCCGGCGGGTGCGGACGTGCGGGTGCCGGCCTTGTTTGGGGACGGGATGATATTGCAGCAGGAGACGGCGAATGCGATTTGGGGATGGGCGGAGCCGGGGGAGGAAGTGACGGTGACGGGGAGTTGGGGGAGCGAAGCAACGGCGACGGCGGATGAGGACGGGAAGTGGAAGGTGATTCTTGAGACACCGTCGTATGGGACGGGGCATTCTTTGAAGATCGCGGGGGAGAACGTGATTGAGATCGGGGACGTGGCGATCGGGGAGGTGTGGTTGTGTGCGGGGCAGTCGAACATGGGGTGGGCACTGGGGAATTGTTTTGGCGGGGAAGAGGAGGCGGCGACGGCGAATTATCCGGATTACCGGATTTACGATTCGAATCGCGAGCATTGGCACGAGCCGTTGGAAGAACAGCGGGATCGATTGGTGAAGTGGGTGTCGTGCACGCCGGAGTCGGCGGCAACGACATCGGCGGTGTCGTATTATTTTGGGAAGAAGTTGCACCAGGAATTGGGCGTGCCGGTGGGGATTATCGTGCAGGCGTTTGCGGGGACGCCGATCGAGGGGTGGATGCCGTGGGAGATTCAAGCGGATGACGAGCGGGCGCAGGCGGCGAAGGCGTCGCTGGATGAGAATGCGCAGCGGCAGATGGAGAAGCAGGGCAAGACGGAGGAGAAGGCGTTGGCGGAATTCGAAGCGGCGCTAACGGAATACAACGATTTGATTGATGCGGGGGAAACGATGAAGAACAACGTGAAGCAGCTCGCGCCGCCGATCATCACGCAGCCGGCGCACCTGGGGCATCAGTATCCGGCGCATATTTTCAACGGGATGATTCACCCGGTGCGTCCGTATGGAATCCGGGGGATGATTTGGTATCAGGGGGAGCGGAACTCAAAGAACGTGCCGCAGGCGGCGCATTACCGGGAGCAATTGGCGAAGTTGATCGGGTATTACCGGCAGTCGTGGCATGAGCTGTCGGAGGGCGGGACGGACGATGCGTTCCCGGTGTTTTTCACGCAGCTGCCGAGCTGGGGCGCGGCACAGGAAGAGCCGGTGGAAGGGCTGGAAGCGCCGTGGGCGGTGAACCGGGAGTCGATGTTACGGGTGACGGAGGACGTGCCGAACACGGGGGTAGCGGTGTCGATTGATACGGGGGATGCGATTCAGTTGCATCCGAAGAACAAGGCGCCGATTGGGATTCGGCATGCGTATCTGGCTTTGAAGCAGGTGTATGGCGGGGACTTTGTGGATTACGGTCCGCGGTATCGGGGGTTTGAGGTGAAGGATGGGACAGTGGTGTTGGAGTTTGATTCGGTGGGAAGTGGCTTGATGGCGGCGCGGGAGGGGGAGGCGTTGGATGCGTTTGCGGTGGCGGGGGAGGATCAGGAGTGGCATTGGGCGGAAGCGGTGATTGACGGGGAGACGGTCGTGGTTTCTTCGGGGGACGTGAAGGGGCCGGTGGCGGTGCGTTATGCGTGGGCGATGAATCCTTCCGAGCGGAATTTGCTTTATAATAGAGAAGGACTTCCGGCGTCGCCGTTTCGGACGGATGACTGGGCGTTGTTTGATCCGGCCGGGGAGATCGTGGAGGTGGTGAAGCCGGCGAAGCCGGAGGGGTATGAGGATGTGGATTGGGCGCGTCCGGAGATGACGCAGTAGGGGGGAGGGTTGCCGGCGATGATGGGCTGGGCAAGTGCTCGGCAAGGGGGGTGCATGATTTGGATATCTTTTGGAGTCGAGGAGGGGAGATTTGGGTGATCAGGTCGGCATCTGGGCGGCGGAGTCGATTGGAGCGGACGACTGAGGCCAGTCGTCCCTACCGAATCATGGGAGAGTGGGAAGTGGTCGCGCGGGAGCCCATTCTTCGCCGAGGCTACGAAGGGCAGGCTGCGACCCTCCAAGGAGGGAGAGGCGAGAGTTCATAGATGAGTATTGAACGAATGGGTCGGAGCAGGTAGGTGGGGGGATGCGTGGGTGGTTGTTGAGTTTGTTGTTGGGTGTGGTTTTTTTGGCGGGCTGTGTGTCGACGGGGGGGCCGCGGTTGGATGACGCGGAGGTTTACCGGGTGCAGGATGAGGCGTTTCGGCCGATGGGTGAGTAGGAGTTGGGGTAGTTGCGCAGTTACGCAGTAGCGCAGGGGCGCAGGGGCGGGGGGGATTTTTGGGATTGAATAATTGGGGGTGGTTTGGGGCTCTAAGTTGGGCGAGTTTGTTTTTGTTGGTATGAAGTTTAGGAAAACGGTTCGGCCTTGGTTGTTACCGGCGCCTCAGAAGTCGCGGTTGCGGCGGTTTGTGGTGGCGCCGATTTTGTGGCTTGGGGTGTTGGCGTTTTGTGTGGGGGTGGTTTGGTTTGGGTATTTTCACGTCAAGGCGCTGACGTTTTCGTATCAGAAGCTGAAGGAAGTTCCGGAGCGGACGCTGGTCTTTGACCGTAACGGGGAGCCGCTGGGGCATGTTTCGGGGCACGGGGAGAACCGGGTGGTGGTGGGGATAGATGAAGTGTCACCGCATTTTGTGGCGGCGTTGTTGGCGCGTGAGGACAGTCGTTTTTATGATCACGGGGGAGTGGATTTTCGCGGGGTGGCCCGGGCGGCGATGCGAAATTTCAAGTCGGGGCGTTTTGACCAGGGGGCGTCGACGATCACGATGCAATTGGCGCGGAACACGTGGGGTCTGCGGCAGATGACCTTGTCGCGCAAGCTGCAGGAAGTGGCGATGGCGCAGCAGATGGAAGTGCGGTTGTCGAAGGACGAGATTCTCGGGTATTACGTGAACCGGGTGTATTTCGGGTCGGGGTTGTATGGGATTGAGCGGGCGTCGCAGGGGTATTTCATGAAGCCGGCGGGGGAACTGAGTTTGAGTGAGGGGGCGATGTTGGCGGGGATTATTCGGGGGCCGAGCGTTTTGAATCCGTTCCGGAATTTGGCGTCGGCGAAAGTGGTGCGGGATGAGGTATTGGAGCGAATGGTGATTGATGAAGTGATCTCCGAGGCGGAAGCGGAGGCGGCGCGGAAGGAGGTGGTGATCTTGCGGCCGCCGGGGGAGCGATTGGCGACGGGGAGTTATGTGTTGCAGACGATTCATGATTTTCTGGGGGATTTGCTGACGCCCGAGGACATCAATGCGGGGGGGTTGCGGGTGACCACAACGATTGATGCGTCGATGCAGGATGCGGCGGAGAAAGGGTTGGATGGGCATTTGACGCAGATTGAGAATCGGCCGGGTTTTCCGCATCCGAAGCGATCACAGCGGAAGCCCGGGGATCGATCGATGACGGATTACGTGCAGGGGGCGGTTGTTTCTTTGGACAATTATACCGGGGCTATTCGGGTGATGGTGGGGGGGCGGGATTTCTCTGAGAGTTCGTTTAACCGGGCCTTGGATGCGAAGCGGCAGTGTGGTTCGACGTTTAAGCCCTTCGTATACACTGTGGCGTTTGATCGCGGGGGCTTGATGCCAGGGACGTGGATCAGTGATGATCCGGTGCGGTATCCGTGGGGGGACGGGCAGGTGTGGAGTCCTTCGAACAGCGACGGGCAGTACTTGGGGAATCAGCCGGCGGCGGTGGGATTGATTCGTTCGCGGAACACGATGAGTGTGCGTGTGGGGGAGATTGCGGGCTTGGAGAATGTTCGGGGATTGGCGCGGGCCTTAAAGATGGGGTCGATACCGGAATCGCCGGTGAGTTACCTGGGAGCGTTTGAGACGACCCCGATGACATTGACGAGTGCGTATTCGACCTTGGCGGGAGGCGGGGCGAACCGGGCGCCGTATTTGATTGAGCGGGTGGAGAATGGGGAAGGTGAAGTTTTGTTTGAAGCGGTTGTGCGTGCAGCGCCGGTGTTGCGCGAGTCGGTGTGTTGGTTGACGTCGGACATCATGGGGCGGGTGATGGATGGGGGGACGGGTTCTTCGGCGCGTTCGTTAGGGTATACCGTGCCGTGTTATGGGAAGACGGGGACGACGAACGATTACCGGGATGCGTGGTTCGTGGGATTCACGGACAAAGTGACGACGGGGGTTTGGGTGGGGCTGGATCGTCCGGCGACAATCATGAACCGGGGGTATGGGAGCACTTTGGCGTTGCCGGTCTGGGTGGATGTGATGAAGGCGGCGGAGGAGGCGGGGTTTCCGGCGGTGGCGATGGCGGCACCGGACAATCAGCAGTCGATCACCTTGTGTCGTGCGTGTGGGGGGCGGGCGCAAAAGCGGTCGATGGAGCCGTATTCAATGGGCTTACCGCGGGATTTGTGGCCGGAGTATGGGTGTGCGGGGCACGGCGGGCTGTTTGATCTGTTTACGAGCCGGGACGACGGGGATCGTGGGCGCTATCGTGGCGGGGCTGGGCGGGATCGTGAGGGAGAAGGTGGTATTGGCGGGGCGATTCGTGGCATCGGGCGGTTTATTTTTGGGTCGTCGCGGTGAGGGCGGACGGATTATTTGGAGGGAGAAGGATCTTGAGGTGGGCGGCTTGGCGTCGGACTCTTTTCGGCATGGGGTCTCGACGGGTTTGGTTCTTGTTGGTTTGTGTGATCGGATTGGCGGCGGCAGGCGGTCAGGATCGTTCGGACTTGCCGAATGTGCTTATCGTATTGGCGGACGATCTCGGGTATGGGGACTTGGGGTGTTATGGCAATGAAGTTGTGCGGACGCCGCACCTGGACGGGTTTGCCGCGGAGGGGATGCGTTTCACGGATTGTTATGCGGCGGCGGCGAACTGTTCTCCGGCGCGAACCGGTCTTATGACGGGGCGGACGCCTTACCGGGTGGGAATCTTCTCGGCGATCCCGTTCATGTCGCCGATGCATGTGGGGAGTGGGGAAGTGACGATCGCGACATTGTTGGCGGGGGCGGGATATGAGACCTGTCATGTGGGGAAGTGGCACCTGAACGGGTTGTTTAATCTTCCGGGTCAGCCGCAACCGGATGACCATGGGTTTGGGCATTGGTTTTCGACGCAGAACAACGCGCTGCCGAATCATCGCAATCCGTATAACTTTGTCCGGAACGGGATTCCGGTGGGACCTTTGGAGGGGTATGCGGCGGACTTAGTGGTGGCGGAGGCGGCGGAGTGGTTGCGGGACAAGCGGGACGAGAGCCGTCCTTTTTTCATGTATGTATGCTTTCACGAGCCGCATGAGCCGATTGCGACGGCGGAGCGTTATGAGGCGATGTATGAAGCGTTTGAGGATCCCAGTCAGCGGGCGCATCACGGGAATATCACACAGATGGATGCGGCGTTTGGGCGGTTAATGGGAGTGGTCGACGAGTTGGGGCTTCGGGAAGATACCCTGGTGTTTTTCACGAGTGACAATGGTCCGGCGTTGACGCGCTATCATCCGTATGGATCAGCGGGGTCGTTACGGGCGAAGAAGGGGCATGTCTATGAGGGGGGAATTCGGGTGCCAGGGATCGTGCGATGGCCGGGTCGTGTGGCGCCGGGGGCGGTGAGTGAGGAAGCGATCAGCGGCGTGGATTTATTGCCGACGCTTTGTGCGGTGGCGGGAGTGGCGGTTCCAGAGGATCGGGCATTGGACGGCGCGGATATTGTGCCGGTGTTGGAGGGGCGGGCTCTGGAGCGAGCAACCCCGTTATACTGGCATTTCAATTTGGCGACGAGCGACGTGAAGGTGGCGATGCGGGAGGGGGACTGGAAGCTTTGCGCCCGGTTGGATCGTGAGGCGGCGAAGGCGGGCGGGGGATTAACGGCGGAGCAGATGTCGGTCTTGAAGGAGGCGGAGCTAACGGGATTCGAGCTCTATCATTTGCGGCGTGATGCGGGTGAGACGGAGGATTTATCGAAGGTGGAGCCGGAGCGGTTTGCGGCGATGAAGGCGAAGCTGGAGGAGAGGTATCGCGAGGTGCGGGACGAGGCGCCGGTGTGGCCGGAGTGGGAGCCGGTCCGCTATGAGGCGGGGCGGATTGAGTGGCCGGGATACGAGGCCTTGATTTCGCCGCCGCGGTGAGCGGGGCGGGTGGTCACCCTTGATGGGTTCACTTGCGGCGATATCGCGGTTTACGCTTTGCGAACGAGGCCGTCCATTTCTCCGGTGCTGGTGGCGAAGGATTCGTCCTGGAGGCCGGCGTTGTGGAGGGCGCTGAGGTAGAGATTGGGGAGCGGGTAATTGTTTTTCTGGTCGAAGGCGAGGTGTTGACCGTGCTGGAAGCCGCCGCCGGCGAAGAGGACGGGCATGTTTTTGTTATCGTGTGAGGATGCGTTCCCGAGGTTGGAGGTCAGGATGACCATGGTATCGTCGAGGAGGGAGTGGTCGCCCTGGTCGCTGGTTTGGAGTTGGCGGACGAAATTGGCCCAGGAGTTGATCATTTCCTGTTCGACGAGGCCGAGTTGTTCGAGTTTTTCCTCATCGCGGCCGTGGTGGCTGAGGCCGTGGTAGCTTTGCTCGACGCCATCGATGGCGCCGACGCTATTACCCGTGCAGTGTAGCGTGACGAAGCGTGTGGAGTCGGTTTGGAGGGCGAGATGGACGATATCGAGCATGGCGCGTTGCTGATCCGCGGCGTTATCGGGATCGGGGTCGGCGGGCCGGGAACCGACTTTTGGTTTGGGGCGTTCGACCCAGTCTTCGCTTTTCTCGAGGCGTTGTTCGAGTTCGCGAACGCTCGTGAACCAGGCGTCGAGTTTATCGCGGTCACCGGGGCCGACTTCTCGTTGGAGGGATTTGGCTTCGGCGCCGACGATATCCATCACGCTTTGGCCGCTGTGGAGGAGTTCGGTCTGGCGTTGTTTGGATTCGGGTGAGTCTTCGATGAAGAGTTTCGCGAAGAGGCGGCGGGGATCGCTTTGGGCGGGGATCATTGCGCCGTTCTCGGTGTAGGACGGGCTTTTTTCATTGCCGGTGTTGAGGACGAGGGAGGGGAAGCGAGTTTCGTGTCCGAGGTGTTTTGCGAAGAGTTGATCGATGGAGATCGTGTTTCGGGAGGTGGAGCCTCTTTGGTTCGGGCACGCGGAGAAGATGCTGCCTTCGGCGGTGTGACCGCCGGTGACACCGGGGTGTGAGGAACCGGACACGATCGTGAACTGGTCGCGGATATCCTGGAGTGGTTTGAGGTATCGGGAGGGGGTGTAATCTTTGCCGCCGTCGACGGGGACGAGGTTCGGGTTGTGGAGTCCCAGGGAGAGGCTGACGCCGATGAAACGTTTGGGGGCGGGGCCTTTTGCTGCGGCGAAGGCCGGGGACATGGCATCGAGGAAGGGCAGTCCGAGTGCGACGCCGGCGGCTCCGCGGAGGACGGCGCGGCGGGAGAGTTTGGCTCCGGTATTGATATATAGTGATTTCATGGGACGTCTGGTCTCGTGGTAATTATTATTTCGTTAGGAAAATGTTGCTTGCGACGGCGGCGTGGATAATGGAGCGGAGTCCGTAGTCATGCTCTTTGGCCGAGGCGACGATATTTGAAATTTGATTACGATCGCTGAAGCGGATGGATGCGCCGGTGGCGTAGGTGAGAAACTGTTCGGCGAAGGCTTTCGTGAGGAGTTCGGGTTGCCGGTGGTAGAGTTTTTGCCATTCGATGATATCGGCGAACGTTTCGCCTTCCGGAGTCACGCCGCTGGGATCGACCTTTGCGGCGTCTTTTGAAGTGCCGTAAGCGGTGCGCCACTGGCCGACGGGGTCGAAGCTTTCGAGGGCGAAGCCGGCGGGATCGATCTTGGCGTGGCAGGCGGCGCAAGACGCGTCGGATCGGTGTTTACTGAGTTCATCGCGGATGCTGGTGGCGCCGCGGATATCGGGTTCGACGGCGGGGACGTTTGCCGGGGGTGGCGGGACGTGGAGGCCGAGGATGCGTTCATTGACGAAAATGCCGCGGAGGATGGGGGACGTGACCGAGCCGTCGGCGGTGACTTTAAGGATGGAGCCCTGGGTGACAAGGCCGGAGCGGTAGGGGTGATTGATGCTCACGCGTTGGAGTCCTTTACCGGGTGTGACTTTGACGTCGTCGGACAAAGCGTAGTGGTTTTTGAGGCGGGTATTGAGGAGGGCGAAATCGGAGCGAATGAAGTTTCGGATGCTGAGGTCGTTCTCAATGATCTCTGAGAGGAAGGCGCGGGTTTCCTGGACGAGGGAATCCTGGACAATGGGATCGAAATCGCGGAAGCGGCGGCGATCGGGGCTGGTGAATCCGATTTCTTTGAGGTTGAGCCATTGATCGGAGAAACCGGCGATGAAGCGATCAGACTTCGGGTGATTGAGGAGGCGTTCGACTTCCTTTTTTAGTGTGGCGGGTTTCAGGAGTTCGCCGCGATCGGCGAGGGAACGGAGCGTATCGTCGGGCATGCTATTCCAGAGGAGGTAGCTGAGGCGGGAGGCGACGGCGTGGTTGTCGAGTTTACCGGGGGGTTCGACGAACGTGAGCAGGCGTGGCGAGCAGAGGATGGCGCGGTAGCCGGCGTGAAGGGCTTTGTGGAATTTTCCTGTTTCTTTGAGTTTGGCGGCGGCGAGTTCCTGGTAGGGGGTGAGCTGATCTTTGGGGACGGGGCGGCGGAAGGCGCGCGAGGCGAAAGTGCCGATGAGGCGTCGCAGTTCTTCTTCGGGTTTTTTGATGACGGGTTTGTCGTCATTAAAGGTTATTCCGGGCAAGAGTTTTGATCGGAGTTCCTGGGCGGAGGCGTGTGGGTAGATTCTTTTAAGCTCGATGGATTCGAACTCGAGGCCGCTGAAGCCATCTTTTTCGAGGTTGCGACCGCGGTAGGAGACGTTGCCGCCTTGCGCACCAGAGGGAGCGAGGCGATTCGTGCCTTCATTTGGTTTGAATTCGAGGATGTGATCTTCCTGGATCCAGGCGGTGTATGTGTGGGTGGTGGGTTTGGCGGTGGCCTCGACGCTGGCGACATAGAAGAGAATGGGTTCGGCGGAGGAGCAGGCGCCGGTGCGGAGGGTGCCCCACACGGCTTGGTCGGGACCGGGATTGATGGCACGCAGGTTTTTGATCGTGATTTGATACCACCCGGATTCGGGGACATCCGTTGCGGGCATGCGTCCGGTATACTGAAGGCCGTGCGGCCAGGCGCGGATTTTTCCGTTGCGGGCTTCGGGGCCGCGATAGTTGCCGCCGCCGGGGTTGGACGTCAATTGTTTGGGGCCGTATCGTTTTTGGAAATGGCTATCGCCATGGATGATGCGGTCGAACGCGTTTTCGAGCGCGAGGTCGGCGGCGGTGAGGTATTGATCGAGGTGGAAGAGGCTGAGTTGCTGGGCGTCGGCGACGGTTTGGAAATCTTTTCCGGTTTCGTCGGCGGGGAGTTGGTTGGCGAGGGGGATATCGATGCCGAGGAGATCGTGGAGGGTATTTTCGTATTGGACGCGGGTGAGGCGTCGACCATTGACGCGACCGTTTGTGGCGAGGTCGGCGCGATCGGATTCGAGGAGGGGCGTTTTCAGGTTCGCGAGGAACGCCTTCTTTTCGTCCTGAGCGGGGCGGGGTTTCTTTTCGGGTGGCATTTCGCCGTGGCGGACGCGATCGAAGACCAGCTCCCAAATCTTGAAGTTCTTTTTGTTCTTGGGGTTAAAATCGAGGTTGTAGAGATCGAGATCGCCTTTACTGGAGAGATCGTCGTGGCAAGCGTAGCAGTGGGCTTCGAGGAAGGGTTCGATGGATTGGAAGTCGAATGGCTGATCGTCGGCGGAGGTATTGAGGGCGGTGAAGGGGCACAGGAGGGCGACCGCGCCGAGGAAGCGCGCGAGGCGGGGCTGGAAATTCTTGGGGTGAGCCGTCATTGGGCCCTGTAAATACGTGGGTTTTTGGGTGTTTCTTTCCTCATTAGGGGGCTGTGAGCCTGAGAGATTGTGGGGAGGGGGGATTGCGGGGGTTTGGGGAGGTATGGCGGGGGGATACGGGATCGACAGTTGGGGCGTGGGGAGGGCATGGTGTGGGGGTTGATGGATGGAAAGTTGAAGTTGCGGATTGCCGGGTTATGGGCGGCGTCGTTTACGATTGGGCCGGACGTCGTGGGGGTGGGGGTTTTGTTGGCGCCGATGGAGGCGACGTTCGAGGTATCGGTTTCCACCGTGCAATGGGTGGTGAACGCGTATGCGATTACGTTTGCGATGTTGATTGTGACGGGCGGGCGGTTGGGGGATATCTTTGGTCGTCGCCGGGTGTTGTTGGCGGGGTTGTTTTTCTTTGCGGGGGCATCGGCTTTGAATGCGATGAGCCAAGGGATTGGGTGGTTGGTGGGGGCGCGCGTCTTGCAGGGGGTGGGGAATGCGTTGTTATGGCCGACGGCGGTGGGCTTGATGTTTGCGTCGGTGCCGGCGCATCGGTCGGGCATTTTCATCGGGGTGATGTTTGGGTTGGCGGGATTAGGGAATGTTGTGGGACCGATTGTCGGGGGAGCGGTGGCGGATTTGGGATTGGAGGGGTGGCGTTGGTTTTTTGTCTTCAACCTGTTTACGAGTGGAACGGCGATTGCGTTGTTGTTATTGAGCGGTCGGGCGGACACGGATGATGACTTGAAGCGGGAGCGGCTTGATTTTCCGGGGATCGCAACCTTGGCGTTGGGAACCTTCGGGTTTTTCTATGCCTTGGACCGGGCGGCGACGGCGGGATGGGGATCAGGAATTGTGTTAGGGGCATTGGGATTGTTCGTGGTGATGTATGGGGTGTTCTTTGTGATCGAACGGCGGACGCCATCGGCTTTGATTCCGAAGCCGCTTTGGAGCAATCGATCATTTTTGGCGGCGGCGATGTTGAACGGGTTGGTGATGCCGGCGTCGTTTGCGATGTTCATGTTTGTTCCGCAGATCGGGCAGAAGGTTTGGGGGCTGACGGATTTGCGGGCGGCGTTGTTGTTAACACCGGCGATGGTCATGTTTGCGGGGTCGGCGCCGATGGCGGGGCATTTGTATGACAAGCTGGGATTGAAGAGACTTTTGTGGGTGGGGTACGGATTGTGTGCGACGGGGAGCCTGTGGTTTGCGTTGGTGGACCCGTCGGCGGGGTACTTGGGGTGGCTGTTGCCGGCACAGTTGTTTGTGGGGTTGTCGATTGGGATTGTCGTGGGACCGGCGGGGACGGCGGCGGTGGCGAGTGTGGACGGGGCGAACGCGGGGGTGGCGAGCGGGATAGCGTTTCAGTGGCACCTCGTGTTGGGGGCCTTGGGGATTGCGTTGGCGACGTTTTTTGTGACGGCACAGATGGCCGCGATTGTGACGGCGGATGACGCTTTGGGGAGCGCGGGCACGGTGGATAACGAAGTTGTGGAGGCGATTTTGGCGGACAAGCCGGATGCGGCGGCGTTGGAGGGCAAGGTGAGGGCGGGTGAATTGGCGAAGTTAAAGGGGGAATTGTCGGGTGCGTATTTGACGGGATTTCGGCGGGCGTATTGGGTTTGTTTTGGGTTTGCGGTGCTGGCTTTCTTTTTGATTCCGCGGGTCAAGGAGAGGGGGAAGGAGGCGGCGTGACAGGAGAGAACCCGTCACTCGACTCAGCGGGGAAGCTCCGGGTAAACTCTGAGAATTGAAGTTAAATAGTTTCGGGATACATCGTGGGAGTGGTCGAGCGGGAGCAAGACCCTCCAAAGATAGTGTGGATTCTAGTTCCAGGATGATCGGGATGTTTTGGAGAAGGCAACTAAGTGGGGTTGGGCTTGTGGTTGGGGGGGTGATGGGGATACTGGGCTTTATGAGTGACGTATCGGGGACGCAGGATGTGGTGGTGGCGATTTCGCCGGACATTCCGCCGTATGTGATGGGAGACGGGACGGCGGGATTGGAGGTGGAGATATTGCGGGGGGCGCTGCCGGACTTGCTGCTGCGTTTTGTGCAGATGCCTTATGACGAATTGCAGACGGCGGTGCAGGAGGGGAAGGCGATGGTATCGGCGGGGGTGCAGGATTTGGATGACGGGGTGTTTTACTCCTTGGATTTTGTGGAGTTTTCGAATGCGGCGATCGTGAAGAGGGAGGATGGGATTGCGATTCAGGGTGTGGGGGATTTGGCGAATCATCCGGTTTTGACCTGGGAGGATGCGTGGCGGGAATTAGGGGATGAGTTTGAGATAATGTTCGGGCCGGAGGGGGAGGACCGGGAGGATTACCTGGAGTTTGCGGATCAGGAGGAGCAGGTGCGGGCGTTTTGGGAAGAAGAGGGGAGCGTGATCGTGATCGATCGTTGCATCTTCAAGTATTTCAGTGAGGCGATGGGGCGGGACATGAGTGAGGTGAAGGAGCACCTGGTGTTTGCGCCGGTGACGGGGTTCAAGGTTTCGTTTCGGAATGAGGACTTGCGTGATCGTTTTGATGCCGGGTTGCGGGCGTTGTGTGCGAGCGGGGAGTATGCGGCGATGTTGAAGCGGCATCATATTGATTGGGAGACGACGATTTGTGAGGGGATTGGGGGCGGCGGGGAATCATCCGGGGCGGATTGAGCCATGTTGGGGGGGAGGCGTGTTTGTGTGGCGGGGGCGGTGGTATTGGCGGGCCTGGTGACGGTCCTTGGGGAAGAGAATGACGACGTGGAGGATCCGGTGTCGGGGATATCGATCGACCTGGAGCCGATCAACACGGTATTGACGTTCAGCGGGTTTCTGCAGGCGGACGTGATTCATGACCACGGCCGGATTGCGACGCCGACGGATTTTGTGACGGCGGCGATCGTAACGGGGAACGATGTAGACTCGACGATACCGGATCGTGACACTGGGGTGAGTGTCAATGCGACGAAGTTTATTTTGGAAGGCAATACTCCATTTAGTGACGGCACGATTGCGACGCATCTCTCGATGGATTTTTTCGGCGACTCGTTTGTGAGGTCGCCGAATGTTTTGTGGCGACAGGCATACGTGGAGTTGGAGGACATGGTGTTTGGTGGTGATTTGTTGATGGGCAAGGCGTGGACGACGTTTACGGATGTGGATTCGTGGCCGGCGACTTTGGATTACGAGGGTCCGAGCAGTTCATTGCAGACCTTGCATCCGATCGTGCGTTGGACTCGCGGGCTGGGGGATCGATTTCGGACGGAGTGGGCAGTGGAGAAGCCGGACGACCATGACCTGGAGGGGGCGGACTCATCGGGTCGGTGGCCGGATATTATTGTCACGCTTGCCAAGCGGGAGGGGACGGGGACCAACCATGTCAAGGTGGCGGGAGTGCTGAGGGACCTGCGAGGGGAGGGGAGTGGGCGGCGGGAGACGAGCGCCTTGGGATGGGGTGTGGCGAGCACGGGGAGATTATCTCCTTCGTTTTTACCGAGTGATGATGTCGTGACCTATGGTGTTGCTGCGGGAGCGGGTATCGGGACGTTTTTCGACGATGAACCGCCGGATGCGGTGTTCAATGACGAGACGGGGGAGTTGGAGACGTTGAGGTCGTTTGGGTACTATCTGGGTTATCAGCACTATTGGTCGGAGCGTTGGTCTTCGACGATGAGTTATGGGGAGTTACGGGTGGACAATCGGGAGATCGAGGAGGATGACGCGTATCGGAAAGGGCGTTATTTCAGTGCGAACCTGGTGTGGCAGCCAACGTCGTGGTGGATGACGGGGGTGGAGTTTTTGCGGGGGAAGCGGGAGGATAAGAATGGGGTGGATGGGACGGACAGCCGGGTGCAGTTCTCGGTGCGGTATTCATTTTAGCTGTTGGCGATTAGCGATTAGCTGTAGGCAGGTCGCGGATGGCTTTTTCGTAGGGTTTTTGGAGGGGGTCGCCGCGGCGACCGGCGGGTCGGGACGCCCCGCCCTACCGGGCCTTGGGAGGGTGGCTATTTTGGCTCGTGTGTGGGCGGGGGGATGGGGCAGGATGCGCGGGATGTCTGAGTCTCAACATCATAGGCGGCATGGGCGGCCGAAGTTGAAGCGGTCGATGGGACTGGTGGGGCTGACCTTTGTGGCGGTGGGGGGGATTGTGGGGTCGGGGTGGTTGTTTGCGCCGTTGTTGGCGACGCGGTTGGCGGGGCCGGCGGCGATTGTGGCGTGGGGGATCGGGGGGGTGGCGATGTTGTTGTTGGCGCTTTGTTTTGCGGAGGTGATGGGGATTTTGCCGGTGGCGGGCGGCATTGCGCGGATCCCGCACTTTACTCATGGGGATGTGACCAGTGCTTTGTTAGGGTGGTCGGCATGGGTGGGTTATAACACGGCGGCGCCGATTGAGACGATTGCAATGTTGCAGTATCTGGCGGTGGATTGGCATTGGTTATTTGAGGGGAATGCATCGGACGGCAATTTGACGTGGCGGGGTTGTTTTGTGGCGATGGGGATATTGGGGATATTTGTATGGATCAACGCGATGGGAGTGGCGGCGTTTTCGAAGGCGAACACGGCGATCACCTGGGTGAAGTTGGGGATTCCGATCGTGGTGGGATTGGGGATCATGGCAGCGCGATTTGAGCCATCGAATTTTCATGCGGCGGGGGGCTTTGCGCCGTTCGGGGTGGAGGGGATATTTGCGGCGGTATCGAGCGGCGGAGTGATCTTTGCGTTGATTGGGTTTCGGCATGCGATCGACATGGCGGGAGAAGTGAAGCGGCCGAACGTCACGATTCCGTTGGCGTTGGCGATCTCGTTGGTGATTTGCGTGGGGATATACGGGTTATTGCAGGTGGCGTTCGTGGGGGCCTTGGAGCCGTCGGTGTTGAAGGACGGGTGGGCGAAGATTGATTTTACGCATGATTTGGGTCCGGTGGCGGGGGTGGCGGCGGCGTTGGGGATTGCGTGGATGAGTATTTTATTGAAGGCGGGCGGCGTGCTGAGTCCGTTTGGGGGCGGCTTGGTGGCGACGGGATCGATGGCGCGATTAGGGTATGCGATGGCGGAGAGCCGGGTGTTTCCGCGCTTCTTTGCGCATCTTTCGAAGAAGGGAGTGCCGTTGCGGTGTTTGTGGTTGGACTATGTGTTCGGTGGGTTTGTGGTTTTCCTGGTGCCGTTTTCGGAGGCGGTGGCTTTGAATGGGGCGGCGATCACCTTGTCGTTTGCGGCAGGACCGTTGGCGATCTGCGCGTTGCGGAAGCAGCATCCGGATGCGGAGCGGAAGTTTCGGTTGCCCTTGGTGAATGTGTTTGCGCCGATGGCGTTTGTGGTGGCGACGTTGATTATTATCTGGAGCGGATGGGACACGATGTGGCGTTTGTTGCTCACGATGTTGGTTGGGGTGGTGGTGTTCCTGGTGAGGATGGCGCAGGAGGGTGTGACGTTTGATCGATTGGATTTGAGGGAGGCGAGTTGGCTGGTGCCGTTCATCGGAGGGATCGGCGTGATTTCATATTTGGGTGATTACGGGGGCGGGCTTGGGGTTTTGGTTTATCCGTGGGGATTTGTGGTGGCGGCGGTGTTTGCGTTAGCGGTGTTTTGGTTTGGGCATCGGGTGCGATTGCGGGATGAGGCGGCGGCGATGTATCGTGAGCGGTATATGACCGAGCCGTCGCCGGATATCACGCCGTTGTGAGGAATTTGCGGCGGGAGGAGGGCTGGAGGGGTTGAATTGTCTTGCCAGAGGGCGTGTTCCGGCGCATCACTTCGGTGCATGATGTCTGTCTGGAAGGTGGCGAATTGCCGAACGATTTTGGCGACGGGGATCGCGTTGGTATTGGGAATTGGTTTGAGTTCTTGCAAGAAGAAGGACGCGCCGCCGAGTCCGGAGCCGACAGTGGTAGTGGCGGAAGTAGAGACGAAGACCGTGCCGATCATTCGGAATTACAACGGGACGGTGCAGGCGGTGAAGGCGGTGGATGTGATTCCGAATGTCACCGGGTATTTGAACAAGCGGTTGTATACGGAGGGCGCCTTGGTGAAGCAGGGGGATCCGCTTTACAAGATTGATCCGCGGCCGTTTCAGGCGGCTTTGGATCAGGCGAAGGCGCAATTGAAGGAAGGGCAGGCGCAGGTGGAGTATTGGACGGCGGAGGCGAAGCGGTATGAGGGGCTGACGGGGACGGGTTCGGTGTCGGAGGATGACATTCAGAAGGCGGCGGCGTCATTACGCGAAGCGCAGGCGAACGTGTTGTTGTATGAGGCGGAAGTGGAGTCGGCGGAGATCAATTTGGATTACACGGACGTGGTTGCTCCGTTTGAGGGGCGGGTGCAGACGACGCAGCGGAACATCGGGGCCTTGGTGACGGCGCAGCAGGATGTATTGACGCGGGTAGTGGAGATTGATCCGGTGTATATCGCCTTCAACCTGACGCGGCGGGAGATGTTTGATTTACAGTCGAAGAAGGGGAAGGGGATATTGTCGGCGGACGATGTGCGGGTGAAATTGATTTTGCCGAACGGGCAGCTGCACCCGAACGAGGGGAAGATAGATTTCATCGGGTCGGAGGTGAATCCGATGACGGACAGTTTGCTGGTGCGTGCTGTGGTGGAGAACAAGGGTGGGGACGGGCCTGAGGTGAATTTGGTGTCGGGGCAGTATGCGCGGGTGCAGCTTTATCTTGGGGAGCAGGCGGGGACCTTGGTGGTGCCCCGGCAGGCCTTGGTGGAGACGCAATCGGGGCCGCATGTGTTTGTGGTGAAGGCGGACGGGACGACGGATCAGCGCGCGGTGGAATTGGGACAGGTGTATGAGCAGTATCAGATTATCACGTCGGGCTTAGAGAAAGGGGAGAAGGTGGTGGTGTCGGGGCTGCAATCGGTACGGCCGGGAGCGAAGGTGAAGATCAGCACTTCGGGTGGGACGGGGGTGACGGCGAGTGGCGGGACGGGGGCTTCGGAGGCGGGTGTGGGGACGGGAAGTGGCGGGACCCCGGCGCCGGCGGTGAGTTCGAAAACGAGTTCCTGACCGATGGCACGGGATATCAAGAAAGGGTTTATCGCGTTCTTTGTGGAGCGCCCGATTTTTGCATCGGTGATCGCTTTTGTGATCGTGATTGCGGGCGCGTGTTCGATTGCGACCTTGCCGATCTCGAATTATCCGGACGTTGTGCCGCCGCAGATTTCGGTGACGACGCAGTATATCGGGGGGAACGCGCAGGTGGTGGCGGACACAGTGACCTCGCCGATTGAGGAAGTGGTAAACGGGGTGGAGGGGATGACCTATATCTCGTCGAACAGCACGAACAACGGGAACTCCGCAATCACAGTGACGTTTGAGATCGGCTATGATCAGTCGGTGGCGCAGATGAACGTTTTGAACGCCACGAACCAGGCCTTGCCGGAGTTACCGGCGGACGTGCAGAAGTATGGGGTATCGGTCGACAAGCAATCGGACAACTTGTTGATCTGCGTGAATTTGTTGTCGCCGAACGGCACGTATGACGGGGTCTTTTTGGGGAACTATGCGGACATTCATGTGTATGACGCGTTGATGCGGATACCGGGGGTGGCGTCGATTACGAACTTTGGGTTTCGGAAGTATGCGATCCGTATTTGGTTGGACCCGCACAAGCTGGAGAATTTGGGGCTGACGGCCACGGATGTGGCGGATGCGGTGGAGGAGCAGAACATGCAGTTGCCGGCGGGGGCGATGGGTTCGGCGCCGGCGACGGCGGAGCAGGCCTTTGTGTATCAGTTATCGGCGGAAGGGCGACTGACGCAGGCGGCGCAGTTTGAGGAGATTATATTGCGGGCGAACGAGGATGGATCGTTGGTGACATTGGGTGATGTGGGGCGGGTGGAGTTGGGGGCGGAGTCGTATGGGTCGCGGACCTTGGCGGACGGGAAACCGACGGGGAACCTGGGGGTGTTTCAGTTGGCGGGGGCGAACGCGTTGGATTTGCGGAACGCGATCGTGGCGGAGATGGACAAGTTGAGCGAGCACTTCCCGGAGGATGTCACATACGTGATCGTTTACGACACGACGCGCTTCGTGAAGGAATCGATTCGGGAAGTGGTGTTCACTTTGTGTGTCGCTATTCTGTTAGTGTTCCTGGTGGTATATGTGTTCGTGCAGAGTTGGCGTGCGACGTTGATTCCTGCGATCACGATTCCGGTGGCTTTGGTGGGCTCGTTTGCGATCATGCATGCCTTTGGGTTTTCGATCAACATGCTGAGTTTGTTGGGCTTGGTATTGGCGGTGGGATTAGTGGTGGATGATGCGATCGTGGTGGTGGAGAACGTGCAGCGGCGTTTGGAGGAGGGCGGGACGAACATGAAGGAGATCGTCATGGCGGCGATGGCGGAAGTGCGGGGGCCAATTATCACGACGACCTTGGTTTTGATGTCGGTGTTTGTGCCGGTGGCCGTGATGCCGGGGATGACGGGGAAGTTGTACAATCAGTTCGCGCTGACCGTGGCGTTCGCGGTGTTTTTGTCGGCGGTGAATTCGTTGACTTTAAGTCCGGCCTTGTGCGCGATTTTGTTAAAGCCGAAGGGGGAAGAGAAGGAGAAGAAAAAGAACGTTGTGTTTCGGGCCTTTAACACGGCGTTTGAGAAGTTGGCGGTGGGGTATGAGCGGAGTGTGAGTGGTTTGTCGAAAGCGTGGCCGTTGGTGTTGTTGTTTTTTGCGGCCTTGTGTGTGGGGTTGGTCTTTATGTTGATTGAGCGGCCGAAGGCATTTATTCCGAACGAGGATCAGGGGTATTTCATGATTGCGATCGAGTTGCCGGACGGATCGACGGTGAACCGGACGCAGGACGTGGTGAGCGAGGTGGTGGATTTGGCGTTGAAGACCAAGGGGATTGATCACGCGATTTCGATTACGGGGTTCAACATCATTGATTCGATTGACCAGGAGAATGCGGGGGTGATTTTCCCGGTATTGGCGCCGTGGAGTGAGCGGAAGGCGAAGTCGTTGCATGTGGAGGAGTTGATCGCGACGGTGAGCAAGGGTTTTGCGTCGATGACGGACGCGGAGATATTTGCGTTGAATCCGCCGCCGATTCGCGGGTTGAGTGCGACGGGCGGGTTCCAGGGAGAGGTGCAGGATTTGAATGCGCAGGGATCGGCGCGGTTGGCGGCGGTGGCGGATGCGGTCATGGCGAAGGCGACGGCGCGGCCTGAGATCGAGAGTGTGACGACCACGTTTCAGACGGGTTTTCCCGGGCGATTCTTGAACATCGACCGGGTGAAGGCGAAATCGATGGGGGTGAGTATCACCGACATCTTTGACACCTTGCAGATCAACGTGGGGTCTTACTATGCGAATGAGATCAACAAGTTTGGCCGGGTTTACTGGGTATATATCCAGGCGGAAGACGAAGCGCGGATGACGGAGGAGAACATCAGCGGGTTAAAGGTGCGAAATGCGGAAGGGGACATGATTGATTTGGCTGCGTTTATTGAGTTTGAGCCGACGATGGGGCCGTTTAACGTGACGCATTACCAGTTGTATCCGTCCGTGTCTTTGTTAGGGACACCGGCGGAGGGGTATAGTTCCGGTCAAGCGGTGCGGGCGATGGAGGAAGTGGCGGACACCATGCCGAGCGGTTATGCCTTTGCGTGGACGGGATTGATTTTTCAGCAGATCAAGGCGGGGAACCTGGCGCCGGTTTTATTTGCGTTGTCGTTGGTGCTGACGTTTTTGGTTTTGTCGGCGCAGTATGAGAGTTGGATGATGCCGATCATGGTGTTATTTGCGGTGCCGCTGGGTTTGTTGGGCGGGTTAACGGGTTTGGCGATTCGGGGGATGCCGTTGGATGTGTATGGGCAGATCGGGTTGCTGGTGTTGATCGGGTTGGCGGCGAAGAATGCGATATTGATTGTGGAATTTGCGAAGGATCGGCGTGCCCTGGGCGAGGGGATTGTTGAGTCGGCGCGGATTGCGGCGCGGATTCGTTTGCGGCCGATTTTGATGACGGCGTTTGCGTTTATTTTCGGGGTGTTGCCCTTGGTGATTGCGACGGGGGCGGGGGCGAATGCGCGGCAGTCGTTGGGGACGACGGTGGTGAGCGGGATGTTTTTGGCGACGCTCCTTATTATTATGGTGCCGGTATTTTACGTGGTGATTCAGCGGGTGCGGGAGCATTTTGGGCATGGGGGGCCTGAGGAGGGGGCGGGGTAAAGGCAGATTTGTCCGCAGATTACACAGATTAGCGCAGATTATTGGCCCCCTACCGCGGGCTTTCTTTTGTATGTTGATTTGTTGAAGGACTCGTCAAGGGTTAGTGGAGAGCAGAATGAAGCGGCGGGTTTTTCTAACGGGATCGTTGTGTGCAGTACCAGTGGCGTTTGGTGGAGCGATGGTTTATGGGCGGTATTTGGAGCGGCATCGGGTGGAGGTGGTGCCGGTTGAGATTTTGGTTGGGCTTGAGAGGCCCCTGACGGTTTGCGTGCTGGGGGACATTCACTTTGATCCGCTGTTTGAGACGGAGTATTTGCGAGAAGTTGTGAATCGGGTGAATTCGTTGGCGCCGGACATGATTTGGTATACCGGGGATTTTCTGACGGGGTCATCGGACCGGTTGAATGAATTGGCGGAAGTATTATCAGGTGTTGAGGCTCCCCTCGGGGTTTTTGCCATTCTTGGGAACCACGATCATTGGGTTGCTCCCGATGAATTGAGTGCGGCGTTGGAAGGAATTGGAATCAACGTTCTGAGGAATGCGTCGGTTCCGCTGGCGAAGGCTTCGGGGTGGTTTCTCACCGGCTTGGAAAGTTACTGGGGTGGAGAGCCAGATACCGAGAGTATCAAAGCGACGCCAGATGATGCGCGGCACATCTTATTGGTTCACGAGCCTGATCCGTTCGACACGTTGGTGGACGAGCGGATTGCACTTCAGGTGTCAGGACACACGCACGGCGGGCAGGTTCGGGTACCAGGTTTTGGGGCGATCCAATTGCCAAGCTGGGGGCAACGATATCAAATGGGGTTGTACAGGCGGGACGGGCGCACGTTGTATGTTAACCGTGGTGTGGGGACTGTTGATCATCATTACCGATTGAACTGTCGGCCGGAAATTACCCATTTGCGCTTGGTTTAGTGAGGGATCCATCGATGGGAGAGGGTTACAAATGGCAAGGGATCGTGTAATGGCATCGGGGGTTGAACGTGGGTAGGGTCGGGGGTGTCTTAACTGGAGATAAGCAATACTTAGGGAGAAAAAGATTATGACTGAGAACGAGAATGTGAATGAAGTGAACGGGCCGGAGACGGCTGGGGAAGAATGTAAAGATGAGGGATGCCGGTTTGAATCGGTGGGGGATGCGTTGCGGAAGGGGCAAGCCGAAGCGGAAGAGTTAGCGCGGAAGGTGGTGCCCAAGGCGAAGACGGCGGTGCAATCGGGCGTGTATGATGCGGCCTATGCGGCGGCGTTTGTGGCCGGTTTTGGCGTGACGGTCTTCAAGGAAGTCGTGCCGAAGGCGGCGAAGCAAGGTGCCGACGACGGGGTGAAGGCCGGAGAGAAAGCCGCGACTGAATTTGCGGAAGGAGCTTCCGGGCCGGGTGAAGTTGATTTGCGTCCCGAGGGGGCGTGATGCCGGGACGTTAATTCCTTTTTCGCTTTGCGAGTTCGGTGGCGCGATCGGGGTCGTAGGCGGGGTTATTTGTCGGCATTTGCGCAGCGACGTCTCTTCGCCACTGCTTGATTTTTTTGTGCAAGGCGGCGGCGGTTTCGGGATTGTCGGCGGCGACGTTGGTCGATTCTCCGATATCGTTTTCGAGGTCGTAGAGTTCGAGGGAATGGTCTTCGTGGAATTCGATAAGACGCCAGTTGTCTGAGCGGATGGCGGTGTAGGGGCTATCGCCTCCGGCGTGGTAGTGGGGGAAGTGCCAGAAGAGGTCGCGGTCGAGGGTGGAGCTTGGATTATTGAGGAGAGGGATGAGATTGGCACCGTCGACGTCGGCGGGATCGACTGATTTACCGGCGGCATCGAGGAGAGTGGGGTAGAGATCGATGGTCATGACGGGTTCGCTGCACGCGCTGCCAGCGTTGGTCACTCCGGGCCATTTGACGATCCACGGGACCCGGACGCCGCCTTCGTATGCGGATCCTTTACCGCGCCGGAGGGGGAGGTTTTCGGTGAATTCATCGTGCACCCCGTATCGCTGAGTCAGACCTCCGTTATCGGAGGTGAAGACGACGAGGGTGTTGTCGGCGATGCCTTGTTCGTCGAGCGCGTCGAGAACGGAGCCGACGGCGAGGTCCATGCTTTTGACCATGGCGGCGTACGTGGGGTTGCGATGGATGGCATCGGGATCGACTTTGTTTTCGAAGTATTCGACGAGGTCTTGGCGGCCTTGGATGGGGGTATGCGGGACGCGGAATGCGAAGTAGAGGAAGAATGGATCGTCGCCGGCCTTTTCAATTTGTTCCACGGCGAGCTCGGCGAAGTGATCGGTGAGGTGGTTTGTTTTTCTGCCAAGTTCCTGGGCGGTTTTATCGGAGAGGAAGAAACCTCTCGTGCCGGGAGGGCTGTCTTCGCTGAAGTCGAAGCCGTGTTGGGTGGGATCGGGTCGTTCATCGGGGAAATTGAGATGCCATTTGCCGACATGGATGGTGCGGTAGCCGTGGTCTTTGAAGGCTTCGGCGAGGGTGGTGTATTCTGAATCGAGTCCCTTGGTCCAGTCGGGGATCATCGTTTTGGCGAAGGGGCGGTCTTGTCCGGGGATAAAGCTGGTGAGGTGGAGGCGACCGGGGTATCGGCCGGTCATGATGGAGGCGCGGGTGGGCGAGCAAACCGTGCAGGCGGCATAGGCGTCGGTGAACTTCATGCCTTCATCGGCGAGCCGATCGAGGTTCGGGGTTTCGTAGAAGTCGCTTCCGAAGCAAGAGAGACCGGTCCAGCCGAGATCGTCGGCCAGGAAGAGGATGACATTGGGTGGTTGGTCGGCCTTTGAGGAGAGAGGGAATGAAGCGGTGACGAGGGCGACCAGAACGATAAGAATTCGTTTCATGATTTTCCACAACATTGGCGCGGACGTGGGTGGGGGCAAGTGGGGAGCGGAGGAAAGGGACGGATTGACCGTTGATAGTGTGCGGTATATACCGAGGGCGACTCTGAGAAGCGATGTCGTTTGAGTTCAAAGTCTATCCGGAGGAGAACCTGATTCGTATGCGGTGCGAGGGGGCCTTCACGTTTGAGGAGCTCATTGCCCACACGGAGCGAGTGAATGCCGATCCCGAGTTTCGCCCGGGGATGAACACCCTTGGGGATTATCGGGAAGCGTCGCTTGCGGGTGAAATTTCCGGCATGAGCGATTACGTGGATCACACGGTGAAGCTGGGCGAGGTTCGCGGTTCTTGTAAGTGGGCGGTGATTGTTCCGGACGAGTCGTTCACGGATGTGATTCGGATGTATGACCTGGTATCGCGCCAGCGCGGAGTGGACATTGAGACGCGAGCCTTTTGCGAGGAGGATGAGGCTTTGGCGTGGTTGAAGGAGGAGGAATAAGGCGGTTGATGGAAGCGGGCTGATCCTGTAGATGTCGGTGTCATGTTGCGGCCGCGGAAGAAGTATACGGTTTACGACCTTCAGCAATTGAAGGGGCAGCGTTGTTTGACGCATATCCATGTGAAGTCGCCAGAGGAAGCGGCGGCGGCGGAAGAGGCGGGGGTGGATTTGATGAGTTGCAGTTTTGATTCGCCGGAGGCGCAGGCGCGTTTGCCGCGATTGGTGGAAGCGGCGCCGAACAGTTTTTTATCGGCGGCGACGCCTCACGGGATGGCGTCGGCTGAGGAGGCGATTCGGACGGGGTTTCGGGCGCTCGAGTTGGGGGCGAGTTCGGTTTATTGTTCGGGGAGTGCGATGATTGTGGAAGCGATGGCGCGGGAGGGGTTGCCTGTTGTGGGCCATTTGGGGATGGTGCCGCGTCATGTGACGTGGACGAATTACCGCGCGATCGGGAAGACGGTGGAAGAGGCGAAGGAGTTGTATGCGCGGATGAAGGAATTGGAGGATGCGGGGGCGTATGCGGCGGAGTTGGAAGTGGTGCCGCACAACCTGGCGACGTTTTTGTGTTCGCAGACGAAGATGATTTTGATGTCGTTGGGATCGGGGGATGGGTGTGACACGCAGTTTTTGTTTTCGGACGATATCCTGGGGGATTACGACGAGCGGATTCCGCGGCATGCGAAGGCGTATCGGGATTTTGCGGGGGAGTATCGGCGGTTGCAGCGCGAGCGGGTGGCGGCGTTCGGGGAGTATATTGAGGATGTGACGGCGGGGCGGTTTCCGGGGGAGGAGCAGTTGGTGGAGATGGAGGCGGGGATGTTGGAGGAGGTGGTGAGGGAGGTTGGCGGCCCTTGAGGGGGCGTTACCTCGGAGGGTGGATTTTCAGGCAACTTGCGTCTTCAGGGACGGCTATTCCGATTTCGTCTACGGGGTGTGTGAATAGGTATTCCCATACGTCCTCGTAGATAAACTCGTCGTTATCATTTTTGGGTGATGCTTTTCCGGGGGTGACGGCGGAGTGGGCTTTCTTGGCATCGTCATTTACATCGGCGTTGGAAGTGAGGCGTCGGGTGTTTTGGAACGGAGGTTTGGAGTCATCGATGTTGATGACGGGACCGAAGTCGTGGAGTCCGAGCAGTTCCCACGAGCGGCAGTAGTGGTCGTCGGCCCATCCGCGGTCGAGGACATGTGAGAAACCGAAGAAGCGATGGGCGGGTGTTTTTGATCGGAGAGCCTGCCAATCTTGATCTTGATCGCGGGGTCCGCAGAGCATGACGACGCGGGCGACTTCCTGGTGTTTCGCGAAGCGGGCGGCGGTGGTGGAACCGTGGGAGGAGCCGGCAATGATGACCTTGTCCCAATGAATGGCGGATTGGTCGTCGGTGAGGAATTGAGCCCAATTGGCTTCGGGATTTTCTTGATCGAGCCAGATGAGGAATTGCCGGGCGCGTTCCATCATGCCATCGGGTTTGGCGAGATCGAGTTCCGGGCTGATGTCGTCGCCGGTGGCGGCTTCGAGGCGGACTTTCCCGCGGGCGAGGCCGTCATTGGGTTCGGGTTGGCAGAGTATGGAGAACCACTTGTTGGCGTAGTGGGGTTGGATGGCGTGGAGGCCGTATTGGTTGAGGCGTTCGAAGAGCTCTGGTTTGTAGGCCATGAGCCAAATGACGAGTTGGCCGCGTGGGTTTACGTCGAGATCGACGGTGGCGTGTTGGAGGTCGAGGGGTTTCTCGAGGGTGCCGAATGTGAAATCGATGGCGGGGTATTCTTTGGCGTTGGGATTGAGTTCGCTGGCGCGGGCTTGGAAGACCATTTGTTCCGCTTCGAGGGGGTTGTCGCCCAGGAGCGTGGTTATTAGTATCAGGATGAATTGTCGCATGGGATTGATTCAGGTGACCTTGTGGTCGAACTCTTTGCGGAGGAAGCCGACAAAGGCGATGAAGACGCCGGTGCTGACGAGCGTGTAGAGGAGCCAGAGCGGCCAGGCTGTTTCTGAATGGAGGAACGAAGCGATCAGCATGAAGAATGCGCTGACGACGATGAAGAGTCCGCTTACCAATGCGTTGGCGCTTCCGCCGGCGTGGGGGAAGCGTCCGAGGCAGGCGGCGTATCCGTTGGGCCAGATGGTCGACATGCAGAAGTAGACGATCCCGGCGGGAATGAGTATGGCGGGGATACTGAACACTCCTTTTAGATCGAGGACGAGCATGGTTGCGCTGACCAGGAAGGCGATTCCGGCGGCGGTGGTGATGATGCGTATTACTTTGACGCGGGGGCTGATGACGCGGTTGAAAAAGTTTCCTCCCAACCAGAGGGCACCGAGGATGCCTTGAATGTGACCGTAGAAGACCGGGTCCTTGTGGAGGTCGTCTTGAATATAGAAGGGCGCCAAGACTTCGAATCCGAACATCACGGAAATGAGACAAGCCATACCCAAGGCGGTGGGCAGGTAGACGGGGTCGCGTGCCATTTGGCCGTAGATGGCGAAGGACGGGAGGAATTCTTTTGCGGGTCGAATTTTTCTGGTGTCGGGAAGGACCAAGAGTGAGACCAGGACCACGACCGTGCCCCATCCCGCGAGGACCCAGAAATTGGCGGTCCAGCCGAACCATTCTTGGAGGTAACCGCCGAGGAAGGGGGAGAGGATGGGGCCGGTGGCCCAGGCGATAGTCATCCAGTTGGCGGCTTTGATGCGTGCGGCGCCTTCGTAGCAATCGGCGACGATGGCGCGTCCGGCGACAGCGGAGCAGGCACCGAAGAGTCCTTGGATGGCGCGGAGGGCGATGACCGCCCAAAGTGGGGGCGCCAAGGCGATGCCGATCGAAGCGAGGACGAAGATCGTGGTGCACAACAGGGTGGTTTTTTTGCGGCCGAAGGTATCGGTGAGGGGACCCGAGATGATTTGGCCGATGCCGTAGAAGGCCATGTAGACGAGGAGTGTTGTTTGAATCGCCAGGTCCGATGCGTGGAAGTAATCCGTCATTGCGGGAAGTGACGGCACGTAGATGTCGGTGGCGGCGCCGGCGAGGGGGACCATTACGAGCATCGATATGAAGGCGCGCTTGCGTTGGGAGTCGGTGAGCTGGATGCGCGGGTCGTTCATTTGTTTGGGGTTTGATCTTGTTGATCAAAACGGGGATGGGGGGATTGGTCAATGGGAGGATGGGGGATGAATAGTCTTGGGATATCCGTTTTCCTAGGTTTTTGGTTTGGGAGTTGGACCGATTTTCGAGTGGCGGTTGTTTTTAGTAGTAGCGGCGGGCGAGCAGGGACGCTCGCCCCTACCGGGGAGGCAGACGTGGCAGGTTAGCGCAGGGGTGGTTTGATCATCGGTTGCGGTTGGAGGAGAGTGAGCGGGAGAAGGCGATGTATGTTTTGGAGAATCCGGTGAGAGCGGGGTTGGTTGAGAGGTGGGAGGATTGGGGGTTTTGGTTTGTTGGGGAGGGGGGGTGAAAGGGGATTGAGGGCCTGGAGTTGGTGAGTTTGGAAGAGCGCGGGGTACTAGGAACAGCGGCGGGCGAGCGGGCCGCTCGCCCCTACCGGGCACAGGGAGGGGGAAGCATTTACTCGTGATGGGGGGGTGGTTATTGGTAGGGTGAGTTCTATGGAAGGGAAGTTGCCGCAGCGGAAGCGGTTGCCGCATGAGGTGCCGTCGGCGGTTGATCCGGTGGAGGCGGTGTTTTTTGTGACGGTTTGTTGTGTGGAACGTGGAGGGGATTTTTTAGTGAGTGAGTCGGTTGGGAAGGGGTTGGTTGAGAGTGTGAAGCATCGAAATCAGAAAAGGGTATGGTGGTGTTCGGTGTTTGTGGTGATGCCGGATCATGTACACGGATTGATTCGGTTTGGGAATCGGGACGCGGAGGATGGGATCGGGGAGGTGATGAAGCGATGGAAGGCTTGGACGGCCAGGGAGTTTGGAATTCGATGGCAGCGTGGGTGGTTCGATCATCGGTTGCGGTCGGAGGAGAGTGAGCGGGAGAAGGCGATGTATGTTTTGGAGAATCCGGTGAGGGCGGGGTTGTTGGAGAGGTGGGAGGATTGGGGGTTTTGGTTTGTTGGGGAGGAGGGGTGAAAGGGG
>JBCCIR010000029.1:0-43434 GCA_039028175.1 Verrucomicrobiota bacterium
GAGAATATTAACAACAAATCGCTACAGCTCCCCATTGAAGGCGCGGGATTGGAGGGAAGCAAAGAGGGGGGCCAGCTCGGCAAGGTGGGCCCGCAGACGGGCCTTCTGGCACTCGACACCGACTCGCCGATGGCGGCGAGGCTGCGTTGACGGTCGAGAGGCGGGAACGGACGACTCAGCCTATTGATCATCGTGCGGTACAGATTCGGTATCGCCAGTAGCAGGGGTCAGCAACGTCACAAAAGGCGGCAGGAAGTTGATTTTAGAATACCCCACACATCCCCACCAGTAATGCCTCTCGATCAACCCACCCGAGAATCCCGCTTCCTCAGCGAAGACCTCGTCATCCACGGCAAAAACGCGAGTTCAAAACTCACCCTCCGCTTCCCCCGAGGCCGCGCCCCCCTCGTCGACAAAATCATCGAGGCCCTCGAAGCGACTCCATCCACACCCCAACCGTCGCTTCACTCCTAGCCCAACGCCGAGCTCACGAGCCGAAGTTACGAATCGACCCATCCTTATTCTCTATAATAGCCGCAAGCACATTTTGCTTATTGCTCTCTGTCTTTTGGACTTACTGCTTACATATCATACGAGCTAAGGGGAGCAACGCCACTAGATACAAATACACCTCAGATAGTCCTAAACGTGCAATCTTTCTCAAAGTGGCCGTTACCCCCCCGCCCTGCTTGTTCCCCTACGCGTATTGGATCAACATCCAGACAACCGCCTGATTATTGTACGGGGGCACTTTATTTCCCTTCGCAATAGGAGCGGTCGTTGTTGGAGTGCCAACAACCTTCCAAACTCCGCTTTCCGGGCATATTTCCCCTGTACGCGCTTTGGTACCCAACGGAACCTTAGTAGTCGTACTCATAATTGTCGTATTTACTGGTTAAATAGACGTAAAACCCTCCCCCGACCTTCAGCCGTCGGGCCTCGGGCTATGTTCACAATAAAGGTATATTCGCAAAAAAGGATGTCAAATGGAAAAATATGCGGTGCTTCATAAATTGTTGAACAATGGGCACTACATATGGTACTATCCGAACATGGCTAGGGTTGGGGACCGAATTAGAGAGCGCAGGAAAGACCTCGGATGGACTCAGGACAAATTGGCAACGAAGGCAAAACTAAGTAAGGGGTTCCTTTCAGACGTCGAGAACGGCAAGCGGAACATTAGCGCTGACAATCTGCTCGACCTTGCAACCGTTCTCGCCCTTTCCCTTGATTTTCTCATGAAGGGTGAAAAGGAACACGAGCTCGCCGTCGATGACATTCAGATTCCCAACTCCCTCTCCGCATTCGCCACGACGGAAAACCTCTCATACAAGCAAGCTCTTCTCCTCCTGTCAATGCAACGTCAGATCGTAGCACACAGAAGCGCAACAAAATCAGCCGACCTAGAGTCAGTCGATTGGCGCATATTCTACGATTCAGTGAAACAATTTATTTCTGAATGACCTTTAGCAATGCCCCAGAGATAAAGGAAATGGCAATCGGGCTTGGTGTCCCTCCCAAGACAGATCCCGTAGAGGGGATCGTAGAATATTGCTTTCGACGAATCAACCGGTGGACCAAAGGGTCATCGGCCAATCTTACGATTGATCAGCTAGAGAAACTGATTTTAAAAAAGCTCAAGATGGTAATAGAAGAAGTTCATTCTGACCACGAGCTCGATCAAGTTATTGCTAAATACACCGGCAAGGGCGAATTCGTTTTTGCAACGCTTAAGGAAGGATTTTCCGGCAATACGTTCGGCACGCTATTCGAACGGAAAACAAATGTGACAGCAGCCTCACCGGATCGTTACGTCGCGGTAATCGACTGTCGCGGTGATAAGGCGTTCAGACGATTCTTTACTCGATGGCATGAAATTGCTCACGCATTGACATTGTACAAGCAATTGGAATTACCCCTGCATCGATACGGCTCTGATCCCGAAGAACGGCTAATGGACCATATAGCAGCAAAGGTTGGATTCTATCCCTCAATTTTTCAGCCCCTCGTAAACGCGGCGATTGCGAAGCAAGGGCGCCTCTCGTTCGATTCAATTGACGAAATCCGATCCCGCTTCGCACCTAGTGCTAGCTACGAAGCAACAATGAACGCGTGCATGGCAGCGACCGATGTCCCAACCCTAAAACTAGTCATTGGTTACGGCTTGAAGAAGAGCGAACAGGCGACAATTACTCAGTTTGAGAACCGAACTGCTTGCGAACGTCTCCCCCAAGCAAAGCTTCGGGCATTGACAGTCCGGGGGAATAGCGCAGCCAAAAACAGTTCTTTCCGAATTTATCAGAATATGCGAATTCCGAAAGAATCTGCGCTAGCAAGAGCTTTTGCCGATCGTTCGTATCGATGCCGAGGTGTAGTTGAAGAATTGAGCACATGGACAACTTCGGCTGGCCAATCTCTCCCACCCCATCAGGTTTGCCTGGATGCACGAGAGTGCGGACAAACGTTTGTCGCGCTAGTGTCACTACGCCGAAGTTGATAGATCGCTCAAGTATAAGGGGGCAGCTCAATAGCTCAAACTGCGAAATTCAATTTACAAACGTTGCTTTGGCGTGGTCAGAAATTTTACTCATCGGTTACGGCGTCTTTAAATTCTGTCGATTTTTCGACTATTACCGCACCAGCGCTGGCCGCCTGAGCCGTGCCAGACTTAGAACTCACTGTTACCTTTTTTAACTCGCCTATATCATTGAGATCGACTCCCAACGTTCCACTAGCAAAAGGATCAGCCTTGTAGTTCGTAGACCATTTTTTTCGAGAGGTATCTGTGTAATTGTTCAACTTATCAGTGAGATGGTGTTGGCCCAGGTAAACGATATTCGGCAGAGTGGGCTTCTTATTCGTCGTCGAAATTGGAGTTCCTTGAAGTACATAGACATCGTACTCCCGGCTCTCGACCCATGGTACACCAGTGACCTCGTTCAGGTTTGAAACCTCTTTGTTCACGACTTTGGTGCTACAGGATATGATTGAGATAGAGAGAATCAGAGGGATCGTGGTCGTGGTAACTATTGATTTCATCGGACTTAGTATTATCTGTTAGTCTTTTGGGACGATATAAATACCTATTTCGCCGCCTTTCAAATTCATACCTTGCTTGAGCACATCGCCATGGTGTTTCGCGATATTAACCAACGGTGTCGAAATTCTAGAAGGTTTAGTGCCGGAAGCTGGCACATTCAGAGCTTTTAGCTTTTGAATTCGATCCTCTATACTGGCGATTGCGGTGAGTAGCTTATTGACCTCTTCGGCAGTGCCTCCACCGGTACCCAGCTTCTTTTTTAGATTTTCTTTGGCCTTTTCGAGATTGGAAATTTCATTCTCTCTAGCGGCGACGGCGGGGTCAGCAGTAGCGGATGCAGCGAGCGCTCCTTTTACAGCCAAAGAAGCTAAGGCTTCGATTGTTTCTTTTTTCTTATCTTCCACCTCCGCGGTCACTCCCATAATTCGTCCTCCGGAATCACGTGTAATTGAAAACTTGTTGTCGGTAAAAATTCCAGGCTTGTGTCGAATATAGAATCGTCGATCTGGATCGACTTTAGTGACCAGCTCGAATTCAAGAACTTTATTCGGTGTAAAAGCCCCTCTAGCGTTTACGCCTTTCTCCGTGACGCGAAGCTCCTGCATAGGCAGATAGAATGGAATCCAATCTTGCCCCACAGGTGAGCTACCATCATCGGTCGTTTTAGATACCTCTAGCGAAGTGCTGCATGCAACGAGCAAACAGGTTCCTGAGAAGGTTGTGAGGATTATTTGGATTGATTTAATTTTCATACTATATGTAGTTCAATTGGTTGATTGCGAACGCTGACTTCCCGCCTCAGCTCGTCTAGAATAGTTCCGATTGGAGTCACTATGCCACTACCCGAGTTATCGGCGATAAATACTCCAACCAAATAGCCGTCGGTATCAACAACAGCAGATCCTGATTCACCTATCGAACCAAGTCCTTCTACTTCAAGCTGCCCTTCAAATAGACAGAATTGGGAACCGTCACCACCCCATCCAAATACCATGACGTCCTTACTTACTTGGACTACCCGCCCGCTAGCTCCCCCGGGGGAATGAATGCGGACCCAATCAGATATTGCCAAAGGATCAGATCGAAATCCTTGAATGCTTCCGCCATTGTCGCGGGGTTTATTTTCCAGAAGTGCCGCAACCGCAATGTCGACCGAATTATATGTGATAGGAACAAGTGGCACTAAGCCGCTAATGGCGGCAACGATCTCAGAGGCAAGCACATCCCTAATCGGATGGCCTAGAGTCTGAAAGCGACCGAAATCCGTTATTACATGATGGCAGCTCAACAGATAGGTATGCTCAAACTGATCTCTAACAATTGCCCCGTTTCGCCCGGGGCCTCCCAGTGCGCCATCTGCAATAATTGATGCCCCAGCAAAGCCGTACGTTGGAGCATTGGCGGTCAGTCGCATTGGACTGAAATAGAACTGTTTTTCTTGGACGACGTCCGTGAGAACTTCAAAGGATGGGCGTCCGCCTTCAGATGGTACCGTAATCGTAGGTGGAACTAAATAACCTGGGGGAATCGATTTTTCGCGGGGATTTTTAGCACGAACACCTACGACTATCGAAGGAACCTGAGAATCATTACTTGCTTTTTGTCCGATACCTACCGAAAGAACGTTTCGATCATGATAAAGCGACTTTGTCGCTCTACGAATGCGCAATACATCGATGTCGTCAATCTAAGGCATTTCTACCCTTCTCCCAGAAAAAGAAGAACCCTAACGCACTAAACTGAATCAAATCTGAACGCGTGACGTCAATAGTATATCTACAAATAATCTAGGTTGAGTGATGATTTTAGGGCTTCAGCGCACGGCTACAAGAGGAGTCAGGACGTTGATATTGGAAAAATTGGCCTACAGCTCCTAGCCAACAAACCCGACCCTCTCTGGGCAGTGCCAACGATCATCGGGAAAGCCAAACAATACAAAGGCGTCCCCACCCAGGCCTTCGGAAAAATCATCGAAGCCCTCGACGAACCCTCGCCCTCCACACAGGAAGTCTCGCATACGACCTAACTCCGCCCAACAGCTTTCTGACGAAGGTAGGGCGACTTGCGTGCCCTTCCTAACTCAAAGCGCACAAAACGACCGTGCGAAGCCTAGACCAAAAGGCGTCGTCCGCCCAAACAAAGTAAAGCGCAAACCGCGGACCCAACCCGCATGCCGGGATGCCGACGCCGCCACAACGATAAGGAACCGCTAAGGCCCGTTCTCCGGCCGTATACCCCCGCATTGCCCCAGCCTTCACTTCGGCGCCTGCGACAAGGCCGGAAACTCCAATGCCTTTTTCGAATTCAGAGCCACGATCGGGGAGGAAGCCCTGCGCCGGTTTCTCGAAACGTTTCGCGCCGAACCAACCACCCCGTCCCACCGGATCGAGATCGCCGCCCAGCATTTCGGGGAGCGAGAGTTTTCTCGCAAAGACTACGCCTCGCTATTTCCAAGCCTCTCGAGCTCGACCGTCAGCCGCGATCTTCGCCACGGCGTTGAAATCGACCGCCTCATAAAGACCGGGGAGAAAGCCCGGACCCGGCATCGCTTCTCGTCTTGACCGGGATTCAGCACATGCCATTTTTCGGAATTTGGACCTGGCCTGAATCCGAAAGCATATGCCTCCAAGGCGGAGCGAAAACTTAGGGAGGCTTTCAAGACCCGATCACGGGAAGCGTTCTGGGGAGAATCGCTCATCTTCCACTACTGAATCAAAGTTCCAGACGAATCGTGGACAGGAAAAGTGAGAGGTCTTGAAGCTGTTGGCCAGTTGTCAGTTTTGCGGGTCCCGCCCCCGCCTGACAATCCACGTCATCTATCAGTCCCCCCCTCCGATCCGGCCCACTTGGAAGAAGTGACGGGACGTGCTGGAAAAGAATTCTCCTATCAGGTTTTTCCTCTGACCCCTTATCCTCTAGAGAACGAAGTTCCTCTAGATTGATTTGGCAGCCATTCCCTAATCCAGATATTTGCGAACAGATTCTATTTGAGGCCACTCCACACCTTCCTCATTGTAATCGCTCAATTGCGAAGCGCCCTTTGTGCTGCGCCCGGTTTTAATGATGTGCGCGAGCTCTCTCTTTAAGTTTTCCACGATTTCAGGACTTTGATCTGCCAGATTCGTTCTTTCACTCGGGTCTCTTACTATATCGAATAAGAGCACTTCATTATTCTTGTCGAACCGCTCATCCTTCGGGTTCCATCGCTGAGAGCCACCCCTAGCGTCGAGCATCAACTTCCAATTTCCCTGGCGAATGGCGAACACACCAGCATCTGAGTGATGTGTAATGACTCTACCAGACAGGTTTGGGATAGGTTTACCCATAATGGCGGGTAAGAAACTGTAACTATCCTCGCCTTGGTTGTCTGCCAACGAGACACCAAAGAGCTCTGCGCAAGTTGCCAGCAAATCAGTCGTGCAGATTGCTTGCTCACATTTGCTACCTGCCTCTGCCTTTCCAGGCCAACGCAGCACAAAGGGAACACGATGTCCACCTTCCCAAAGGGTGCCCTTCATGCCTCGATAGTGAAGGCTGGGATAATGACCTATTTCGTGCATAAAATCCCAGTCAACGAACTTCGCACTTCCATTGTCAGCGGTGAAAATGATCAAAGTATCTTCTGTCAGTTGGTTATCGTCTAGTGCGCGCAAGACTTCGCCCACTAACCAATCTGTCTCCAAACAAAAATCGGCATAGGTGTTTACCCCTTTTCCCTGAAATTTCTCGCTGGGCACGATAGGGGAGTGAGGCGAAGGGAGAGGAATATAGACAAAAAACGGATTCTCCTTTTGTTCTTCGATCCATTTACACGCCTCACCTGCTAAGTCTTTTAAAACATTCTGTTGTACGTATTCCTTTGCAGCCCATCCACCATTAGACGGTTGAGTAAACCCACGGTCGGTAGCGCCTTGCTTTCCCTTTAAATACTCTAGCGTTCCCACAATTCGCTTGTTCCTAATATATGCGTGAGGACTCATGTTTAAGGACGCGGAAATGCCAAAGTAATAGTCAAAACCTCTATCTACTGGCCCATTCTGGATGTCTGCTTGCAGATCAACGTCAGAATCTTTCTTATCGGCTGAACCTTCTTGATAGGCCCAATCCATTCCTAAGTGCCATTTGCCTATGCAGGCTGTCCTATAGCCTTGGTCCTGCAAAAACTCTCCTACGGTGAGTCGGTCTTTCTTGATTAGAGGTGGACTATGACCGTTTAGAACCCGACTCTTGAGTTCGGTTCGCCAGGCATACCGACCAGTTAATATCCCATAGCGTGTGGGCGTGCAGACGCTGCTATTTGAGTGTGCATCTGTAAACGTAATTCCCTCTACCGCGATTCTATCGATATTTGGTGTTGGGATTCTTCCCTCGGGATTGTAGGCCGACACATCTCCCGGACCCATGTCATCTGCCAGAATATAAATAATATTCGGCGTTGGCGTTGCTTCGACAATATTTGGGTAGGTGACTAGGATTAAACAAAATAGAATTAGTCTCATCATGTGTCTGTTCGAATATGGTAGGTACAACCCTCGTTCCCGAGGATAATCCACGGTGTTCTTATGTTAATATTAGCGGTTCTCGGTTTGGAGTTGCTGCAAATAGTAACACTGGCGGAGCCACAGCGTTTGTGCCCTATGCAGTGATCGTTGCCCGATGACAAGCGCGGGGCGATGAATAGTTTGCCCCAATCGGCGCGATGATGGCGACGAAAACGATTGTATCTTGCCTGGGGCGTCTTCTAGAAGAAGGGCATGACTCGAGTCACACTTTTATTGGCATCGCTGTTTTTTCTGAGCGCTCAGTTTGCACCCGCCGCGCTGAAGCTGCCTTCGATCTTTGGCGACCACATGGTACTTCAGCGCGATATGGATGTCAGAATCTGGGGCTGGGCCGACCCGAATCAGGCAGTGTCAGTGAAAATAGACAGCCAGGAGGTCAGTGCAAGCGTCGGTGCCGATGGCCGCTGGGAAGTCAAACTTTCGCCGCTAAAAACGAATGCCGAGGGTTTGAAAATGACCATCACGGCAGGCGACGAGTCGCTAACCTTCTCAAATATTCTGGTCGGCGAAGTGTGGGTTTGCTCCGGGCAATCCAATATGAAGCAGTCGATTGGCCAATCGCACAATGCCGCTCTGGAAATGCTCACCGCCAGTTATCCAAAGATCCGGATCATCAGTGTGCCGCAGGTCGGGACTCAGGAACTTCAGAACGATTTTGTCGGTGAATGGGCGGCCATCACACCGGAGACAGCGGCTGGCTTTTCGGCCGTAGGCTATTATTTCGGGCGTCAACTGCACCAAACTCTCGATGTGCCGATAGGGTTGATTGATACTGCCTGGGGAGGTTCAGCCGCAGAAGCCTGGGTGCGTCGCGACGTATTGGAGGCCGACCCAAAATACGCCGACTACATTGCTCAGTGGAACGAGATCGAAGCCACATTCGATTTTGAAAAAGAACGCGCCAGGTGGAAAGCCGAAGCTGCCGATCGAAAGGCCGCCGGAGAGAAAACCTTAGGTCGTCCTCCTCGCAATCTACTGGCCGGTCAACATCGTCCCGGCAACCTATATGCCGGGGTGCTGCATCCGATCATAGGTTATCCTATTCGTGGAGCGGTCTGGTATCAGGGCGAAAACAATGTCGTCCGGGCTTGGAACTACCGCGATCTGTTTCCGTTGATGATCAGCCATTGGCGTGAACAATGGCAGCAAGGAGATTTTCCTTTTTATTGGGTCCAGCTGGCCGATTACGGAGACGAAGTCGCCGAGCCCGAACCAAGTAATTGGGCAGTGATGCGCGAGTCACAGTCCCATTCGCTGAAGCTGCCCAATACCGGACAAGCCGTGATCTGTGACATCGGCGAAGGACGCGATATTCATCCGCGGAACAAGCAGGAAGTCGGCAAACGCCTCGCGCGAATCGCGCTGGCTCGAGACTATGGTAAAGACATCGTCCATCAAAGCCCGAGCTTCGAATCTGTGAAATTCAAGGGCGAAGATGCGCTCGTCACCTTCAAAGACACCGGTAGCAGACTCTACACTTTCGATGTTCGCCATGCCGTGGGTTTCACGATCGCTGGAGAAGATCAGGTCTGGCACAACGCCCAAGCCAGGCTAATCGGAGCCAATAGAGTCAAGGTCTGGTCCGAGGACGAAGAGGAACCGGTAGCCGTGCGTTATGCCTGGGCAAATAACCCGGTCGCCAATCTGCAGAACCGCGAAGGGCTGCCCGCGAATCCGTTCCGGACTGATGATTGGCCAGTACCAACCCAGCCTCAATAGCTTCGGCGAGCAAAAGGGGTCAGCAAAAGGGGTCAGGACGTTGATTTTAGAATCTCGTCAACGATCACGAGCCTCCGGCCCCAATCAAATAAAAGGGGTCAGGACGTTGATTTTAGAATCTCGTCAACGATCACGAGCCTCCGCCTCAAATCAAATAGCCATCACTCCCCTCCCGCGCGCTCCCCACAAACCGACAATACCGCGGAGCGAAACAGTTCTCCCCTAGCTCACAGAGCCAATCAGATTCTCGACAACGCCCCGTCAATGGGATGAACCTGACCAAATGTCATCCCCGTTTCCGAGCGTGAGGCCATAAGGAGACCGCCGTTCATCACAAATCAATTTTGAACGAGCCATCAAATAAACCACATCCACGTCTGGACACCATCGACTTCGTTCGCGGCTTCGTCATGATCCTGATGGCGCTCGACCACGCCCGAATCTACTTCTCAAATGCGGACTTCAGCCCAACCAATCTCGAACAAACCAATGCCGCCTGGTTCCTCACCCGATGGATCACCCATTTCTGCGCGCCGACCTTCATCCTTTTGGCGGGCACGTCCGCATTCCTATACGGAGAACGCGGTCATACCAAACGCCAGCTCGCCGTCTTCCTCTTTACTCGGGGCCTCTGGCTCATCCTTCTGGAACTGACCGTCATCCGCTTCGCCTGGACCTTTGACCTCGGCTTTCAGCGCAGCATGGGCACCGTGATCTGGGCCATCGGATGGTCCATGATCTTCTTGGCCCCCTTGATCTTTCTTCCGCCACGAGCCGTCCTCGCCATCGGCGTGGTGATGATCGCAGGACACAACCTGCTCGATAGCATCCGCGCCGAATCTCTCGGCTCATTCGCCTGGCTGTGGAAGGTGCTGCACGAACGCGGTCGCATCTCCCTGGGCGATGGCTACACATTCTCCGTAGTCTATCCCCTCATCCCTTGGATCGGCGTCATGGCGGCAGGATTCGGCATGGGGCCGCTGTTCCGACTGGAACCCGCAACTCGAAAAAAGTGGCTCGTCGCCGTCGGCATCTCTCTCACCCTCGCCTTCATCGCCCTGCGCGCCTCCAACCTCTACGGCGACCCGCGTCCATGGGCCCACCAAGAACGACCGTGGTTCACGTTGTTCTCTTTCCTCAACTGCAGCAAATACCCTCCCTCGCTGCTCTACCTGCTCATGACCCTGGGACCCGTCCTCCTGGTTCTCGGACTCCTGGAGAACAGCCGAATCCACCCTCCAAAGCAAATCATCGTATTTGGCCGCGTGCCTTTCTTTTTCTATATCCTGCACTTTTTCCTGCTTCACGGACTCGCCGTGCTGACGCGCTCCGTCGACACCCTCATCTCACCCGATGCAGAATCACCAGGAAGATTCGGACTCCCAGGAGTCTATCTCATCTGGCTAATTGCTGTCCTCGCCCTCTATCCGCTCTGCACCCGCTTCGCGGCGCTGAAACAACGCTCCCAATCACGCTGGCTGAGCTACTTCTGATCCCGTCCGCTTTCCCAGAGGCCGCGCCCCCCTCGTCAAAGTAACAACCGAAGCCCGCAACTTCACCGCTCGCTTCCACTCAATACACCAGCTCCCGAAAATTGCGCACCCGGTGGCAGGTGATCACGTTCGAATTGTGCGCATTGATCGCTTCCTCGTCCGCAGTCCGCATCAGGACCACCAGATCATCCCCATCGATAAGCACATTCCCGCCGTGATGCGACTGCCCCACGTCGCCAACCTTCGCCACCAGCCCCGCAAAACACCAATCGATGCAGTTCTTCGAGAAGTGCAGTGCCATGCGATTGCGCTCCTGGTAGGGCATCCCGTAATGCTTCGTATCGAGCAGCTCCACCTTTCGCATCGAATCGGTCGTCTGCGATGAAATCATCCAAAACAACTCTGTCACGTCGTCGTATGCGATGTGAAATGACACCTGCCCGCCCGGCAACGGCACAAATAGCATCGGTTCCCCGGAGGGCGCTTCCTGGAGGCTCACGACGATCTCCTCTCCATCCTCGGACACAACCGCTTTCGCGAGACAAGCGACGTTCGCCCGCCCCGATACCGCTCGCGCAAGCAGATGAAAAGTCCGCCCCTCAGGGTCAAACCAGACATTCGCCGGATCCCGAATCTGCACTAGGTTCGTCTCTCCCCAACCAAGACGGGGCATATTGCGCGGGTTCACGGGATGCGGATGCCGCCCTTCCTCATAAAAAGGAACACCCAACAATTCCGGTCCCCCGTATTCCTCCATGACATCCGCAAAACTAAGGGCATTCGAGAACGTCCACGCTTCCGGCCGGGTCAAATCGTCGTCGAGCCGTGCCGAAAGAACCACGGGCGCAAAGATGTGGGTGGGAAACCCCTGTTCCGTCGGCTCCGTAATCTGATCCATCACAAAATAAATCCGCCCTTCAGACACCACCGCCGTCCCGGGATGCGAATACCAAAGTTTCCCCTCGGTCAACTTCACCGGCTCAGACCAGGTGTCACCCCGATCATCAGAGCGCACGATCGTCAAATCATGCCTCCCACCAATGACGTAAACGGAGCCCCCGGCTTCAAAGGGAAAGCTGTCGATCATCGACACATCCTGCCGATGCACCCAGCTCTGCCCCCCGTCATCGCTCGTGTGAATCTTGACGGTCCAAGAGCGCTCCTTGCCAACCTTCGGCCCTGCATGCAGTAGGCACCCGATCAACCGTCCATCACTCAACCGTGTCAACGCGGGACAGTATCCGATCTCCTCCTCCGGATTCGAGGTCTTCCAAAGAACAGAATAGTCGTTGGCGAGAGGCTCAATACGCCGTGAATCTTCGGCAAAACCGAGAGACAGTGGTGCCAAAATCGACAATCCAACAGCGATCAAATCCAAAAAATCTCCCCGTCTAAATCTCATCGATATTCCACTTCATTTTCCGGAGTATCCAAACGTCGATAACCCTCGATCTCCCAGCGCAAAAAAGTGTCACAAAAAATGCCAGGAAGCAAAAGGTGGCACAATCTCGGCGCTGGAGATCCCGGCATTCGCCCGGCCGGCTCCACCGCCTCCCCATTGCCCCAAGCCCGCTACGATTCCCGCTCCTCAAGCAACTTCACCGCGTGACCCTCACCCCACTCCTTGAGCGCAATCAAAATCGCTCTCAGCGACTCCCCTTCCTCCGTCAGCTCATACTCCACCCGCGGTGGCACCTCGGCATAAACGATCCGATTCACCAATCCATTGGCTTCCAGCTCCCGAAGCTGCTTCGTCAGCATGCGCTGCGTGACACACCCAATCGCCCGCATCAACTCACTGAAACGCATCTTACCGTCCAGCAGATGAAACAAAACCATCCCCTTCCACTTGCCCCCAATCAATTCCAAGGTGGCCTCAACCGGACACGCCGGCCCATCGTAATCACTATGCCTCTTCTTTTGCTTATTGGTTACCATTTTGTAACTACTGGTCCTAATTGTGCGTTCTTGCGTTAATTGATGGTATGCATTATTGCTTCCCCGTCAATCGGAATCGCGGTCTCTCCCCCACCGCAACCACCCCAAGAAACCATCAATCCAAAGGACAAAACAATGACCTACGACGGCTACACCACTTTCAAAGCCACACAAAACGACGGCATCCTCACCGTGACCATCGATTTCCCGCCCGTAAACCTCCAAGGACAGGAAATGCTCGCCGACCTCAATACCCTCGCCATGAGACTCGAACGCGATCGCGAAACCAAGGTCGTCGTGTTCCAATCCGCCCACCCGGAAATCTGGGTCTGCCACTACGATACCAATCTCCTCAAAGACATGTCCACCGAGGCAGTCGCCCGCGACGAAGCAGAACTGCTCGACCTCCAATCCGTCCTCGAACGCATCAGCAAGTTGCCCCAGGCCACCATCGCCAAGCTCGAAGGATTCGCCCGCGGCGGCGGTCACGAATTCGCCCTCGCATGCGATATGCGTTTCGCCGCGCGCGGCAAATTTAAGTTCATGCAAATGGAAGTCGGCATGGGAATCCTCCCCTGCGGCGGCGGCGCCTCACGCATGGCACGACAAACCGGCCTCGGCCGCGCCCTCGAAATTATCCTCAGCGCCCGGGACTTCGACGCCGATGAAGCCGAAGCATACGGCACCGTGAACAAAGCGCTCGATCCGGAAGAAATCGATGATTACGTCGATGCCCTCGCCAAGCGAATCGCCCAGTTCCCGGCCGAATCCATCAACGCATGCAAACAAACCGTCTACGAATCCATCGACAAACCAATCGATGAAGCACTCAAAGCCGAAGCCTATTGGCTCTACCAGGCCACCAGCAAAACGCCCGCGATCAAACGATTCACCATCGCCGACGAAAAAGGCATGGAACATGACATGGAGAACCAACGAAACTGGAACGACCTCGTCATGCAGGTTCAAGAAATCCAGTAGGACTCAAAAAGAAGAAGCGAATAAATGAAAGCAATGCTCATTAACGCCTACGGCGCCGATGCAATATTCGAAGCAGCGGAGGTCGATCGGCCCGAAGTGAAAAACGGTCACGTCCTGGTGAAAATCGCTGCGTCCAGCGTCAACACAGTCGACACAATGATTCGCACCATGGGCAAAGAACTGCCCTTGTCACCCGACACCCCCGCGATCCTCGGCATGGACTTCGCCGGCACCGTCGAAGCGGTCGGCGAAGGCGTGGAAACGGTTTCCGTCGGAGATGAAGTCTACGGATGCGCCGGTGGCTTGGCGGACCTGCCCGGCACCTTGGCGGATTACATCGTGGCCGATCAAAATCTCATCGCCCACAAACCGGCGAACCTTTCCATGAAGGAAGCCGCCGCCCTCCCCCTGGTCGCCATCACCGCATACGAAGGCCTAACCCGCGCCGGCATCAAAGAAGGCCAAAAGGTGCTTGTCCACGGCGGCTCGGGTGGCGTCGGCCACATCGCCCTCCAACTGGCAAAACACTTCGGCGCCAAAGTCTATTCCACCGGAGGAGGCGACAAGCAACTGGCTCTCATCGAGCAACTGGGTGCCACACCCATCAATTACAAAACGGAGACGGTCGAAGAATACGTCGCGAAACACACCGGCGGCGGCGGATTCGAGCTGATCTTCGATTCCGTCGGCGGAGCCAACTTGACGAACTCTTTCGAAGCCGCCGCTCTCAACGGCCAAATCGCAACAACTGTCGCCATGTGTGAACTCGATCTGTCCCCCGCCCACTTCAAAGGCCTATCGCTTCACGTGGTCTTCATGCTCATTCCCATGCTCCATAACTTCAAACGTGAAGAACACGCCGCCATTTTGCATGCCCTGAAAGAGATCATCGAGGCGGGCAGACTCACACCCGTGCTCGACGAAAATACCTACTCGCTAAGTGAAGCAGGAGCCGCCCACGCCCGCCTCGAAAGCGGACAAGCCATGGGTAAAATCGTGATCGAAAACTAGACCCGGGTCCCTCGGCGCAACTCTCGATAACACCATGTCAGTGTCTGCAGCGGAATATCCCCCAGCGAAAACCTCCTCGTTAAACGCGGCGGCGCTTGGCGGTGCCTCCGATTTCCAATCCATCAACCGCGGATACAATTCCGTGTTCCGTGCCGGCAAGCTGAGCCTTGGACTGGTTGTCCCCATCGAGAATTACGCCTCCCGCCCCATACCGAATCTCCATCACCACCTCGAACGAGCGCAACTCGCTGAAGTCCTCGGTTTCTCCGCCATTTGGTTGCGCGATGTGCCCTTCAACGTTCCCAGCTTTGGCGATGCCGGACAGACCTTCGACCCCTTCGTCTATCTCGGCCTCCTGGCCGCTAAGACGCAACAAATCAGCTTGGGCGTCGCAAGCGTTATCCTGCCTCTGCGACATCCCGCCCACGTCGCTAAGGCCGCGGCCACAGTTGACACCCTTTCCGAAGGACGCTTGGTCCTGGGGGTCGCTTCGGGCGATCGTCCCGAGGAATACCCGGCGCTCAATATTCCCTTCAACGATAGGTCCGCCCGATTCCAGGAAAGCTTCGAGTACATCCGTCGGATGAACGACGAGTTCCCTGAATTCGAAAACGTTTTCGGTAAGTTCAACGGCAATATCGACATGATTCCAAAACCCCCAACAGGCAAGCTGCCGCTGCTGATCACGGGCGGGAGCCGCCAAGATCCGGAGTGGCTCGCCAATCACGGAGACGGATGGATGCTCTATCCACGCCCGGCACCGCTCCAGGCAAAAATCATCAGAAACTGGCGTGATCAAATCAAGACGACCGGACGCGGGAACCAACCCGTCATGGAACCACTCTACGTCGATCTCGCCGAAGACCCAGACACCCCGCCACAACCCATTCACCTGGGATTGCGATTGGGAATGAAAGCTCTCCGTGATTACCTGGAGACTCGCCGACAAATCGGAGTAAACCATGTCGCCCTGAACTTACGGTTCAACCAATCGGACATCGAAACGGCCATGAAACGCCTCGCCGATGATCTGTTGCCGGATTTTAGCCAATGAGCAATTCCCCAGACACCAAGCGCATTCTCCTCACCGGCGCAACCGACGGAATCGGACTGGAAACAGCCCGATCCTTGGTGTCCCTCGGACACCAGGTCCTCCTCCACGGCAGGAATCCGGACAAACTCAACGCCGCCGCCCGGGAGCTCTCATCAAAGTCCGGTATCTCGGAGATCGAAACTTACGTGGCCGACCTCTCTCACATGACAGAAGTCGAGTCGCTCGCCAAAGCGGTCGCCGATAAACACCCGCATCTAGACGCGCTCATCAATAATGCCGGCGTCTACATCACACCCGAACCCATCACATCAGATGGGCTCGATGCGCGCTTCGCCGTGAACACAATCGCCCCATGGTTGCTCACCCAGCAACTATTGCCTCTCCTCGAGGAGACCGGACGAGTCGTCAACCTCTCGTCAGCCGCCCAATCCGCCGTCAATCTCGACGCCCTCGCCGGCAATGTCCGTCTCTCCGATGGTGAAGCCTACGCCCAAAGCAAACTCGCCCTGACCATGTGGTCCCGCTATCTGGCAGAGCAACTCGGCGCCTCCGGCCCCGCAATCATCGCCGTCAATCCTGGCTCGTTTCTCGGAAGCAAAATGGTCAAAGAAGCGTTCGGGTCATCCGGAAAAGACCTTAAAATCGGCGCCGATATCCTCACGCGGGCAACGCTCGACGACGAATTCGCTTCGGCCTCGGGCAAATATTTTGACAACGATTCCGGCCGATTCGCGTCCCCTCATCCAGATGCACTCGATGCCGACAAAACAACGGCTGTCGTGCGTGCCATCAAATCAGTATTGGCGAAACTCTCCAATTCCTGAACTCATCCCGACCCCAGCATCGACAGACAAGTAAAAGGGGTCAGAACAAGGCCTTTGGACGCTAATTATAAGATTCTGAGCCTGCACTCCTGGCCAACAAATCCGTCAAAGCCCGCAACACTACCCAATTCGCTCCGATATCCTCTCCCGCCGGCCAGCAACCGCCGTCGTCGAAAAACCCGCCCCAATTATTAAGAACCTCCCGATTTCCCTCTCAATCGGTTTGCTCTCCGCGCCCCCTATGTCGTCATCAATTACCGACGCCAACCTCTTCAAATCGTAAAGATCGATGCCAACCGGCCCATTCCATGGCAGATTATGGGTGGTAACACCCAACCCTTCCCGTCCGCTCCGGAACCCGCAGAATCGCCGGTCGTAACTCGCTTTCATACAACAAATTAAAAAAAACAGTTTTCTGTGAACTTTTTCGCCGTTTTTCCGCACGTACTGGATAGAACCGGTCTCCTTTCTGAGCAGACTCCAATTCATCATCCACTTGCAAGCTATCGAAACTCTACCTGATCTGGATCGGCTTTTCCGCGAAGCAGCCGAGGATTTGGCACGCTATTTTTCGCGACGGCATGACGATACCCAATCCCCTCAGGATCTCGTCCAGGAAACCTTTTCCGAAATGGCGAAAAGCCTGGAACGCGGACGCGCTCCGCGGTCGCCGCGCGCCTATCTTTTTGGAATCGCCCGAAAGGTAAGTCAAGCGGCTTGGAAACGCCAATACCGCGAACGTTCCTTCACCACTTCGACCGAATCAGCGGATCGCGAATGGGCGGCGCCCGAAGCCGACGGACGAATCTCGGCCGCCCACGAAATGATCGCTACTCTCCCCTCTCTTCATCGCGAAGCGCTCGACCTTCGATTTACCCAAGGGCTTTCCTACGCCGAAATCGCCGAAGCGCTGAATATTCCTGTCGGCACCGTGCGATCGCGTCTCCACCACGCCATCCGAGCGGTCCGAAACGCCCTCGCCGAGGATGATCCCGACAACTCACCAAACGACACCAATCCATGAAATCCGAACAACTCGAAAGCCTCATTATTGACCAAGCCCTGGGCGAACTGCCCCCGGACGTGTCTGAACTCCTCGATCTCTATTTGCAGGATCACCCGGAGCGCCGCGTTGATGCCGATCACACTCTCAATGCTGTCGATATGACCCGGCAAGTGATTCAGAATCACCCTGAAGGCATTTTGGATCAACAAGGAGACACCGAGAGAAGTATCCCCGACATATCATCGCTTGCCGGCCGCCTTCGCGCTTCTCAAGCACTGAAGACACTCGCAGCCGCCGCCCTGATCATGTTTGTGGCCCTGGGAGGATTCCTCGTCGGAAAGCGCCAGCCCAACCTGATCAGCGACACACACACCACCGCCCCGGAGCAATCAGAAAGCCAGTCGCCCTGGGCCCGCTACGAATTGGAGGCGGATGGCCAAATCCTCGTGCTCGCTGCCTCAAAATATCGAAATTGATGAGCCGCTCGCTTTCCATCCTCATTCTCGCGGCGCTGCTGCTCATCGGATGTGTTCCGGAGCAGCGGTTCGCATGGTCGCCCGACGGCGACCGGGCCATTGTTCTGGAGGAGTCCAACAGCTTCCTCGTCGATGCCCAAGGGAACCTCGTCGCCGAGTTGCCTGCCCTCCGCAAAGTCGAATGGCTGCCCGATGGCTCTGGTATCGTCGCACATCAAATCACCTATGCGAAAAATTGGAACAAGTTCTCGAACCTGCTGGGAGAAGAACGCGCAGAATCAATCGAGAAGCTATCTCGCGAGATTCCCAATTTGTTGGAAACGGCGACGCTGCTCCACGGAGACGGCCTGCGCCCCATCGATGCCCTCACTCGTCTCGCGCCGGACCGTCAGGCCGAACTGACGACCGCCCTTCTCTTGGCGTCAAAGCGCGATCCCGCCCTCCTCCCCAACCCCGACCGAGAAGCACAAGATATCGCATTCCGTTTGCACGATCTCATTCTGATGAAGCTCCCCTCAAACCTTGCCGAACGGGATCCCGATGCCGATCCCGCATCGCACCTCCTCGACCGCGGACTCCAAGAGATCGGATTGATTCGAGTTTCTCCGGATGGAAAGGCCGCGGCCTGCTCACGAAAACAGGGAAAACAATTGAGGGTCGAAATCGAGGTCGTCTCGCTCGACGATCAATTCGAAACGTTCGTCGCGGATCAATCTGATGATGCTTTCACGTGGACCAAGGACGGGCGGGCGCTCGTCACGGTCGCTCCGCTCATCGGTGAGTTCGGATTACTAAAGCAAATCCGCCGCGTGTCTCTTCTCGATGCCAAAGATCGCCCTCTTCCCGCCGATGAACGAACCTCCACAGGTCTGCTTACCGCCGTGGTACCGGTCTCGCCCTCCGTCTCGACGCTGCCGGATGGACGCATTTTATTTGCCGCCGATTCAGGATCACTCCCACTGAAACTTTCGAACTTGGTCTTTGATACAAGATTGTATGTGCTCGATCCCGATTCGGAGACTGCGATGGTCGTGGATACAGCAAAAGGCGCCTTACCTTCTAATCTAAGCCACTTCGTCCCCTCGCCCGACGGCAAACGTGTTGCGATTGTCGAAAGCGCATCCGACGCCGTTGCCGTCGTTGACTTGGACAGCGCGCAGACGGAGGTCATATCTCCGCCCCATCTCGGCTGGCAAAGTCGTACCTTGCCTTCATGGAAATCACCGACCGAACTCACCTTCGCCAGCCTCGATACTGAAACCGGAAACGTCCGCTGGACGCTCTGGAACGCGGGCACAGGCGCCCTGTCCTATCTCTCGAACTCCTGGCCACAGGTTGCCACCGCTGCTTGGCTCCAGAAAAAGAGAGAAACCGAAACCACCTCCGTCCATGACCTCTTCCGTTAATGCCCTGACCGGCGCTGCTTCGATCGTCCTGCTGCTCGCACCGCCGGCCCAAGCGCAGTCGACTCAAAATGATGCAACGAATCACTTTGAATCGAAGATCCGTCCCATCCTAGTCGAGCGATGCTATGAGTGCCATTCCGTCGAATCAGGAAAATCAAAGGGGGGACTGTTGCTCGACTCACGGCAAGCGATCCGCGAGGGCGGCGACAGCGGGCCTGCCGTCGTCCCTGGAAATCTGCAAGACAGCCTTCTTCTGCTCGCCATTAGCCAAGAGGACCCTGACTTCGAGATGCCGCCCAAAGGAGCACCTCTAACGAAAGAGGAGATATCGGAATTCGAAACCTGGATCAAAAATGGAGCGGTCGACCCGCGCGACCGCACAGTCGCCGATACAAGCACGGTTTCCCTGGCAACCAACCACTGGAGCTACCAACCACTCCTCGCCACCCCACCGCCTTCGACCGTCGCTTTTGAAGCGTGGGACTCCACCTCGATCGATCGCTACCTCGCCGCAAGACTCGAACAGGAAGGGCTATCGCCTTCGCCCGAAGCTGATCCCGTTACCATTCTGCGTCGCTTGTCTTTTGACCTTGTCGGACTGCCTCCAACCCCGGAGCAGATTGCGAATTTTTCCCTCGACCGACTGGAGGACACCGTCGACGAACTGCTCGCGTCCGACGGCTTTGGCGTCCGTTGGGGCCGCCACTGGCTGGACGTCGTCCGCTTCGCCGAGAGCAACGGAAAAGTGGCAAACATTGCCTATCCTCATGCCTGGCGATATCGCGACTACGTGGTTGATGCCTTCAACAACGACCTGCCCTACGACCGCTTCCTCGTCGAGCAGATCGCCGGGGATTTACTCCACGCAGAAGACGATGACGAAAAAGTTCGGCTCCTCGTCGCAACCGGTTTCTTGGCAATCGGCTCAAAAGGTTTGGCGCTAATGGACGAGGCTCAATTCAAAGCCGATCTGGCGGATGAACAACTCGATGCCATGGGCAGGGCCTTTCTCGCAAGCTCGATCGCCTGTGCTCGCTGCCACGATCACAAGTCCGACCCCGTACGGATGGAAGATTACTACGCCCTGATCGGCATTTTTAAGAGCACCGACACCCGCTTTGGCACTTGGATCGATATCGAAAACAATCAGGGAGGCCGACTGATCCACCTTCCGCGCACGCCCGGGCAACTTATTCCGAATCGGTCCTACTCCCCCAAGGAAGTCGCCGAGATGAAAGCAAAACTCGCCGCTTTGGATGAGGAAGAGGAGGAAAGGACCATGATGGCGGAGCAAGCAAAGGCCGAAGGCAAAGACATGCAGGAAGACTTTAACGACATGCTCGCCAATGCCCTGCGCATCTACTGGTCGCGCGGCCCTCTGATCGGTCGGCTGGATACCGTCGATGAAAAAGGCAACGCGCTGCCGCTGGCCATGGGCGCGCTCGAAAAGGAAGAACCCGTCGATTCACCGATGTATGAACGTGGCGACATCGGCCACCCGGGCGAAATCGTTCCTCGCTCTATTCCCCCCCTCTACAATACGAAAACCGTCCAGGAAATCCCGAAATCAACCAGTGGCCGGCGCCAACTTGCCGAATGGATCACACAACCCGACCACCCACTCACCGCCCGCGTCATGGCCAACCGGATATGGGCCCATCTCATGGGCGAGGGCCTCGTCACGACTGTCGACAACTTTGGTCCCACCGGCAAAGTCCCGACCCATCCCGAACTGCTCGACTATCTCTCCCGGCGGTTCGTGGAAGAAGATTGGTCGGTAAAGTCACTCATTCGAGAAATCGTTTTGTCCAACGCCTACCGCCAATCTTCCGAATGGCGGAAAGATTGCTTCCGCATCGATCCCGACAACCGTCTTCTCTGGAGAAAGAGCAAACGACGCCGGGATGCCGAGGAACTCCGCGATTCGATGCTTGCCGTTTCTGGCGAACTCGATTCCACGCCGCTTCCCGGATCAATCGCCGCCGATCTAACGTCGCCTTCCATTGCCGCCGTCCCATTCAACAAGAAGGTTCCGGCCGATCTCGATGGCTCGCTCCGCCGGTCAGTCTACCTTCCCGTGTTCCGAGACTCCCTGCCGGAAGTCCTCGCACTCTTCGACTTTGCTGAACCCAGCCTCGTAACCGGGCGTCGCGACTCTACAAACGTCCCCTCCCAGGCCCTCTACCTGATGAACAGTGACTTTGTCCGGGCCCGCGCCGAAGGACTGGCTCAGCGCATTTCGGATGAAGCCGCCGACCACGACGAACGAATCGTGCGCGCGTACGAGCTGTGCTTCAATCGCATGCCGGAACCCGGCGAACAGGAACTGGCGAAATCCTACCTCAGTGAAGGAATCGAAGATCCCGACAAACAATTTGTGAATTTTTGCCAAGCGCTCCTGGGAAGTGCCGACTTTCGAATCGCAGACTAAACGGAACCTCAACAGCTGAATATCCCCGCAATGCCCTTCCCAAACTTCCCGCCAACTCAAAACGATCGAAACGAGAACCGCCACTCAAAATGAAATCTGAATCAACCATCACCCGCCGCGACCTGCTCCGCAAAACTTCCCTTGGTGCCGGATGGCTCGCCTTTTCCGCGCTCGCTGCCCGCAACGCTGCCGCCACTACCACTTCCAGTAACATATCGTCCCGCCCGCCCCATTTCCCGGCCCGGGCGAAACGCATCATCTTCCTCACGATGCAAGGAGGGCCGTCCCACGTCGATCTGCTCGACTACAAACCCGAATTGATCAAAAACGCCGGCAAAAACGCCGATCTCGGAGGCGACTTCAGCGGCGCGAAACTCTTCGCACCTCCCCACGCGTTCTCGCAAAAAGGAAAGTCCGGCCTCTGGTTGTCCGACCTCATGCCCCACATTGGCGAGCATGCCGACGATCTCTGTGTCGTGAATTCCATGCATACAGATCTGCCAAATCACTCGCCTGCTTTCGTCCAAATGCACACGGGCAGCTTCCAATTCGTGCGCCCGTCCCTCGGCGCGTGGACGGTCTATGGACTCGGCACGGAAAACGAAAATCTGCCCGGCTTCATCACACTCAATCCACCCGCCGGCAACGGCGGAGCCCGCAACTATGGCAGCGTCTTCCTCCCCAGCATTTGCCAAGGCACCAAGCTCGGCGGAAGCCAGCTCCCCGCCCTCCTCGCCGCGCTGACGAAAAGACAGCAAGCGCCCGGCCCTCCCATGAAGAATATCCAAAACAACCATCTCTCCACTAAGGAGCAACGCCGCCAGCTCAATCTCATCCGGGATATGAACAAACAACGCCTCGCCCGGGAAGCCCATCAGCCCGAAGTCGAAGGAATGATCGAGTCCTTCGAACTAGCGTTCCGGATGCAAAGCGAGGTGCCGGACGTGCTCGACCTCGACCATGAAAGCGAGGCCGTCCGCGAACTCTACGGCATCGGAAAAGAAGACGACCTTTTTGCCCGTCAATGCCTGCTTGCCCGGCGACTCGCTGAAGCCGGCGTCCGGTTCATCGAGATCTCGACTCCCGGCACATGGGACAACCACGCCCTCCTTACGACCAACATTGAAAAGGCATGTCTCAGTGTTGACCAAGCCATCGGCGCGCTCCTGACCGATCTAAAACGCACAGGGATGCTCGAAGACACCCTCGTCGTATGGGGCGGCGAGTTCGGACGCACTCCCTACGCCGCCGGCCTCGACGGACGCGACCACAATCACAAGGGATTCTCGATCTGGATGGCCGGAGGCGGCGTCAAGGGCGGCATCAACTACGGAGCCACCGATGAACTGGGATACAAAGCCGTCGAGAATCCGATGCATATCCACGATTGGCACGCCACAATCCTCCACCTGCTCGGCCTCGACCACAAACGTCTCACCTTCAACTACGGCGGTCGCGAGTTCCGCCTCACCGAAACTTCCGGGGAAGTGGCAACCGGTATCCTGGCATAGCCGTGGAACCGCGACCGTATTCTTCACGGCAAAGAGGGTTCGAAGAAAAGACCCAAGAGGTTAATCCCAGAGCTCCGGACACTTCCCCACCATCCATCTCTGTCGATCAAGCCAGCCGTAATATCCGCTTCCTCCGCAAAGTCAATTGCAGCCCCCAACAGCTGCCGCCTATAGTGTCCTCGGAATGATCACATACGTCTACGAAACGATCCCAAAGAATCCCGACGATATCGTCGAACGCTTCGAATGGAGGCAACGGATCAGTGACCCCGCCCTCGAACGCCATCCCAAAACCGGAGTCCCCGTGCGCCGTGTCATTTCCGGCGGACTCGGCTTCGCGTCTTCGGGAGGTGAATCGTCGTCAGGAAGTTGTTGCAAAGGATCATGCGGCTGTAACTAAGACGAAACAACCGACATACTCCAACCAAGGGTCGCTGTCGAAAGGGACCGCTTCTTGAAGAGCATCAAAGAACGCCGGGGGACGCCCCCCGGTAAATCATTCAAGTTCGCCGGCCTTCTCAGCTCGATGCGTCAGCGACGCGTCAAATTCAATGTGCGGAAAATCGCCCGTGTTAAGCCGGACATCGGAATACAACTCTGAAGCAGCGGAAAGATTCCCAAGGTAATGGCTCAGGTGACCTGGAAGGCTCTTGAAAGGACCAACTTGGCTGATCCCAAGTTCCCGATTGAGCGCAATCGAACGCTCTTGGAAACCCCCCCGTCAAGCACCGCGGAATGACGGTGGCCGATCAAACAGGCAATCGGCTTGCCCAAAGCCCAAAGAAATCCAGCATCGCAAATCCCGCCGCAAGAGAGCCGAGCACCGCGCCCCCCGTGCTGATCGCCGCCAGCCGCCCGACAACCCGAGTTCCCGCATCCAAAGCACTCGGTAAACCAAGCTCGCAAACCCTGAAAAAAAAAGAGAACACCGACCCCGGTCGCAAGCCCGCGAGAGTGAAGAGGGGGAAAACTCACACGGATGAACATTTCAACCTAGGAGAAAAACGCAAACCACTTGCAGTAACGCCAATCGTTCCAATCCCCCCGGGAATGCCAACCCGGCATTAGCGTGTCCTCAGGGAACGCATCGCTTCCCTAACGCGCGCAACCTTAACCGGGTCCTTCCGATACTGACGAAGCCAATGCACGGCTTCGCGGGGCGGGAGCATCGGACGTGAGGTAGGCAAACCGCCGAACGCACGGAAATTCTGAGTTCTCCAATCCCCCGATGTCTCTCGCGCGATCCAATCCTCATATTCGAGCCACCAATCGAGAAACCGCAGACTCGCAAGGTAAAGGTCGACAGCAGGTCCGCTGTGCAAAGTATCCAATGCATAAAAGCCGGGAGCCGGCGGCTCCCCGCCCGAGTAAAGAAAGCAACGCGCCTTCTTCCGAATATAAAGAAAGTCCTGACCGTGCTCCCGAGACGGATCGTAGAAACCCGCGCAAGCACCGTGCAGTTCGATGAAGCCACCGCTATCCAAACGCTTCCGGTAACAACTCGTCCCTTGAAGCCCCGCCGATTCTCGCTTCTCAAACCCACTCTCGCAAAGAAGATTTCCCCGCCGATGAACCACATCCTGCCCCCAGAAATACATCTGCTGCGCGAGCAGAGAAGTGAAATCCCCCAGAAGAACACGCACCCTCGACGCAGGAACCTGATGAGCCGCCGCGATCATCGAATGATAAAATCGCCATCAACAATCGCGGCGGCAACAGTTGAAGAAACCATTAATGCAATCTATTTGCGTTAATGGAAAGTGCAAGAAACTTGCGAAATTGCTCAGCCCGAATCCACCCCCAATCTAAAAACCACCTACTCCGAAAGGTGCTCCCGCACGGTCTCATAAAGAGACACCACATGGTGGTCGTGAAGCCGATAAAACACCTGCCGGCCGCTTTTGCGATACTTCACCAGTCGCGCGTTCCGCAAGGCCCGCAACTGGTGCGACACCGCCGATTCAGAAACCGACAAACTCGCCGCCAAGTCACAAACACAAGACTCCGACGCCGCCAGCAACGAAATGAGACGCAACCGGGTCGGATCAGCAAGAACACCAAAAAACTCCGCCATTTGCTGAGAATCGTCGATTCCCAGTGAAGGAACCTCCGCGGCCGAGGCATCGTGAGACTCCATGCAGACCGGAGAATCAGTATCGCTGGGGGAACTCAAAGGTCGACTGGCCATGAAACCACCCTCACGCAAAGACCCCATGAAGACAATTGACAAATATCTGAGCGTATGTTCAGGTATTGCTACTATGAGCGATACCACCGACAACAAATGCGCCTGTCCCGACTGCAAATGCGAAATCTCCGAGGGACATGACGTCCTGAAAGATGGCAAACACTACTGTAGCGAGGTCTGCGCAAACGGGCACGCCGGGGACGACGACGGTTGCTGCGATGGCGCTTGCAACTGCCACGGCTGATCGCCGCGGACAAACAACCCGCCCGACACCCCCATCGGACACCCCCCAATACACTCCCAATGGGATCGGCACTAACGCAAACAATTTGCATTAGTGGACAGCGTCACTATCCTCAACGCTGTCATGCCAACCGATCTCGCTGTCCCAAAACTTCCCGTCACCGTTCTCTCCGGGTTCCTCGGCGCCGGAAAAACCACTCTCCTCAACCACATCCTTCGCAATCGCGAAGGCAAAAAAGTCGCCGTGATCGTCAACGACATGAGCGAGGTCAATATCGACGCCGCTCTCGTGCGTTCCGGTGACGCCGCCCTCTCCCACGCCGAGGAAAAGATGGTCGAGATGTCGAATGGATGCATCTGCTGCACCTTGCGCGAAGACCTGCTCCTCGAGATCGGAAAATTGGCCCGCGAAGGCCGGTTCGACTATCTGCTGATCGAGTCAACCGGCGTCAGTGAACCCATGCCGGTGGCGGAGACGTTCACCTTCCGCGATGAAGAAGGAAACTCCCTCGGAGACCTCTCCAGCATCGACACGATGGTCACCGTCGTCGACGCGCTGAACTTCCTGAACGACTATGACAGCGTCGATGACCTCCAGGCACGCGGAACCGCTGTCGGCGAAGAAGACGAACGAACGATCGTCAATCTCCTCGTCGACCAGATCGAGTTCGCCAATGTCATTCTTATTAACAAGATCGATCTCGTCTCTCAGGAGGATCGGCAACGCATCCGGGCGATGGTCGCCGCCCTGAATCCCAAGGCAAAAGTCTACGAGACGACCAATTCCGAAGTCGCGATCGATCAAGTCATGGGGACCGGCCTCTACAACCTCTCCGAGGCGGAGGAGACAACCGGCTGGCTCGATTCGCTCGTCGAATACACTCCGGAAACCGAAGAATACGGAATCTCAAATTTCGTCTACGAACGACGCATCCCCTTCCACCCCGAGAGACTCCATAAGGTTTTCACTACCCAATGGCCCGGTGTGATTCGATCGAAGGGACTCTTCTGGCTGGCGACACGTCTGCATCAGGCCGGCTATTGGTCCCAGGCCGGTGCCATGCGGCAGAACCATTGTCTCGGATTCTTCTGGGCGGCAGTACCTCGCGAGCATTGGCCTCAGGACGCCGAACAGCTCGCGGAGATCAAGCGAGTCAGTATGGAGCCCAACGGAGACTGTCGTCAGGAAATTGTCCTCATCGGATCGGATATGGATCGCGAAGCGCTCACGAAAATGTTCGACGATGCACTGCTCACCGAGAGAGAACTCGCAATGGATAAGGATGAATGGCGCCATCGCTTCACCGACCCCTTCCCCGAATGGAATGTGGACATCAACGGGAACGCGTCGTAAGCGTCGCCGCACCACCTGCCCCTCCCTGAAGCGCCCGATAAACGGCTAGGTCCCGCAGAACGTTTCCTGCACGATCTCGTCAGGCTGAGGCGCTTCTTCGAGTTCCGCATGCTCAGGATTCTCCGCAAATGGCGTCTTCAAGGCGTCGGCGAGTCGATGAAAGGGAGCGAAGTCGCCTTGGTAGGCTGCCTGAATGGCTGCTTCGATGCGATGGTTCCGCGGAATAAGGACCGGATTGGCCGATCGCATGGCGTCCAACTGATCGGGAATGGAGGCCTCCTCTTTCCAGCGGGCCAACCAGGATCTGATTTCCTCAGGATCGGCAAAGAGGGACTCCAGGGCGTCTGCCGATTGGCCTCGAGCTACCGGCGTCAGGTGACGGAAAAATAGGGTGAAGTCAATCTTCTGTTCCGCGAGGAGTTCGAGAGTCTCGCGAATAAATGCTGGTGGGGCGCTTTCGGAAAGCCCGAGCTTCGCTCGAAATCGCATGTCGTATCGGGAGCCGAACTGGTCCGGGAACAATTCCAGAATGTCCCCGGCCGTTCCGGCGGCTTCTTCGGGATCGTCTGAAAGCAACGGAAGAAGGGTCACCGCGAACCGAGACAGATTCCAGAGAGCAATATCCCCTTGATTCCCCCACGCATAACGTCCGAACCGATCGATGGAGCTGAAGACTTTCTCAGGGTGAAAGATGTCCATGAACGCGCAAGGCCCGTAATCGATCGTTTCCCCGGAGAGAGCGGTGTTGTCCGTATTCATGACTCCGTGGATGAATCCAAAGGACATCCATTGGGCAACAAGATCGGCGTGAGCCAGCGCGACGGACTTCAGGAGTGCTTCGTAGGGTGCTTCCGCCTCTGAGCTCTGGGGGTAGTGGCGTTCGATCACGTAGTCGGCGAGGACTCGGAGGGCGTCGAAATCATCTCTCGCTCGAAAATACTCGAATGTGCCAACACGCACGTGACTGGCGGCAACGCGGGTGAAGACGCCACCCGGGATTCGGCCTTCCTGGCGAACAACCGTTTCTCCCGACGAGACGGCGGCCAGGGCTCGGGTCGTGGGAACACCCAGCGCCGCCATGGCTTCGCTCACGATGTACTCGCGAAGCACGGGGCCGAGAGCAGACTTCCCATCCCCACCCCGAGAGAAAGCAGTGCGCCCGGATCCTTTCAGCTGGAGATCGTACCGAGTGCCCGAACGATCCACCACCTCACCAAGGAGGAGCGCCCGGCCATCGCCAAGTTGAGGGACAAACCCACCAAACTGATGCCCCGCATAAGCCTGTGCAATAGGCACGGAACCTTCGGCGACGGTGTTGCCCGACAGAACAGAAACCCCTTCCGGAGATTCCAGCCAACTGACATCCAATCCCAGTCGCTCCGCGAACTCTCCATTGAGACGGATGAGCTGAGGGTCCGGCACGCGAGCCGGGGTTTCCCGGGTGAAAAAGCGGGAAGGAAGCCGAGCGTAGCTGTTGTCGAAAGAAATGGACATAAACACAACCTCTGGAAATGAGCGTGAATGGGTGCAGCTTCAGTCATCCAAACGACATCGTCCCAACACGAATCAAATCGCACATCACTTGTAAGAGAGACCCGTTTTGTGGGAACGGCAAGAAGCCAAGCGCTCTCAGACCGGCACCCCCCATGGCTGCCAACAAACGACAATGCACTTGGTATTTCTCTCTTTCCTGCCAGATTGAGTATCATGAATCGAAGACGTTTCCTCTCCACTACCCTCGGAGCAGCCCCCCTTCTGGCATGGCCTCAGACCGGCTTCTGCCAATCATCCGGCAATCGCATCGGCATCACGGATTGGACGATTGGAGCCCGGTCAAATCTGGATGCCTTTAACCTCGCGAAGGATAGCAATCTCGCCTGCGTTCAGGCGAGCTTCACGCCGATTCCCGGGGAAGGCGAAACCGACCTGCGCACGGAGCGCGACCGCGAGGCATTGCTGCAACGCTCCGAAGAAACCGGCGTCGCGATTGCTTCTACCGCAATGGGCATCTTCAACAAGAATCCCTTTAAATCCACTCCCGAGGCCGTCGACTGGGCCAAACAGGGAGTCGAGGCGACTCACCAGCTCGGGTCTGAAGTCATGCTCCTGGCCTTCTTCGGGCAAAACGATCTCAAGAACGATGCGGAGGGCACCACCGAGACGATTGCGAGACTGAAAGAAGTCGCGCCGCTTGCAGAAGATCGGGATGTCATTCTCGGTTTGGAAACCACCATCGACGCCGATGAACACCTGCATATCATCGACTCGGTCGGCAGCCCGGCGGTGCAAGTCTACTACGACACCGGAAACTCCCATGGCAACGGGTACGACATCGAAAAAGAGATTCGCCAACTCGGCAACGACCTGATCTGCGAGGTGCACGTTAAGGACAAAAGCAAGCAGATCTTCGGAGAGGGCGAAGTTGATTTCGAAGGCGCGCTCAAGGCATTGGAGGAAATCGGCTACGACCGCTGGTTCGTCCTCGAAGGAGGCAAAGTGGGTGATTTCACACAGACAGAAACGATGGAGAAACACGCTGCGTATCTGCGCTCCATCGGCTATTCGGAGTGAGCCGATCTTTAAGCGCCATCAGCTCGCCAAGTGTCCCCTCACGCCGCCCTCCAATGCGCCGCAACGGGCGAGCGGCCAACCCGATTAACTACTCAAGTTCCGGAGTCATGATCCCGGCGGATCGGTCGGACGACTGGGAGGCTTGTTGATCGGAGGCGGTAAGGGTCCGGGCGGATCACCGTATGCCTGCTGGTCGAGAACAGCACGGGCAATGGCCGAGGCCAGTTGATCACGGTATCCGGGATCGGCACAACGACTGGCTTCCGCGGGATAACTCAGGTAACCGCATTCGACGAGCACACTGGGAATGTTGGGGTTGCGGGTTAGACGCAGACGACGGCGCACCTTTCCCCGATTCGGGCCATTGAAAGGTGAAGCTTTTTCAAGCTCTCTCTGCAGACGGGTCGCCAGGCCGTTACTGTCCACCCGCCACCAGTAATTCTCCGGACCATTCCATCCCGAAGGCCCGGCATTGTAATGGATACTCAGGAGAATCGCTCCGTCCCGCTGGCTCGCAAGCCGAACCCGCTCGTCGAGATCAACAAACTCATCGCCCGAGCGAATCAACACAACCTTGACCCGCCCCGCGAGCTTGCGTTGCACACGCTTCACCGTGTCGAGAGCTAAGTCCTTTTCCTGAACTCCATTGGCTCCGGCAACGGCACCCGAGTCGCGTCCACCATGCCCGGCATCCAGTATTACCGTGGAAAACCCGCGCGGCCCCGGCCGATGACCCCAGTAGTCGCGCTCCCAACTGATCGTGCCCGACCCGCCCGTAGTGGCGCACGAAGTAAGGAGAAGGACGAATACGGCGAGTAGAATCAGCCAGCGCATGTTCCAACCATGGGACGAACCCATCGCGCTGGCGAGCACGGAGTGATTGCATTGGAAGGAAATTCCTCCTTCAGCCCCTCCCGCCATCGCCGTATCCCGCTTCAAACGTGGGGGACCAGAAAAACTGCAGCTGCCCTCTCATCCTAATCTACCTGGACATCCCCACCAATCGCGAACCGGAGTCTCCCCACGCTCGCTTTCTAGCTGCTGAAGAGCTGAACCGATCTTGAAATTCAGTGTCTCCACAATCAACGAAACCCAACTTGCACTTGAATTGCTGGTGGAACACGGACACATAGTGCCATGCGCATTTTTAAGGTCACTTGCTCAAGCTTGGTCATCACCGTTCTTTTCACAGCCGCTCTCAGCCTGTTTGCGGACGATCACAATGGCAAAGAACCGGAACAAATCAGCTGGGATCTAACCGCTCTTTACCCGGATGACGAAGCCTGGAATACGGCACGGGAAGAAGTGCTCGGCGAGCTCGAAGAACTGGAAAACCGTAAGGGCACGCTGGGTGACGGCGCAACCGGCTTCTACGAGACCCACGAACTACTCTCAGATATCTACCGCAAGGCCCTCCGCGTTCACTCATACGCCAGTCTCAAAGCAGACGAAGATCTACGGAATGCTCCTAACCAAGAAAAGGATCAATTGGCCCAGCAAATGTTCAGTCAGGTTGGACAGGCAGCCTCCTGGATCGACCCCGAAATCCTAAAGCTGGGACGCGAGAAGGTGGAAGCCTACCTGAAAGAAGAACCGCGCTTGGCTCCCTTTGCCCACTCCCTGGACAACACCCTGAGAAATGCCCCTCACACTTTGTCCGACGAAGGGGAACAAATCCTCGCGGCCGCTTCCCAACCGTTGCGGGCCGGCTTCAACACTTACGGTCTGCTCGCCAATGCGGAAATCCCCTGGCCCGAACTGGAGTTGGCCAATGGAGAAACAGTCACCCTCAACAGCCAGGGATATTCGACTCACCGGCAAAGCGAAAATCGCGACGATCGTAAGAAGGTCTTTGATGCCTACTGGGGCAAGTGGGGTGAATACGAAAACTCGATCGGGATGACCCTGAACTCGCACCTTCAGGCCCAAGCCTTCCTATCCAATTCCCGCAATTACGAGACCGTCCTCCAGCGTGAGCTGTTCCAGGACAAGCTCCCTGAAGAAATTTACCGCACCCTGGTCCGAGAGGTAAACGAGGCTCTCCCAACCCTGCATCGCTACTTTAAACTTCGCGCGCGCATGCTCGGCATCGACCAGATGCACTACTATGACATCTATCCGCCACTGGTGTCTCTCGATCAGGAATTCTCTTTGGAGGACGCCAAAGAAATGACCCTCGATGCCATGTCTATCTTTGGCGAAGAATGGGTAACGATACAGCGAGAAGCCATGGAAAAACCATGGATGCACGTCTATCCACAGCCCGGCAAACGGTCCGGCGCATACCAGAACGGATCAGCCTACGACGTCCATCCTTACCTGCTGTTGAATTTCGATGGCACCTTCAACGCCGTTTCCACCTTCGCCCACGAGTGGGGGCACGGCATGCATACCCTCTACGCAAATAGAGAACAACCATTCGAATCGGCGGACTACTCGACCTTCATCGCGGAGATTCCGGCAATCTCGTTCGAACTGTTGCTCGAGGAGGACTCCATCAAGAACGCCCAGTCTGACGAAGAACGTCTCTTTTACCTGGGGAACAGACTGGAAGCGATGCGCGGAACCTTCTTTCGTCAAACGATGTTCGCGGAGTTTGAGCTGGCGCTATACGAAGCGGTCGAACGCGGTGAAGCCTTATCCGGGGAAAAAATCTCATCCATGTATGAAGAAATCCTCAAACGGTATCATGGCCACGACGAAGGCGTCGTGATCATCGACGACGCCTATACCCGAGAGTGGATGTTCGTCCCTCATTTTTACTTCAACATGTATGTCTTCCAGTATGCGACGTCGATGACCGCCGGTGCCGCTCTCTACGACATGATGCTAACCGAAGGACAACCGGCCGTAGATCGCTTCATCCAAATGCTCAAAGACGGAGGTTCCGACTACCCTCACGAGCTGCTCAAAAAGGCGGGCGTCGACCTTACTCAGCCGGAACCCTACCGCGCCCTGGTAAAGCGCATGGAAGAAACGATGGATGAAATGGAGGCGATCTTGGATAGAATGGACCGGAGATCATCATCTCAGCCATAGCGCTTCGCCTTAGGCGGAATGAAAAACCTTTTACCCCGACAACTAACGTTGAGTGGCGCGAATGCGGCTGGTATTGACGACTTCACCGCCATCGCTCGGGTAGCCGGCGCCGATACTCCGGGGAAAGGCATGTCCTCGACTCTAGAACCGATGAAGGGGCGCCTTTAATACTCCCCCCAATCACACCGTTTTTCGATATGAGCCGCATCCCCATCGTCACTCTCTGCGGCTTCCTCGGCTCGGGAAAAACGACGCTGCTCCGCCGGTGGCGACGCGACGAAGCACTCAGTGAAGCGACGCTCATTGTGCATGACCTCAGCGACTTCGGCCTAGATGCCGAACTCCTCTCCGGAGAGAACACGACCCCACAAGCAGGCCATCTCCACGACCGCGTCGCTGCCCTTCACGGCATCCATGCCAGTGAAAAACTCCACGCCTCGGTCGGACAAATCCTTGCGGAAATCAAAACCATCGATCCCACGCCGCCATTGGTTCTCTGCGAAAGCACCGGGGCCGCACGCCCTTGGCCCCTGATCACGGCGCTTACCCAAAACGAAAATTTCTATCTGCGTCACTTCATCGTCACGGTCGATGCCCTGAATCTTCACCGTGACTTCTCCGATGGCCGGATTTTCATCGAGGATTCAGTCACCACAAAAGATGGAGCGTTGCGCCATGCCGCAGAAGTCCTTGCGGAACAAATCGCCTTTGCCAGTGTCATCATCCTGACCAAGACCGACACCGTGCCCGAGAAGATCGTCCAGGCACAGGTGACAATCTTGCAACAAATTCAACCAGATGCCGCGATCGGACTCTCAGCCCAAGCAGGCCTTCTGCTACCACAGTTGGAGGCCACCCCGGCACCAAAAATCTCAGTCCTGAAACGCCGAGCCGATCAGCTCGGCCTCACCGAGTCGGCGTCGACGGCAAAGGACGTCAACGCCACCATCTTCCGCGACCCACGCCCCTTCCATCCCGAACGCCTGCATGAAATTTGCCGCAGTAAGCTCGGCACAGGTCTCTACCGAACCAAAGGATTCCTCTGGCTCGCCTCCCGGCCCGCCCACGTCCTTCTCTGGCAGCAATCCGGAAGCCAGATCGCCCTCGAACTCACAGGATTCTGGAGAGCGGAATTGGTGCACAACCGCGACGGCAAGCTGCTCGAGGAAGAGGTGGATCACTTGAAGGAAAAACTCAAAACCGAGGACCCCATTTTCGGAGACCGACACAACGAATTGACCCTGATCGGACTCCCCGCCGCCCGTGATGCCTTCACCGCCGCCCTGAAAGAAGCCCTGTGCACCGACGACGAAGTCGAGGCGTGGCAGCGAGGCGAGGAATTCCCTGATCCGTGGCCAACCAGCCTGCGCAGGGTCGGTTAAACACTTTCACTGGCTCCGGGTTCATGTTCATGCCAGTAACCCGTCCCGTCCCGTTTTGATCCCCGCGACCCCCGAGGACGGGGTTGAGATCAATCGTCGTTAATGCAAATTTGTTGCAATAAGGTGGGGCGCACGATATGGATCCTTGTCCAAACAGTCCCGTCACAAGCCCATCAGCGTAAATGCCAGATCATACTCATTCCGAGATTCCCTTTGCTCGGCGCACCTCCGTCGAACAAGTCGAAGAAAGCAGCCAACTAGCGCCTAAATTTGACGAGAACGGCTGCATTCCCTGCATCACCACCCACGCCGAAACTCACGAAGTGCTCATGTTTGCCTTCATGAATGCCGAGGCGCTGCGTCTTACCATTCGCTCGGGCCTAGCCCACTACTGGTCGCGCTCACGCCAGAAACTCTGGAAGAAAGGCGAAACCTCCGGCATGTTCCAACACGTTCAGCGCATGCTCATCGATGATGATCAGGACTGTGTCATCCTCGAAGTGTTGCTCACTCCACCGGCAACCGGCGGCAACGAAGCATCCTGTCACGTTGGCTACCGCTCGTGCTTTTATCGCGCGATCCCATTGAAGCCCAAACCGGGAAGCAAAATACAACTCCAATTCGTCGAAAACGACAAATCCTTCGACCCCACGAAAGTCTATCGAGGAGTGCCAAATCCAACGCGCCTCTGATCCTTCGCGCCCCATCCCATGAAACGCGACGAAGAACCACGCACCACCCGCCCCCTATTCGAGCAGGGATCAGAGATTTTCTCTCCCCCCGAAATCCAACAGGAAATCGGCGACCGCAAGGCGGAGGCAAAACGAATCGTGAAACGACTCGCCGCTATCGTCGAGGATCACCGGCAGGCAGCCCTGCCCCTCAAAATCGAACTCGGTGGCAAGGACCTTAGTCTCGTCTTGGACTCCCTTCGCGAACACGCAAAAGGCGGCGCCGGAACACCTGTCGCCGGGGCCCGCGATGAAATCCATGGTTATTGCCTCAATCGCCTCTTCGACGAACTCGTCGAGGAACCCAGCAACATTCTCTTCACGACAAAGACCGGTCCCAAAACCATTCGCTACGATGCCATGAACGCCGCATTCTGGATCGAATGCCTGGACCTCATGGAGGCCACATACTGCTCCTCAAAAGCATCGGGATGAATACCCCACCCAAGCTCCCGGTGACCGTTCTCTCCGGTTTTCTAGGATCGGGAAAAACCACGCTGCTCAACCACATCCTGCGCAACCGTGACGGACGCAAAGTGGCCGTGATCGTCAACGACATGTCCGAGGTCAATATCGACGCCGATCTCGTTCGCAATGGTGACGCTTCGTTATCCCACACCGAGGAACAGATGGTGGAGATGTCAAATGGTTGCATCTGCTGCACCCTGCGTGAAGACCTGTTGCACGAGGTCGGTAAGCTGGCGAAGCAGGATCGCTTTGACCACCTCGTCATCGAGTCCACGGGTGTCTCCGAACCCATGCCCGTCGCCGAGACCTTCACCTTCGAGGACAAAGACGGATCCTCTCTCGGAGATATCGCCGCCATCGACACCATGGTGACTGTGGTCGACGCCCCAAATTTCCTGCGCGATTACTCGACGACCGAGCAGCTCGCGGATCGTGGACAGGCAATAGGCGAAGGGGATGAACGCACCATCGTGGACCTGCTTTCCGACCAGATTGATTTTGCCGATGTCATTCTCGTTAACAAGAGTGACCTCGTCTCACCAGAAGAACTTCACGAGGTTCATGGCATGATTCGCGCGCTGAACCCGCAGGCGATGATACACGACACCGTGAAATCGGAGGTGCCGCTGAACGAGGTGCTGGCCACCGGAAGGTTCGACCCCGACCGTGCTTCCAATCACGAGGGCTGGCTGGATTCGCTCATCGAGCAGACCCCGGAAACCGAGGAATACGGCATCAGCAGCTTCATTTACGAACGGCGCATCCCCTTTCATCCGCAGCGATTCTACGACTGTCTCCAGCGGGAATGGCCGGGGGTCATCCGCTCGAAGGGCTTCTTTTGGCTCGCCACACGCCTGAAGCTCGCCGGCCTCTGGTCGCAGGCCGGTGCGGTGGCACAATATGAATGCGCCGGATACTTCTGGGCAGCAGTTCCGCGCTGGCTCTGGCCCAAAGACCGCCGCCACATTGAACGTGTTTGGAATAGTAGCAATGGTGACTGCCGCCAGGAACTTGTTCTCATCGGGCGCAATATGGATCAGCACGCGCTCATCGCCATGCTCGACAGCTGCCTGCTTACCGAAGCAGAGCTTTCCACGAACAAAAGGAAGTGGAAAAAGCAGTTCGCCGACCCATTTCCCAAATGGCGCATGGGTTGGTTCGGATTCTGAGCAAACAAACCTCACACATCTCGTCAAAAAAGAACTCGCAATGGACGCGGATGAAAGTAAGGCTCCCCTCGCTGATCTTTTTCCCGAAATGAAGGAAGAGGGTCAACGCGAATGAACAGGATGGGTCATTTCTCGCCCCCACAAATCTGATTCGATATCACCCGGTAAACTGGACTTCCATCAAACCCACTAGATTAAGGCATGTCGGACAACGAAATTTCAGCCCTCTTCAAAGAATGGAACAATGCCCTCCAATCAGGGGATCCTGGTCAGGTGACGGCCCTCTACGAAACCAACGCCGTTCTGCTGCCGACCGTATCCAATAAGGTTCGCCACGACCACGACGAAATTGAGGACTACTTCATCCATTTCCTGGCAAAAGGGCCGTCGGGTGAAATAAATGAGTCCAACATTCGTACTTTCGGCGACATCGCCATCAACTCAGGTGTCTACACGTTCACCTTTGAGGACGGGGGCGTCGTGCAGGCCAGGTTTACTTTCGTTTATCGCTGGAACGGCCAACGCTGGCTCATCGTTGAGCACCACTCGTCAAGCATGCCGGAGTGAGCCGTCGCCTCCCTGCGAATTCGAAAATCGGTGCCGGCGACCCCCAAAACAAATCGGTGACAGCTGGCGAGCTCACCCCTTTCTCTCAGGCCCGGCCAAAGACCAAGCACCGGGAGAATTTTTCAGTTTCGACATTCGGCGGTCGACAATCTTTTAAGCTCGAGATCTAGTCAGACTCCATTCTCCCATGATTCTGACAGACACCGCCATTCTCCAAGCAATCACCGAGGGCTCTATCGTCATCGAACCCTTCGACCGCGAGTGCCTTGGAACGAACAGCTACGATGTGCACCTCGGTAAAAACCTGGCTACCTATCGCGAACGTGTGCTCGACGCCAAGGCACACAACCAGATCGAACACTTCGAGATTCCGCAAGACGGCTACGTGTTGCAGCCCGATATCAATTATCTCGGCATCACGCAGGAATACACCGAAACACATACGACGGTGCCGTTTCTGGAGGGTAAATCGAGCGTGGGCCGATTGGGAATCGATATTCATGCCACCGCCGGCAAAGGCGACGTCGGTTTCTGTAATCACTGGACGCTCGAGATTTCAGTGAAACAGCCCGTTCGCGTGTATGCCGGCATGCCGATCGGTCAGCTCATCTATTTTCGCGTCGAAGGCGAAGTGCAGACCTTGTATTCGGACAAAATGTCGGCAAAATACAATCAGCGTTCGGATCGGCCAAGGGAGTCGATGATGTGGAAAAACTCTTTCTAATCGAATAGAAAGCAAGTCCACAGGTTAAACGCTACGGCAATCTGTGATGAAGCCGCTAAGGTCTATCAAGATGGGAAAGCAGTGCCACGGCCGTCTGTGGATTTCAGTCGCAGTGGCACCAAATGCAAATAACTTGCAATAAATCGCGCCCGGAGATATGGGTGTCCGATGAAGCCGTCCTCGAGGTATCTCCTCTCGCCGCGCGACCGCACGAAGCTGCTGTTCCCTGAGCGACGCTTCACCCCAGAATCGGCATCATGAATCCTACCTATGAAAGCTACACCCAATGGCGCAAGACGGTGACGGAGGTAGCCGGTCTCGCGCTTGACGCAGCGTACTGCAGGGAACGTATCGACGCACTTTCGAACGACCGGGACCCTTCCACCCTCGCTTTTGTTAAAGCCTATGGCTCCGCACACCGTGATCAAATTGTTCGCTGGTTCAAAAAAGCACTCGCAGATTGATGAGTGCTAGTGTCCAGCATACCGGCGTGCTCATCGTCGGCGCGGGGCCGGCCGGACTTGGAGTGGCCGCCGCCCTGAAGCGGGCAGGCGTTGTTGACCAACTGGTCATCGACTCGCGGGATATCGGAGCTTCCTTTCGCAACTGGCCGCGCGGGATGTCGCTGCTAACGCCGTCTTTTCACTCAAATTCGTTCGGCCTCACCGATCTGAACGCGATCGACCCGGATACCTCTCCGGCTGATTTCCTTCGCACTCAACATCCCGAAGGCCACCGTTACGCGGATTATCTGCAAGCCGTCGCGGAGCATCACCAGTTGCCCGTAAGCACCGGTATCCACGTCCGCGCCTTGCGGTTAGAGGGTGACCACTTCATCGCCACCACCCGCAATGGCGAAATCTTCGCCGACTACGTCGTCTGGGCTGCCGGACAGTTCTTTCATCCACGCGTACACGATTTCCCGGGTGCCCATTTCGCACTGCACTCGTCCAAGGTCGAGGATTGGAGCGCGCTCGAAGGCGACGAGTTTACAGTCATCGGTGGCTACGAAAGCGGGGTCGATGCCGCGCTCAACTTGATCGCACAAGGCAAGTCCGTGCGACTGATCTCGCGGGGCGAACCTTGGTCGTCGGACGACCCTGATCCGTCACGCTCCCTGAGCCCACGCACCCTCGACCGTCTCCGCGAGCTGCTCCGGACGCCCGAAAAAGCGAAAAAACTCGAGTTCGCCAAAAATACCGAGATCCGACACATCGAGGAAAACGAGGGCTGGTGGACTCTCCGCGACCAAGACGACATTCCCACGGTTTCTTGGACACGCCCGATCCTGGCCAATGGTTTCGAATCGGGACTTGGCCCCGTAGATCCCCTCTTCGACCACGATGAGAACGGTCTGCCAATATTCAGCGAGGAAGCCGATGAATCCACGCTCACACCGGGTCTCTTCTACTCCGGACCTTCTTTGACGCATCGCAACTCCCTGTTTTGCTTTATCTACAAGTTTCGAGCCCGCTTTGGCGTGATCGCCTACGAAATCGCAACCCGCATCGGAAAATCGAACGTCGACGAAAAACTCATGCCCTATCTCAAAGCCGGCTTCATGAACGATGACCTCGATTGCTGCACGGACTGCCAATGCGCCATTGAGCCTGCCGAAGCCGCTCCCGAATCCTCCGCTTTCGCCTCATGATCGGTCTCGGAAATGCCACCGCTCTCGTCCTTCCACTTTCGATCCTCTTGGGGCTCGGGGTCGGAGCTTGGGTCCCTCACGCCAGGGAGCCGCTCGGATCACTCATCGATCCTCTTGTCTTAACCCTGCTTGCCTTGCTGTTCTTTGAGGTCCGCTTCACCCCGCTTGTCCGAGCGACACGCCACCTGCGCTTTCTTTCTTTGGCTTGGGCAGCCAACTTTATCATCATCCCCATCATCGGCTGGGGGATTGCCTCGCTCTTCTTCTCAAACTCTCCGGCGCTCTTCACCGGCCTGCTGCTCTACCTCCTCTTCCCCTGTACCGACTGGTTTCTCGGATTCACCCGCCTCGCAAGAGGGGATGTCGCCCTGGGTTCGGTCCTCCTTCCAATTAACCTCATCAGCCAACTGCTGCTCTTCCCCATCTTTCTTGCCGTCTTCGTGGGCGCACGGGCAGGCACCGACCTTGCCGGATTGTGGGGAACCGTCGCGCAATGGTTCCTCCTCCCGTTCATCGGCGCTGTGTTGGTGCGCTTGCTCTTGTCCCGCTTGTTGCCTAAGACTCGCTTCGAAACCCTTCCGCGCTTGGCCGGTTCTCTCGTGCCTTGGATCCTCGGCGCCCTGGTCTGCTGCATTTTCGCCCGTCACGCAACCGCTCTCACTACGCATCCCGAAGCCTTCGGGCTCATCCTGCTCGCGGTCTTTTTGTTCTTCATCCTGACCTCGCTGTTGAGCGGAGTGCTCGCCCGGCGTTTCCACCTCGATCATCCGCAGCATGTCCTGCTCGCCATGACCACAGCAGCACGCAATGCCCCACTCATCCTCGGACTCGCAACTATTGCCCTCCCCGATCAGCCGCTCGTCTATGCCGCCCTGATTATCGGCATGCTCGTCGAATTTCCACACCTCACCGTGCTCTCTCGACTGCTCTTGCGCCAGGAATACAAGTCCTCTCCTTCACCAGGCAAGCCCCTCACGACCACCTGACCCCTTTCGCGGAACGTTCCGTTACCCCAGTCCCTTCCGCCTCAAAAGGAATCAGAACCTTGGTTCTGAGATCTCTCGGACACCTCCCCCACCCCCGGGCGAAGAGGATGACAAACGATCGCCCTCACTCCCGTTTCTTCCTTACAGAAAACCACCTCACATACATGAATCGACCAATCAGCCGTTCCGCCCCCGGCATCATAGTCGCACCCTTGATCACGCTCACATTCGCGCTCACCACCGCCAGCGCCAACGAACCCCACCGCGCCACCTACTCAAAAGACCTCAAAATCCACGTCGGAACTCTCGGTGAAACCGACGGGAAACCACTCACCAGAGGCGACGACTTTAAACCCGTCTGGTCCAAGACCGGCGACAATATCCTCTTCTTCCGCCGCCTCGCAAACCACCCCCAGGTCAGCAAGTGGAAGACAGCCGTCTTCCACATGAACGCCGATGGCACAATGCAACACCAGCTCACCAGCGGAAAGTTCACCGACTTCAATCACACCTGGACCCGCGACGGGACAAATACCCCCATCTGGAATCGCCAGAAACCCAGCGGTAGAGGCGGATACACCGTCATGGCCGGCAAAATCGGCGGGAATCCCGGCGAAGAAATCGCCCTCACCGGCGACGACTATCACGCCTGGGCCTTCACCTGCCTCGAAGACGGTCGCATCTTCGTAAACGCCCGCCCCCCGGGACAAGAGCGCGGCTACTTCCTCATGACGCCCGACTTCGAAGGAACCGAACCAACTTTCGAACCCGTCACCGTCCCGCTCGCAATGAAGGGGGTCCTCGATCGAGTCAGCATCTCCCCCGACGAAAAGAAAATCTGCTTCGAATTTCAGACCGGCTTCGAGCGCAAAGTCCCCGGTCGCACCCTCTACCTCGCCGACTTCGATTCTAAGGCGGCTGCCATTCGCAATGCCAAACCCTTCGCCAATAAGGAGGGCAAATCGGTCTGGTTCGCCTACCCTCGCTGGACCAAAGACCAGTCCGCCATCATGTATCATGCCGGCGGCAAACTCTTCCTCTACTCCCTCGCCGACGAGTCCACCACCCAGGTCTCCGTCAACGAAGAAGCCAACTACATCTACCCCCACGGAGAGGCCACCCCGAAGTAGCCAAACCACTTGCGAGCCTCGAAAAAAACCCAGTCGCGGAATCACTAATTGAAATCCCCTTCCTTCATAGTCTTCGCACTGGTTTGCCTGCTGTACACCGCCCCCGCTCTACAAGCCGTCGAACCGCCAAACTTTGTCCTTCTCATCGTCGACGACGTTTCTCCCGAAGACCTCGGCTGCTACGGCTGCGCCCACGCAGAAACCCCTCACATTGACAAGTTGGCCAAAGACGGACTCCGCTTCGCCAACGCCTACCTCGCCACCAGTTCCTGCTCCCCCTCCCGCTGCGCGATCATCACCGGCCGCTATCCCCATAATCACGGAGCCCCAGAACTGCACACCACCCTCCCGCTGGATCAGCCCACGTTCGTGCAATCACTGAGGGACGTGGGATACCACACCGTCATCTCAGGGAAGAACCACATGAGTGACAAAAAGAAGGCGGCCGATATTGGTTTCGCCGTCGAATCCCCGGGCAAAGGACCGGGCAAACAGGAGGACTGGGTGGAACTCCTCCGTTCCCGCCCAAAAAACCGGCCCTTCTTCTTCTGGTTCGCTTCCAGCGATGCCCATCGAGGCTGGAACTGGGACGACGAAAACCTCGTTTACAACCCAGACGATATCGAAGTACCACCCTATCTCTTTGACGGTCCCAAAACACGCCAGGACTTGGCCGATTATTTTCACGAAGTTAGCCGCATGGACACCTACGTCGGTCGAGTCCGCGACGAACTCGAACGCCAGGGCGTCGAAGACAATACCTGGATCATCTTCATGGCGGACAACGGTCGCGCCTTCCCTCGGAGTAAAACGCGTCTCTACGACAGCGGTATCAAGACGCCGTTCATCGTCTATGCCCCTGGCCGCATCAAACCCGAGGTAACGGACTCGCTCGTATCGTCCATCGACATTTCGGCAACGCTCCTCGACTTGGCCGGAATCGAAAAGCCAGCCACGGTCCAGGGCATAAGCTTCGCGCCCGTGCTCCGCGATCCGGCTGCCATCACCCGCAATGTCGTTTTTGCCGAACATAATTGGCACGTCAACTCCGCCCACGAACGCATGGTTCGACATGGAGACTGGGTCTACATCCGGAACAGTTTCCCTCATCTCCAAAGCCTCGCGCAAGAACAGGACCGATCCTACCCCGCCGGCGAGGAACTCTGGAATATGGAGGATGCCGGTAAACTCGATCCCGCATCCCAGCGCGATATCTTTCTCGTCCCGCGTCCCGCCGACGAACTCTACCACGTCGGCCGGGATCCGAATCAGCTCACCAATCTCGCCGCAAATCCGGAGTACCGAGACCAACTCAAATCACTCAAAACGCTGCTCGATCGCTGGATCAAGGAAACCGGTGACTCCATCCCCAAAAATCCCACCCCCGACCGCGTCTATATCGATGGAGTCAAGCAACCCCAGGCAAGAGGAGAGCGTCCCGGCGAATCCCAGAATGCCACCACAGTCAACGCTCCCGGTCCAGTTCTGGTGGACCCATGAGTGAGGTGTTCACGCGAAAGCGTTCACTTCGCACCTTCGCGCACAAACGCCGGTAGACGCGCATCCCGAAGAGTGACAATCTGCACATTCTTGTCGTTCTCCAGCGCCGGCCCCGGTGTGCTCCGGCCCGTGGAGACATGTTCCTGCAAAAGCTTCACCATCGCTTCAACCCGCTCGGGGTGTTCTTCCGCCACGTTGTTGTCTTCATGCGGGTCCACAGATAAATCGTACAGCTGAACAAACGGCGCCTTGAGCAGATCGGCTTCGGTGGGATGCCCA